>JAAZMK010000025.1 GCA_012798865.1 Clostridiaceae bacterium | reverse complement strand
GCAGAGAACCGCGCGAACCGCATTTGTGACGGACAGGTCGGAGAGAACTGCGACGAGACTTGCCCGAATTACGAAACGAGAGAACAGCGCCGCGCAGAGAACCAAGGCAGAAATCGCGCTCGTAACGGGAAATAACAAGTGAGCGGTCACCGGAATTGGTGACATGTCCTAGATAATTGAATATTTTCCGAGGGAACGAGTTCCCGGTCTCACATACGATCTTATTCGAACGGGGAGACCGGGAATTTTTTGTTGTCTCACGCTGTCTAATTTGTTCTGTCATTCAGACAGCAAATTATCTACCGAAGAATCCGCGACGCGAAGGGTATGAAGACTGCCTATTATCGCGTATAATGGCGATGTATATTTGAATACACGTATCAATGCAATAGAGGCATGTTGGGTAACGGCTGAACAGATTTTCTCGATCGCCGAGACATTGAATGCCGCTTTCGGTGAGGAGAGAAAATGAATTTCGTTTTAAGTTTTTTTAGCGGTGTTGAACGGGAATTGCCTATCATCATTCCGCTTCCGTTAAAGATCGGATTGTATGTATTATGGCTCGGCGCGATGGTGTTCCTTTTTCTGTCGCGCGATCGTCTGTCGAAATTGCGCAATCCCGCATGCATCGCGAAAGCGATGGGCGTGATTCTCCTAGTCGATCAAGTAGTGCTCTACAGTTGGCAGTTTATATCCGGTTATTTTAACCTTGAGCTGAGCCTGCCCCTCTACCATTGTCGCATCGCCGTGCCGCTTCTCATTCTCGATCTCGTCTTCGGCGTTAAGGTTTTGCGACCGATTTGGATTTTTTGGGGAGCGCTCGGGACGATTTTTTCAATGATCTTTATGGATCTCTACCGATTTGACTTTCCGCATTACACAAATTTCCAATTCTTTATCGTTCACCTGCTGCTCGGATGGGCCATCTGCTACGTCGTATTCGTCTTGGACTATCAGTTTGAAAAGAAAGGATTGAAACTCGCGCTGATCGTCACGTTCGTGTACAATGTCTTTCTGATTCTGTTCAATGCGGCGTTTAACGGAACGTTTATCGCACGTGCTGAGCTTAAGTTCAACTACGGTTACTTGCTGTTCCCGCCCGGATCGCTTAAGGATTTCGTGCTGTCATTCCCGCCGTTTCTCTACTATCTGATCATGTTAATCGGGTACGAGCTCTTGATTTTACTCCTGTACGCTTTTGGTCGATTCCTGAACAAAGTATGCGCGAGAAAGCCAACGCACGCCGTCTAATGCGCTCATTATTGTTTCGAACGGTACACTAAGTGAAACTGCCTGCTGTCTGTCGATCGTACGGATGAGTCGACTATGCGACAATGTTGAATCGATCGCAAGGAAGCCCTAAAGTATTCATATGTGATTGACGACTTCTTATAAAACAATGAAAGCAAGGAAAATGTTATGCAAGAGATAAGAAGAGTAGAAAAACCCTCGACCCCTTCATTCAAAGTTAAAGGTTCCTACCTTCGTTATTGTCGCCATTTCTGGCGAGATGCCGTGTTGATTGCCGTCTTTTTTGCCTCTATGTGGGTGATGGAGCTTCTGAATCGTCCTTTTGGAACGGTGCGTGATCTATCGATTCCTTTCGATCAGGTCATCCCGCTCATGCCTTGGACGATTGTCATCTATATGTCGTGGGCGCCGCTGATTATTGCGCTTGCTGTCGTTTACTTCTTTTACGATCGCCATCTGATGCGGCGTTACTTAATCACGTTGGGCATCGGTCAGTTGATGGCCAATGTAACTTTTCCGTTTTTTCAGACGATGATTCCACGCCCTTACGAAGAAGTTTTTGCGGGGACCGACATCTTTTCAAAGATACTTGCCATCGTCTACCGCGTCGATAACCACTATTGCGGTTTTCCTTCTATACATGTGATTAACTGCGTCATCACCATGGTCATGATCTGGTTTTTCCGCGAGGCGAAACTATGGGTGAAACTTCTGGTAACGATTTATTTCGGACTCATCGCCATCTCTACCGTCACCACGAAACAGCACGTCGTCCTCGATATCCCCGGCGGCATCGTCTACGGACTCTTGGCGATCCCGTTGTCGATTCCCGTGATCCGCCTGTACGAGAAGAAAGTTCTGACCGAATCAACTCTGTAAGACGAGACAATTAGAACGCTTCATCCAGCAAGGTTCGTGCAATATCGTGCGCGATGACCGTTTGCGAGATGTCACCGATCGTTTCTTCCGTACACCCGAGAGATTCGACGCGCTCAGCCATGTCGCGGGACGTGAAAGGAACGCCGATGAGTGATTTTGCGATACAGTCGATAAAATCGCTGTCGAGCGCATCACTGAAAATGACGGTATCGGCGATGATTCCCTGAGCCACTTTAAAGCGAATATCTGCTTGTCCCCATGGAAAGCGCTCCGTCTCGACCTGTGCGTCAAAACCGATCGCGCGTCCGTACCTCCATTCCCAAGACGCGTAAAGGGCTTCCAAGTCAGCCAACTTTTCATCTCCGGGTAATTCAGACACGGTCTTTGTGATGACGGCGCGTCCTTGACCGTATTGCTCCGCAAATGAGCTTCCGACGGCATCCATCAGTTCGGTAATCGTCAAATCGTGTTTGGCTTCGCGGAGATTGATCACGCGCGACTTCACCGATTTGATGGCTCGCGACTTCAACTTAGAGTCAGCTACGGTGAGGTATCGCATCATCGGCTCGACATCGGTGTCAACCATCAGCGTTCCGTGATGGAGACCGACGCCCCGCATATACCGGAACGCGTTGCCGGAAAATTTTCTTCCGTCGAGCAGGATATCGTTTCTACCCGAGCGAACTGCAGCGAGCCCCAGCGACTGAACGGCGTCAAGAATGACTCTAAAACTCTCGCCGAGATCGAATTTTGCGCGTGGGAGGATGATCGAGAAATTCAAATTTCCGAGATCGTGGTAAACGGCTCCGCCGCCGGTGCTGCGTCGCGCGAGGAATCCGCCTTCGTCCTCAAGCAGTCCCGTTTTGCACTCCGCCCACGCGTTTTGATTGCGTCCGATGACGACAGTGTGCCGATTCTGCCACAAAAAGAGAACGGCGCCGTAAGGGTGCTCGCCCGCCTCTGTCAGATCGCTTTCGCAGAGTCCCATGAGGTACTCTTCAAGCGCTAAATTGTTCCATGGATTGGTGAGATCAGTCGTGAGGATGAGTAGCGGCTTACTTTCGTTTGTCATTTCTAATTCTTTTCTATTTCAATGTGCGATGTGATCGCTCGTTCCATTGTCTTTGTTTGTGTTGAGTTTCGGATCGGTTACACGATCTCAATTTTAACGAGAAAAATGGCGATTGAAAAGGTCGAAGAGAAAATCGATGCTATTATGTCATCAGAAAGCGACGGGAGCGAACGCATTGCGATGACAAGATATTATATGAGAGCGCATAAAGATAAGGGTGGGCGCCGCAAAGGGAAAGTATCCTATGGAAAGCGTGCGCGTAGAGACAATTCAATGATTGACCACCAGACGAGAGCCCATGAACGTTCCTGCGGAGCGATCGTATTTGAGGATATGGAAGGCGCACTCCACGTCCTGATGATCCAACATAGAGCCGGTCACTGGTCTTTTCCCAAGGGTCACATGGAAAAAGGAGAAAGCGAGCACGAGACGGCGATCCGCGAAGTTCGAGAAGAGACGGGTATCGAAATTGAGATCGTGTCGGATTTCCGAGGCGAATCGACTTACTCGCCCCGCAGGGGCGTCAGCAAGACGGTTACCTTTTTTGTTGGGAGTCGTTTGGGGGGTGTCGTTCGTCCACAGGAAGGCGAAGTCTGCGCTGTGCATTGGATGCGCGCCGTCGACGCCGTCCGGCTCTTGACTTTTGACAAAGACCGCGCCATTTTTCTCAATGCGTTCGAGCATTACCTGAAACATGACTGCATCCGAGCCGTCGATTGTCGCCATCGTGAAAAAATCGGACACGCACGCACTTTACCGAACGCTTTTACGTTGAAAGAACGCTATACCGTGGATGAGCTTCTCGCGATCATGGCTTTTTTGCGTAGCGACGAGGGGTGTCCATGGGATCGCGTTCAAACACACGAGAGTATCAAAGGAAATTTAATCGAGGAAGCGTATGAAGCGGTCGACGCAATCCGACAAAAGGACAATGCCAAGCTTTGCGAGGAGCTCGGCGACGTGATGATGCAGGTCGTATTTCACGCGCAGATGGCGAAAGAGGCGGGGAATTTTACCTTTGACGATGTCGTATCGGGTATCTGTCGCAAACTGATCTCGCGCCATTCGCATCTATTTGGCGATGATGTGGCGACGACGCCTCACGATGTTCTCGACACATGGGAGAAGAATAAGAGGGAAGAGAAAGGTCATGACAGCATCATTCAGGAATTGCAGGACGTACCGATTTCCTTTCCGGCGCTTATGCGTTCGTTCAAACTGCAGAAGCGCGCGGCGCGCATCGGATTCGATTGGCCGACGATCGATGGCGCACGTGAGAAGATAGTCGAAGAGACGGACGAGCTGTTCGATGAGGTGAACAAGGCGATGCGCGATGTCGGTTCGGAGGGGGACTTATCCAAAACGTTTGAGCGGGAGCGTATTTTCAATGAGGGGGGCGATCTCCTCTTCGCTGTGGTGAATGTGCTCCGCATGCTTGAAATCGACCCCGAGTCTGCGCTGAACGCGACATCGGAGAAATTCATTAGGCGTTTTATCATGATGGACGAGCTGGCTCGAGAGAATAATCAGGTCCTTGAAGAGATGTCGCTCGATGAGATGGATCAGCTGTGGAACAAAGTTAAGGAAAATGAGAGAAATAAACCATGCGATTAGATAAATTTCTGAAAGTCTCCCGGATTGTTAAGAGAAGAACGGTTGCGAACGACATGTGCTCGGCGGGGAGAGTCGAAGTGAACGGTCGCCCGGGGAAGCCGGGTACGACGGTAAAGGTCGGCGACGTGCTGGACATAGGATACGGAAAAAGCCGCGTCAAAGTAAAAATCCTTGACGTGCGTGAGCACGTACGAAAAGAGGAAGCAGAGTCGCTCTATGAAGTACTCAAAAGCGAGTGAGTTGCAAAACCGAACAAACTAGATTAGTATGACTATACATCAACAGGATGTCAGGTCGACAGGTGCACAGTATGCGTACGAGTTACGTTGATAAAAAACGTTTCAATCGGAGAGCTGCAACGCAGACTTTCTTTTTGCGCTTGTTCGCAGGTGTTGTGACAGTTATTGTCTTGGCATTTTGTATTTCTTCATTTATTTCACAAAAAAGGGAGTTTGACCGTTTGCACGCGGAACGTCGACAGTTGGAACGCGAACGAAATCAGTTGTTCGAGAAATATGAAGACTTGCGCGGATTAAATGAGATCGTCGATACTCGCGATTATATCGAGCGTATCGCACGTGACTACCTCGGCATGTTGCGTCCCGGTGATATACTCATTCAGATAGACTAGAATCGGATCAATTTAGAAAAGGAATTTTTATATTCGTATGTTTTATTTAGGGTGCCACTTATCTTCAAGCGGCGGTTATCTTGCGATGGGTGAAACAGCCGTTTCCATCAAAGCCAATACGTTTCAGTATTTCACACGCAATCCGCGCGGCGGTTCCGCGCGAGCGCTCGATCTCGACGATATCGCCTCTTTTAATGCGTATGCAACGGAACATACCTTCGGAACAATTGTGGCGCATGCGCCTTACACGTTGAATCTCTGCTCGGCAAAACCGGAAGTACGTGAGTTCGCCAGAAATACGATGCGCGACGATCTGGAGCGATTGCAACATGTCGACAACGTCGTATACAACTTTCATCCCGGCAGTCACGTCGGACAAGGCGTCGATCTGGGGATTGAGATGATCATCGACGCGATCAACGCCGTGCTCACTGAGGAGATCAAGACGCCGATTCTGCTTGAAACGATGGCGGGAAAGGGAAGTGAAATCGGACGCTCTTTCGAGGAACTTGCGCGTATTATAGACGGCGTGATTCTGAAAGATAAGATCGGCGTCTGCATGGACAGTTGTCATATGCACGATGCCGGATACGATGTCGTGAATGATCTTGACGGCGTGTTGGATGAATTTGATCGCCTCGTCGGTCTCGACCGCGTCAAGGCGTTCCATCTCAATGACAGTATGAACCCGTTCGCAAGCGGCAAAGATCGTCATGCCAAAATCGGTGAGGGTACGCTCGGTCTTGATGCTATTGTCCGGATTGTCAATCACCCAAAGCTCAGAGCGCTGCCGTTCAACCTCGAGACCCCGAACGAGCTCGACGGCTATGCACGAGAAATTGATCTTCTGCGAAAGAGAAGAACGACCGCATAGCATCGCATAACAGAGAAAAACGGTCATTTAGAGAAGACTCAATTTTGAATTGGGATTAACGAACAAAAAACGCGCACGGAGCGACGATGTTGCCCTGTGCGCGTTCCATTGTTATGAGTGATAAAACAGTATCGGCGGGAGAACTCGACTCCGTATCGGAGCAGTCCTAGGTTGCCGATAGTTTGTTACTCTTTACCCGCTTTCGCCAGACGCGCGTTCATCGCTTTTTCCACCGCATTGATGATGTTCTGATAGCCGGTGCAGCGACACATGTTACCCGAGAGTTCTTTGCGCAGTTCATCGCGCGTATAACGTTTGCCCGTGCGCAGCAGGTGCTCTGCCGACATGATGAAGCCCGGCGTGCAAAAACCGCATTGCACGGCAGTCTCATCGATGAATGCCTGTTGGATATCGGAAATGTTGCCGTCGACATCGACGAGTCCCTCGACCGTCAGTACGTCTTTTCCGTCTACCCAGATCGCCAAGAAGATGCAGGATGCAAAGACCTCGCCGTTGACGAGTACGGTACAGGCGCCGCATTCTCCGACTTCACATCCCTTTTTGACGGATGTGAGACCGAAATCGTCGCGCAGCATATCGGAGAGTGATTCGCGCACATCGACGGATGTGCTGACTCGTTTTCCGTTCAGCGTGAAATTAATCGTCTTGAATTGTTTTTCGCTCATGACCAGACTCCTCCTGCGCGATTGATTGATTCAGTCAGGCAACGACGCGCCAATTCGCCCTGAATATGAAGGCGGAATTCTTTTGTCGCCCGCCAACTCGTTCGAGGATTGACATCTTGCAACGCACCCGCGGCGAATGCCTCGACCGTTTCCTTCGAGACGGGCAGTCCCTTGACCGCCTGTTCGGCGCTTCTCGTACGCATCGGAATCGGACCCGCCACGCCGTAACAAATGCGGGCATCGACGATCGTCTTTTTGTCTTCACTCAACTTGACGTTGACGGAGCATCCGCTCGTTGCAATGTCCATCGCGCCGCGCATAGCGTATTTGTAGTAGTACCCTTCGTACCCTTGATAGCTTTCGGGGCGGATAAGTATCGCCGACTGAATCTCATCGGGACGTAAATCGACTCTTTTGGCGCCGAGGTAGAATTCCTCAATCGGCACGAGACGCTTGCCTTCCGAGCCTGTGAGCTCGATGATCGCGTCGTACGCCATCAAGGTGGAGGCCGTGTCGGCTGACGTTACGCCGTTACATGTGTTGCCTCCGATGGTGCCGATGTTTCTGATTTGCGGACCGCCGACTTTATCAGCTGCTTCGCCGAGAACGGGTACGTGCTTTTGAATGATATCGTCCTTCGTGAGCGCGGCGAAACTCGTTAGAGAGCCGATGCGAATTGTCCCGTCATCATCGAGAGAGACGCCTCGGAGCTCATCGATCATATAGATGCTGATGAGATCACACCCGGCGAGGTCGCCGGCTCTGATCGAGATCAGGAGATCGGAGCCGCCGGCGATGATTGTCGCCTGCGGTTGCTCCATTCGAAGTCTGACGGCATCCTCTACGGACTTTGCTTCGTAAATGTGGTTAATATCGTACATAGGTTCCTCACTACTCCCTTCAGCCTAATGGCAGCTCGGGGGTTCATCCTTTCTTTCTACAATAAGTGCCGTTCGTCCGGGAGACTGAAATCTTCCGGTGATCGTCTCTTTCCCAATCTCTAAAGCGTTTCGAAAAGTCCGGCTTCCGTAAACGCGGCAAACAGTTTATGCGGATTGATCGGTAGCGAATTGATGGCGACGCCCGTCGCATGGAGAATGGCGTTCCTGATGGCGGGCGCTGGAGAACATGCCGGCGGCTCGCCGAGCGCTTTTGTTCCGAAGGGGCTCGTCGGTTCCGGGTTCTCCGCGAAGTCAACCATGAGGTCGGGGTGGTCCATCGTTGTGCAGAGTTTGTAATCGAGCAAATTGTCGTTGAGCACGCGCCCCGTCTTTTTGTCGACCAGCAGCTCTTCGTAAAGCCCGAATCCGATTCCCATACTCATGCCGCCGTGTACTTGCGCTTCCGCGAGCGGCGGGTTGATCAGAATGCCGCAATCGTGGACATTGACGATGTTGAGAAGCTCCACTTTGCAGAGGGGAATATCGACCTCAACTTCCGCGATCGACACACCGAAGGAATAGGCGTTGCTCTTGACGGAGTATGTGCTCTCCGCGGCCATGTGCTCGCTCAATTCGAAGTCATAGAGAATTTTCGTCGCCAGCTCACCGAGAGACATGAGAACTCTGTTGTCTGTCTTTCTGACGATGTTGCCCTCGACGATGTCCAGAATATCGACCGGCATACGGGTCAGGGTGTGAGCATGCCCCAAGATCTTCTCTTTCAATAACTCGCCTGTCTGCTTGATCGCAAATCCGCCGACATATGTTTGCCGCGACGCGTACGCGCCGGCGCCGTAAGGGGTGACGTCCGTATCTTGATTCGTAACGACGTGTACATCCTCGACTTTTAGTCCGACGGTGTCGGCAGCCATTTGCGCGAAGACAGTATCGCAACCTTGTCCGATCTCCGTTTCCCCTGTCATCAGCTGGATGGAACCGTCTTGGTTCATAATCATGCGGCACGACGAGGTTTCGATGCTGATCGGCCAAACGGCGGTGTTGTACCAGAAAAGTGATGTTCCGATACCGCGTCGAACGGGTCCGGTCTGATTCTTGTATAGCTCAAATTTTCTGTCGTAATCGATAAGCTCTATCGCCTTATCCAAACAGTCGTTAAAGCTGTCGTGATAGAGTTCATTCTTTGAGAAATCATCGTAATAACCGACGGGCATAGAATTCTTTCTTCTGAACTCCACCGGATCGAGATTCAATTTTGTGACGATTTCCTCGACGTGACATTCATTGTGGAATGTTGCCTGCGGCATTCCGTACGCGCGCATCGCGCCGGCTGTCGGTTTGTTCGTATAGACGGTCCAAGCGTCGGCTTCGATGTTATCGCAAGGGTAAATTTGCGGGTACGAACCCAGCGCTTTTCCGGCAACTGAGTGACCGTGTGACGCGTAAGCGCCCTGATCGGACCATAACTCGAATTTCCTCGCGGCGAACGTTCCGTCCGGGCGCACCCAGGAAATAATATGACACGGCATCGCATGACGCACCCGATTGTTGACGAATGTCTCCTCGCGGCTGACATCAAGCTTCACGGGATGCCCGCCGACTTGCAAGGATAACCACGCGCAAAGCGGCTCATACAGTGCATCCTGTTTATTGCCGAACCCTCCGCCGACGTATGGCTTGATGATACGCACTTTGCCCCATGACCAGCCGAGCGCCTGAGCTACGACGCGCCTTACGATATGGGGGATCTGTGTAGACGTGACGACCGTCATGCGCCCGCCCTGCTCCTGATAGGCATAACAGATGTGGTTTTCGATGTGCGCGTGTTGCACGGTCGGCGTGTAATACCAACCTTCCACTTTGATGAGCCCGGGTTCCTTGATCGCTTCTTGATAGTTGCCGATCCTGATGTCCGAGTGCGCCAAGATGTTGTTGTCCTGACGCTCGGGGTGAATAACCGGCGCCCCCTCTTTGGCAGCTTCTATGGGATCGATCACGAAGGGGTACTCTTCATACTCAACTTTCAGTGCCCGGATCGCGCGATCGGCGGCGACGTAATCCTCGGCGACGACGGCGGCGACCTCGTCTCCATAATGCCTGACGTGTTCGTTGAGAAGTTTTCTGTCGGCGACATCTTGATGCGCCGGAACAGTGGTCCAAGGGTGTCCCGCTGTCGGGAACGGTATATCGGGTACATCGAAACATGTCAGGACTTTGACGACACCTTCAATTTTTTCCGCTTCCGACGTATCAATGCTGAGGACACGTCCGTGTGCGATCGTTGAGTGCAAGATACGGGTAACGTAGGCATGCTTCGGACACATATCGTCCGTATATTTGGCACGCCCCGTTACCTTATCGAACGCATCAACTCGTTTGAGACATTTACCTACTTCCATTGAAATCCTCCATCCGTTAGATCACATGAAGAAGAGTTGAACAAACGAGTTTTCGAAGATTGAATCTAAATCCAACACGATTCTCTGTCACTCGATTCTTCATCTAAAAGAACTGTTAGGGTATTTTTCTTATATTACAGCAAATCGACTGTCATTTCACGTAAGAGGTCGTTTTCTGTAACCTTTTTATCCAAAAGCTTAGAGTTTGCACATTTGGGTGGTTTAATCTTTCAAATGAAGCAAGGCTAACTGTAGCCGGACAATACTATTTAATTGAAAAAATATAGCCAAATTGTCAGTTTTAATGATTTTTTTCACACAAAAATGCAAGGTCTTTTGATAAAATAGCATTTAATGAATTGGCTGATGCCAAAGCACGGCTTTTGCTGTAGGTATTCGAACAGTTTCAGGGGCACTTACGACGGCTGTTTGTCGTATTTCCAAAATAGAACGGATGCCTGTACATTGAATGCCGTCAATCACTAACATTAGCCCAAGGAGGAAAAAATGAAAAACAAATGGATTAGAATTGCGACTCTCGTATTAGTTCTTGTCATGTCTTTTGGTTTGCTTGTCGCTTGCGACAAGAAAGAAGAGGACGCCAAAAACGTAAAAGTTGCATTGATTCTTGAAGGTGCGATTTCAGACATGAGTTGGAATGCGACGGCTTACAACGGACTGTTAAAGATCAAGAATCTCGGCGCTACGGTCGGTCACACTGAAAATACGCCGGTTTCTTCTGCTGCCGATGCAATTCGTGCTTACGCGGCCGACGGATACGATGTGATCTTCATGTCCTCGAACAGCTTTCAAGATGTTGCTGTTGAGACGGCGAAAGAATTTCCTGATATTCAGTTCTTTCTGATTAATTCAGGGGCGACGGAGGATAACATCCGCTCTTTCGCGATTCAGGACGCTGAGCAAGGCTTCCTCATGGGCGCTTTGGCGGCATTGCTGACGGAGACGAACACGGTCGGTTTCATCGGCGGTCTCCCGATCAACCCAATCGTTAACGGCGGTAAGGGATTCGAACAAGGCGCGAAATATGTTAACCCCGACATCAATGTCAAGGTGCAAAATACGGGCAACTTCGATGACGTACTTGGAGCGAAAGAACTTGCCAAACAGTTTGTGAGTGAAGGTGTAGACGTGCTCTGCCCAATGGCGAACCAAGCGTCGCTCGGTGTCATGGAGGCTGCGGAGGAGACAGGTGTTCTCGCGATCGGTTCCGGTCTGGATCAGGAGACAGTAGCCCCCAACGCTGCAGTCGTCGCAATCGTGAAGGATACAGCGGTTGCTTATGAGGCTGCATACAGGTCGTACCTCGCCGGCAATATGCCTGCGGAGGTTCTTCCGATGGGAGCCGCGCAAGGTGTCATCTATATCGGCGATTACTACAAGGACGACATTCCGCAAGACGTCAAAGATCAGCTTAACGACATCCTGCAGAAATTGGCGTCAGGCGAAATCAAAATCAACCTCGACTAAGGGATTTGCACAATGTCGAATGACAACATCTAAAATGACGATGAAGGGCACGTGCCAGGCGATGGCACGTGCCTTCATTTATCATGACCGCCCGCACACTTGAGACGATGCTCGTTTCATGAGAGTTGTTAGGTGAGGCGGATGGTTTCAGAAAGGACACGTATGGAGGGTTTAAGCATCAAGCAGAGATTTCAGGAGACCTTGAAGTCGGTTTACTTCCCTTTCGTAGCGATCGTCGTCTCACTTCTTTTCGGTAGTGTCGTCATTCTTGCGACGAGTTCTACCAGTCCGTTAACAGCCTATGGACATATGCTGAAAGGCGCATTCGGAAGTATTGCCGCTTTTGACTCGACGCTAATTAAAGCAATTCCTTTGATCTTTACCGCCCTGTCTTTCTCCCTTGCGAGGCGAAGCGGCATTATCAACCTCGGAGCGGAAGGTCAGTTCATGATGGGTGCACTTGCTGCAACGGCTGTCGGAGTGGCGACCCCTAATCTGCCTGCGATTATTCACTTGCCTGCCACGTTGTTGGCGGGATTCCTCGGAGGCGCCCTGTTCGGACTGATTACCGGTGTGCTGAAAGTCAAATTTGGCGCATCGGAGCTTATCATTACGATCATGCTCAACTACATTGCGAAGGAGCTTATTTCTTACTTCGTAAACGGTCCGTTGATGGATAGCGCTTCGAGTTCATACCCGCAATCGGCGCCGATGGAACCGTCAGCCAGATTGTACAAGTTTATTCCCGGTCTCAATGTTCACACCGGGCTACTCATCGCCCTGGCGTTTATCTTCCTATATTATTTCTTCCTCTGGAAGACGACGGCAGGTTTTGACATGCGAGTGGTCGGATTCAACCCGTCGGCCGGAGCGTATGCTGGGATGAGTATCGGACGCTCGACGATTCTCGCCCTCTTCCTCGCGGGAGGACTTGCTGGACTTGGCGGATGTATCGAAATCATCGCCGTTCAGGGACGCCTCATGATGACATCATTCGCAGTTCCGTACGGTTTCACAGGTATAGCCGTTGCATTGCTAGGCAACCTCAACCCATTGGGCGTCCTGTTCTCAGGCATTTTGTTTGGCGGCTTGTCCGCCGGCGCGCTTCGCATGGAAGTCATGACGCGAGACGTCAGCTCTTCAGTTGCCGTCGTCATTCAAGCCCTGATCATTCTCTTTATCGCAGGCAGACAGATGTTTGCTTTCAAGAGGCGCTACAGGTATCGCCCTTCTTCAGAAAAACGCAAAGGCAAGACGGTTGTGGATGATGCGACGGAGGATGAATCACCGACTGTTCAAGCGACTGCAGGGGAAGGAGAGTGACCTTATGAATGAAGTTGTAAGTTTCTTCTCGACGACCATTCGTCTGGCGGCGCCGACTCTTCTTGCGGCACTTGGCATCGTGTTCAGTGAACGTGCGGGGATTGTCAACATCGGCACCGAGGGCATGATGCTTGTCGGTGCGCTTGCCGGCGTGATCGGTTCATACGTGACCGGGAGCGCATGGCTAGGCATGTTGATTGCCGTTTTCGTTACCGTCCTTTTCTCCGCGATTTTCGCTTATTTCACTGTTGTTGTCAAGGCGGATCAAACGGTCATCGGTACAGGCATGAACTTGTTGGCATCGGGGTTGACGATCACCGTCAACCGCGCTCTTTTCGGAGCGAGCACAAGCCCGCCGGAAATTGACAGTTTCGGTATTGTCGCAATTCCCGGTCTCTCGAGTATTCCGATTATCGGTCCTATTTTTTTCAATCACCATATCATCGTCTACTTGACGTTTATTCTCGTTCCGATTGCGCAATTTGTTATGTTCAGGACCAACATCGGATTGAAAGTCCGTTCCGTTGGAGAGAACCCGAAGGCGTGCGATACGGTCGGTATCCGTGTGGGGTTGACACGTTTCTTATCCATCTTGTACAGCGGTGTTCTTGCGGGTATGGCGGGTTCTTTCATCTCGATGGGCATGGTCAGTTTCTTCACGGAGGGAATGATCGCCGGAGGCGGATTCATCGCTTTGGCTGCCGTCGTATTCGGCAACTATACGCCGCGAGGCGTCATGCTCTCGTCGCTCGTATTCGGTGCCAGTAATTCGCTGATGTATCGTCTGCAAGCACTCGCTACCAATATTCCTTCGCAGTTCCTGCTGATGATTCCCTATGTGATTACGATCATTTCACTTTGTATTGTCAGTCGGAAGTCGAACAAACCCCTCGGAAGCGGAAAGCCGTACATCAAGGAATAGGAGGCGACAGATGACAACAATTCTTGAAATGAGAAATATTACGAAGCGTTTCGGTTCCGTTGTCGCGAATGACGATGTTTCATTTTCAGTCAGGAAGGGTGAAGTGCACGCTCTGTTAGGTGAGAACGGCGCCGGTAAATCGACTTTGATGAATATCTTGTTCGGGCTTTACGAGCAGACATCGGGCGAAATTCTCTACAAAGGAGAAACAGTCAACATCCGTTCGCCTCGCGATGCGATTAATCTGGGGATCGGCATGGTTCACCAACACTTTATGCTGATCCCTGCACACAGCGCCATTGAGAATGTTGTACTCGGCTATGAGGGCAATGCCGCTGTTCTCGACTTGAAGGGGGCCGCGCAGCGGTTCACGGAAATGGCGGAACGCTACCACATGAACATCGACCCCTGGGAGCTGGTCAGCAACTTGTCCGTCGGTCAACAGCAGAGGCTTGAAATTCTGAAGGCGCTCTATCGCGATGTGGAAACGCTCATCCTCGATGAGCCGACTGCCGTTCTGACACCGCAGGAAGTTGATGGGCTCTTTGAGGTGATACGTCAGCTTATCGCGGAGGGGAAAACGGTGGTCTTCATCAGCCATAAACTGCCGGAGATTCGGGAGATTTGCGATCGTTGCACGATTCTTCGCCGCGGGAAAGTCACCGCTGCGGGTCTCGAAATTTCGGAGATCAAAGATCTCAACGAACTTGCGCGCTTGATGGTCGGTCACGAGGTCGAGCTCGTCACGGAGAAAACACTATCCGAGCCGGGTGATGTCGTTCTCAATGTCGAGAATCTCAATTACACCAATGACAAAGGTATACATGTCCTAAAAGATGTCAGTTTTGACGTTCGCGCGGGAGAAATCGTGGGTATATGCGGCGTTGACGGCAACGGGCAGTCGGAATTGATCAAGTGTTTGACGGGATTGCTTCCCGCTACATCCGGCAAGATCGAGCTGATGGGGAATGACATCACAGGCAGCAGTCCGAAAGAAATACTCAAGCAGGGGATCGGTCACATTCCTGAAGATCGTCATGCGATGGGAATGGTCGGACAGATGAACCTTCGTGAAAATATCGCGATGGTCGACGGTCATGATGAACCGTATTCTTCTCACGGTTTTATGCATTGGAAATGGATTGACGACTTCAGTCGAAAACTTGTCGCGAAGTTTTCAGTCAAGACGCCGAGCATCATGGAGAAAGCGATCAACCTTTCGGGAGGCAACCAGCAGAAACTCGTCGTCGGGCGTGAACTCTCCCGCGAAGCGAACTTGCTGATCGCCGTTCACCCTTCGCGCGGTCTTGACATCGGCGCGACGAAATACATTCAGTCGCAGATTGTTGAAGCTCGCGACAGGGGTGTCGCGGTACTCATGGTCTCAACGGAGCTCGACGAGATACTCGAGATTCCCGACCGCGTGCTCGTCATCTACAGCGGCAGAATTCTCGCTTGTCTCGATCAGTGCGATTGTACGAGAAGCGGACTAGGTCTCCTGATGGCGGGAATCGAAGACGATTCTGAGGAGCAGACAGCCTAGTGGAGGCGTTTGTCGCTTAATTCTTTAGAACAACAATAAGAGAGTTGTCGTTGTGTAGTAATGGAAGACAACTCTCTTTTTTCGTCTACTGTGAATTGCGGTCTTGAATATGCCTATCGTGTGGGCGTGCTGAAAAAACGGGCGGCGTGACGCTGGACGACAAATTTCTGTGTTTCATGCCAGCTCCCGCTGACGAGGTTGCTTGCGTAGAAGTAATAAATTGGATGCTGTACGCCGCTGCCACCCTCATCAAAGACGAAGGCGACGGCCCTTTTCACATTTTGAGAAACTTCCTTGTGAACGGGTGCCGTGTATCCGTATATGCGCTTAATGACCGCGGCGCTGTTCGTGCCCGATTTGACCATCGAGTCGCGGATACACTGTGCTACTAAGACGGCTCCAATGTAATCAGTGCCGAATTCGCCCATCACGAGTCCTTCCAAATATTGGCGATCCTTGACTTTCAAGGGTCTCCCGACGTAGTGTCTGTCGGGATTTTTTATCTCAATGAGGAACGGTCCGCCCTCTTGAACGTTTCCGATACTCGCCCCGTCCTGTTTCCTTTCAGGCGACTCTCCGAGCACTCCCTTTTGCTCGGTTCCCGAGCGTTCGACTTCATTGAGCAGCTCAAACGTGTCTTTTTTATTCTCCTCGAGCGCGGGGAGTTCAATTAGAATCTCGGTAAATTGGGAGTGATTAGAGTTGAGAGTCTCGACGGATATGTCCTGAACGTCGATATCTTGTGTGGGGATAGATGATAATTCCCATGTTAAAGGCATGTTGCCTGATAGCAGTTGCTCATGCTGACGAGCTTCTTCATTCTCAAAGACGAGCAGATGGCGATCGAACCCTTCATAGTCGAAAATTAAGAGTTCTTCTCCCTCGTCAAAATGTATAGGAGGCTCCTCTTCGCTCGGCTCCGTTGTTGTCTCTTCATGTGCCGGAATGCTGCCGCGCGCATGCAACACCGAAGTTGAAATCGGCACTGACAACGCGATGACAGCCATCACGGCGCTTGCCGCTGTAACGGCAATTCTTTTCTTTGTATTTTTCATTAGTTAATCCTTCATTAAGTTATTAGCATCGCCGGCTAAATCAAAACAACCAAGTTGAATGATTTGCCTTAAGTTACTAACTATTTATGCCAAACGGCATATCCTCGTTATTTCCCCAAATACAAAACAGAGACACATGAAAAAATCTGATTGCATAGCAAGGGGAAGTTTTTGGATGGTCTTAGTATCTTAAAGATCGAGAAACGTTTCAAACGTCAAAATAACCCATTTATTTGCTTTGCCCAATCGCTATCGTTGTCAGATGGAACGAGAACTGTTTGTGCAAATGTATTAAATTCACCGGTACTAATACACATGCTTCAGTCATTTTGTCTGAATACGTTTCTCGAACGAACAATTTTCGTCTAGCCAACAAACAGCTACAATCGCTGGTATCAGTTCATTACAGAAGATATGGGCTCAATGATGCTCGTATCTGCTGAACAGACGTGGTATGATTTTGGGGCAACAGGCG
>JAAZMK010000128.1 GCA_012798865.1 Clostridiaceae bacterium | reverse complement strand
TTCTCTTCATTGAAAGACACGGCAAAGGCTTACAAGGAAGCATCTCTAGCTCTGATCGTCGGTGACATTTTCAGGAGTAAGACGCCGGAAGTCATGATGTATTGCAATCTCGGGTTGGGGCGCTTGATTTATCAGCTTCCGATTACACTGTGCGAGCTATTTCTCCGCGAGGTTTTCGAGCCGGGAACATACGAGGCGCTTGATCCGGAGACGTTGTTGACGATCGAGAAATTCTTCGAGAACAGCCTGAACGGGAGTGAGACATCGCGACAGCTCTTCGTCCACAGAAATACGCTCGTGTACCGGCTCGACAAAGTTGAGAAGATAACGGGATTGGATCTTCGCAATTTCGAGGACGCCGTTCTCTTCAAGCTGGCGGAGATGGTCAGAGATTATCTCACCTATGTTGAGGAAAACAAAGTGACTCGCTACGCGCGCATGGGCATGGAATTGGGTACTGAGGATTATTTACCGATGGTCTGATCTGATTCGTTGGGAGAAAGCTCTGTCCGAACGAAGAGCGTTTCGGCTGAAGGAGCAGCAATGGCATTTGTAGAATTTCGAGATGTAACGAAAATTTATCAAACGGGAACCAAGGCGCTTTCCAATGTTTCGTTTTCTATTGAAGAAGGTGATTTCGTCTTTTTTATTGGGGAAAGCGGCGCAGGAAAATCAACGATATTTAAGCTTTTGACTTGTGAGGAACGTCCTACATCGGGTGTGGTTCTTCTTGACAATTTCAATGTCGGTCAGATTAAGGATCGCCAGATTCCTTTCTTGAGAAGGAAAATCGGTATGGTTTTTCAGGATTTTCGTCTGATCGACTCGTTGACAGTCGGTGAGAACGTCGCGTTCGCCATGGAGATTATCGGTGAACCGAGAAAAAAAATCCGACAACGCGTTCCGATCGTCCTTGCAGTTGTAGGACTAAGGAATAAAATTAATGATTACCCGTCCGAGTTGTCGGGGGGTGAGAAGCAACGCGTGAGTATCGCGCGAGCACTCGTTAACAGACCCCATCTGATTATCGCCGATGAGCCGACGGGGGATCTCGATCCTGTCAACGGTGAATCCATTATGGCGCTCCTCGAACGCATCAACCGAAATAACGGCACGACGATCATCACGTGCTCACACGACAGCGCTATTATCAACAAAATGAATAAGCGTGTGCTTGAAGTGAAAGACGGCGTGCTTATTCGCGATGATGCTTGCGGTAAGTATTTTAGACGTGATGAGCGATTCGGATATTATGTGCCCGACCATGAGACGGCTTCGAAGCCCGAACAGTCCGATGAAAAATGGGCAGAGGGCGATCACGCGATGGAACTGTTAAGGCGTGTGGACCAACAGGAGCGCGAGGAACGGCGGAAGAGACTCGATTCAAAGACCAGACGCCGGACGGTGGATCTTCAGGGCGAAGGTTTCTTTGAAGAACTTCGAAGGAGTCAATCGGAGAGGCGTGGTCGTCCCGGGACGAGAGAGAGAAGGGAGCTGCTCAAAAAGAGGCTTGAGGAGACGGGTAGCCATGAACCCATGGACGTTGAGACAATGCGGCACGATATGCATGTTCTTCGCGATACGATGCTGAATAAGGAAAGTTCAGCTGAAGAGACCAAAGCGGAAGAGCTGAGCGTGGAGATCGCGAACGGTGACAATGTCGAGTCTCGCGTAGAATCGCCAGTCCATTCTCCCAATGTCGTTCGCAAACGTCTTGAACACAAAGGTGTAGACGAACATCCGGAGGATCCCTCATGAGACATAACGAGTGGCGATATTCGATCAAAACGGGCTTCAAGAGTTTAGGTCGACATCCTTTGCTGTCTATTGCTGCGATTACGACGCTGGTGCTGATGCTATTTCTCACGAGCGCTTTTGTCGCTTTCTCGCTCAATGCCAATCATCTGTCAAAGATCGCATCTCAACAACCCCCGATTGAAATATCCATGAGTTTGAGTGCCGAACAAGCCGATCTCGACCTTATCGAAAACTATCTGATAGACAGCGAACTCGTTCAAATGTATGAGATGAGAACCCCCTTGGAGAATTATGAGCAGTTTAAGCATGAATTGGGAAAAGAAGAGCTCTGGAAGGGTTTCGACTATGAAACGTATATCCCTCATACGATCAACGTTCGCCTCAATGATCCTGCTACGGGAGATGAGTTTAAACGGGAGGTTGAAAATTTACCCGCAGTCCATGAAGTGATGATGGAGTCGCACTTGATGGCTTTCCTCGATGACGTCAAACAAGGGACATCGCGCGTCGGGATCATCGTTTTTATTATCTTGACGTTGATAGCGACGGTCGTTATGGCAAATACCGTACGGATTGCGGCATTGTCGCGTTCTCGAGAGATCAACATCATGAAGTATATCGGCGCGACGAACAAGTATATTCGCATTCCTTTCATCGTTGAAGGCGCGACAATCGGTATGGTCGGTGCGCTTCTAGCCAGCTTATTCGCGTCGTTGCTCTACAATGAACTTGTTAAGAAGTTTTCACCTGATTCACTGGGTTCGATGACGCTTGGTGCTTCCCGTTATACACTTTTGCCAACGGGGCATATCACGCTTATTCTGTTTTTGCTTAACCTTTTCGTAGGGATAACGCTCTGTACCGTCATTAGTGCCGTATCTGTTCGCAAGTACGCCAAAGTGTAACGCTTTTTGTACCGAACCGATGGTATGAATAAATTTACCGGATGAGAAAGATGGCAGTCCGTCGACACGCATACAATGTCATGACATTGTCATATTTTCAGTCTGGAAGTAAAAACGTCTGGTATGATAATATAAAATATCGAGGTTAGAATGTTCCGAGTATGGCGAAGGAGTTAGCATGGTTAAGAAGATAACGTTAAAACGATTATTGACACGACTGTTGGCGTTAGTTCTTATTGCTTTGACTCTGTCGCTCGGTTTTGCCCCTTTGACAACTCATTCCGTGGCAACGTCGTCCAAGTACAGACAAGCAGAAGAAAAACTCAAAGGTATTAAAGATCAGCTGGCGACAATAAAAAGCGACCGTGAAAAGTTGGCGAATCGCCAAAAAACTTTGAGTGGCGAGCTTGCATATCTCGAAAATCGTTCCGAGGAACAACGCAAAGTATACGACGAGGCGCTTGAACAGAAAGAATATGCGCTGGAAGCGATGCTGATGTACCAACAAGGGTATGCCAATGCGTTAAGCGATTACGAAGAGAAGACTGTTCAGTATGAGCAGCGAATTGCTCGAATGTATGAGTGGAATCAGAAATCAGTTTTCGAGATGCTGATTACAGCGGTCAATCTCGATAGTTTCTTTACTACGCTTCGCCTCATGAGAATTATCGCTGATGCCGATGAGCAGGCTTTAGCCGAACTTGAAGCAGCCTCTGCCCTTGCAGAGGAGATGAAACAGGATGCGGAAGCTTCATATGAGGAAATGGTGCGACTTGTCGATGAAGCGGATGCCGTTCTCCAAAAAATTAAGAACGAAAAGGCATTGGCTGCGAAACAGCTCAGCAAGTTATCAAATTCCTTGGAATTGACAAAACAAAAGCAGGAACAGCTTGAGAGAGATAAGACGAGCGCGGAGCGAAATCTCAAAGCCATCGGGATTGAAGAGGCGGCAAAGAGGGCTTCCGGTGCCACGGGTTCTCATTATGTCGGTACGGGGGCGTATATCTGGCCCACTCCCGGGTTTTATCAGGTATCTTCTCACTTCGGTTGGCGCGCAAAGTATGGTCGGTTTCACTACGGTACCGATGTTATGTGTCCGACGGGAACGCGCATCGTGGCAATGGCGGATGGCATTGTCACGTATGTTGGATGGCCTGGTAGTACATACCATTGGGCGTACGGAAAGATGGTCGTCATCAATCACTACGATGGCACGCAGACGCGCTATGGTCATTTAAGCGGCTATAACTGTCATACGGGACAGAAGGTCAATGCCGGGCAAGTGATTGGCTATACGGGCAATACGGGTCGTTCGTCAGGTCCCCATCTGCATTTCGAAATTCGCATCAACGGCACTCCCGTCAACCCGATGAAATATTTCAAGTGGGTTAGATAGCATTTTTCTCCGCTATATGCGGCGGTGACGATTTCGAGTCTGGGCTTCTATTCGGACAAAGGCATTGTCAATCAATAAGATTCGGGACGCAATCATGTTTATGCATGATTGCGTTTGTTATGATCAACATTCCAGCAAGAATACCGGGCGAATGTTCGTGTTCTTAATGGGCAGTGGTATGATGATGTGAGTGCGTGGTCACACTCTCAATGTGACTTTCACGGAAGTAAAATTATGAATCATTTGAATTAGGTGCACTGGTATGGATGAGCAAAAAAACAATTATGAAGGACCGGCAGAACATCCCACTAATGACACAACGGGGGTCCAGCCGCCTTATGAGCAGAGACCGTACGTAGGAGGTCAGTTTCCTGATCAGAGAGGCTACGTGCATCACGACGATTATTCTTCGTGGGGTTCTCAGCGATACTCATCGTCGGGATCCGGCATGACTACGGATGGTAATCGAAAGAAACCTTCATGTCGATGGTCCGTCTTTTTTGCGGTGTTATTAACGGCTTCGCTGACTTTTTTGGTAACCGTAGGTATAGGTTTCGTATTGTTTGGGCATGTAGTTGATGGCGGTGATCCGGTTGTTACGACAAGACCCGACTCGACCATTTCTTCTCCTAGTACTGAAACCGCCGCAAAAGACGTCCCGGGAATTGTCCGGTCGCGTGACGGTCTTTCTATTACTTTCGCCGATCAAGAGGGAATTAAAGACGCCCTCGAAAAGTTTGTCACTGCCTATAACTATCTTCGAGATAATTACTACGAGGAATACACGGACAGCGAAATGATCGATAAGATGATCGAAGGTCTTGCCGGTCAGATGGGTAGTCCATATACGTTCTACCTCACTCCCGAATACTACGAGTCGATTGAAGATACGATGCGCGGCGAATACGTAGGTATAGGTGCCATTGTCATGCGTGATCAGAGCGACCGCTACATCGTCAATGACTTGATTCCCGGAGGACC
>JAAZMK010000127.1 GCA_012798865.1 Clostridiaceae bacterium | reverse complement strand
CGGAACAGGCGTACGTCATCGATCTCGTAGCGCATCATGACGAGGCGATCGAGTCCGATGTTGATGTAGAAGCCGCTCCAGATATCGGGGTCTAGGTCCGCGGCACGCAGTACATTGGGGTGTGGTGAACCGCCGGGCATAACTTCGATCCATCCGACATGTTGGCAGACGTGACAGCCTTCACCGCCGCACACGCTGCACTGCATGTCGATTTCAAATCCCGGTTCAACGAACGGGAAGAAACCGGCGCGCATACGGACGGGGACGTCGTAACCGAATACTTTTTCCAAGATGGTGCGGACGAGCAAAAGTCCCGAAGAAAACGAGAAATCACGATCGACGATCAGTGCCTCGTATTGGTAGAAAGCCCGCTCGTGGCGCGCGTCGGTGCTCTCGTTTCGAAAGACGGTTCCCGGATAAACGAACCGTGCCGGCGCTCCGTGTTTTTGAAGATAGCGGACGCTTGCTCCCGTCAGGTGCGGACGAAGGCAGAGGCGCTCGGCGCCGCGCTTATTCTCCGTGCCTTCCAGCCAGTACGTATCCATTGTGTCGCGGGCAGGGTGATCCGGCGGGAAATTGAGGTAGTCAAATGCGTAGAGTTCGCTTGAAATCTCATCTTCACTAAAAATCTCGAAGTTCAAAGAACGGAATGCGTCGTTCAAGTCGTAACACATCTGCGTGATCGGGTGCAGACCGCCGCTCGGAACGGCGAGTCCGGGTATGGTCAGATCGGGACGAAGCTCTAGAAACGACGCTTTATCGAGAAGCTCTTCTTTCTGCTCTTCGATTGCCTGAAGAAAAAGCTGCTTGATTTCGTTAGCAAGCTGTCCGAGCTCCCTGCGCTCCTCGTGCGATAATTTTCCGAGACCTTTCAGGATTTCCGTCAAGACCCCTTTCTTTCCGAGATAATGCTGGCGGAGCGATTCTAATCTTTCCGATGTCTCCGCAGTCGCAAAAGCATCCAATCCTTTTACGCGGATTTCGCTTAATTGATCCCTCATTGGTATCTCTCCTCTGTTTGATGACTACCCATAAGTATAGATCATTCCAGCGATCATTGTCGATTTTAGAGTTGAGTATTGTCGGGAGGGTTTCTCAATAGCTCAATTTGTGCGAAAACGCAATGACGCGATCCATGATCTATTCTTGGCTTCTTGACTGATTGGCTGTCATTGCGTTATGTCGTCGGTCATATCAAATGCAATGGCATCGCATTGGCTTGATCGATACAATCGCTATTTAACGTTCGGGCGCGTAAAGGGCTTCAACGTTCCAGAAGTCACCGGGCTTCATGCGTATGAGGTGTTCTCCCATCAATCGACGCTGTTCTCCCTCATGATTAATCATCAGAAAACTGGTGGAGAGGAGATAATCACCGACGCGCACGATGTTCATCGGATCGTAACCGCAGATGGTCGCCTGAATCGGCTCTTCAACAGGAAACTTCGCTTGGAACGATGTGAGCTTCTCTTCTCGTCTTGCCTTCTCTTGCTCGACGATCACGTTCGCTTCTCGAAGCTCTTCATCCGTCAATGTCAGCTCACGTTTCTTTGATACGTCCGGCTTGGCAATGATTTGCTCTTCAATAAGCTCCCAAAGAGTTCTCTCTGATGCGAAGCTCCGGTCAAAATCAATCTCTGCCGTCTCCGCAAGCGAGCAGAGCAACGGACCTGCATAGTAACTGTGGCGCCGATGATCCAAAGCGTCCGTCGCCTTTCGAAGGTTCATAATGGAAACGGTGATTTCTTTTGCGGCAAGGCTGCTGTTTAATTGCCGTAGCGATTTAAAACCGACAAATTCCGCAATTCCTTCTACTGTTTCGGTGCGCCATTCATTGATTATTGCGCCGTCGCTCAATGTTCTCATAAAAGACCGAATTTCGGCTATCCGGGAAAGAATTGTTGTGGCGTCAAGGTTACGCTGTTCTTGCTCGTCTTCGAACGCTTCGTTGCCGGGCGTCATCATATTGGCGTATTGTTCCAAGAGATCATCTTCGCGTTTGGCGAGCGCGACGAGCTCGGGGTTGAGAGGGAAAGCGATCAATTCGAGGTCATGCGGGAAGCGAGATTCGCCGTTTTCCATCTGCATGACGTGAAACATTTCGTGCACGAGCTTAGCGGCAAGTTTATCGAGATCTTCGTCCGTTTCTATCTGCTCCTGTTTCAACATCCAGATGGCGATCATCTTGCTGTCGTACTCAATCGCCGTATTTCCATAGAAATAATCAGGCTTCGGCAACAGCTCCCCGCAAAAGCACATCGATTCATCCGTATAGAGCGCGTAGGGGCGCTTCGTAAAACTCTGCCATAGCGACATAAAATTGAGTTTTGCCAAGCGTTCTTCAAGCTTTTGATATGTGTCGAGCAGCGTATGACGATCCATAAGTCCCCCTGTATCGCCTTCGTAAAATAATGGTCACGTGTATTATAATTGAATAACCGAAATACCTTGTTAATTTAATGTATTTTATGTGAAAGGGTGACTCGAATGGATAAATTTGTGTGTGATGAAAAGCGGGCGGTTGAAGTTGTTTGGCATGGTCACGCTTGTTTTGAAGTGAAGAGCGGGGACAAATCAGTTGTTTTCGACCCGTATCTCGAAGTGCCGGGTTATGCTGCATTAGATCTTGAGGCTGATCTCGTGCTCGTTTCGCATGAACACGACGACCACAATGCCAGAGAACGCGTAAAACTTTCAGGTCGCCCGATCGATGTTTCCGTAAAAGTACTCGATACGTGTCATGATGATCAAGGCGGGAAACTCCGCGGTCCCAATAAAATCCACATTGTCGATTTCGAGGGCGTCCGCGTGGCGCATTTCGGCGATCTCGGAAGAGATCTCTCGCCGGAAGAACTCGAGCAGTTGAAAGACCTCGATGTCGCGTTCATTCCCGTCGGAGGATTCTTCACGATAGATGCCAATCAGGCGGCGACGATCATCCGTGCGATCAAGCCGGATGTCACCGTCCCGATGCACTATTTCGACGGCGTCTCAGGCTGGAACAAGACTTCCGGCGTTGAGCCGTTCCTCGAGCAATTCACATGTGTCACGGTGCTCGAGACGAACAGCTTCACCGTAGGGTCTTATCATGATTGCATATTGGTTCTCAGCAAACCATGTTGATGACTTCGTGTTCACGAAACGTATGTGGAGGTAAAAGTGAATATGCTCGTAACGCCGGCAATCAGTTTGAACTTTGGTATGAAAGTGATCTATATTCTCTTTTCTGTCATGTTCGGCTTGTTCCTGCTGTTGGTGATCACTTATCTCGTCAAGGTCATCAAATCCCGCCGTGATGACCGTATGGCGCCCCTTTTGACCATGGATGCCAAGGTGATTGCGAAGCGCATGCAAGTAGGACATAAAGGTGCATTTCTTCAAGACATGGATGCAGCTTCCACCCTGCGACTTGGGCGCGACGGTTACACACGCTACTTCATGACGTTTGAGGCGATGAACGGGGATCGCTTGGAGCTTGCCGTAGATCGCAAGGATTACGGTTTGCTTATCGAGGGAGATCACGGCGCTCTGACATATAAAGGATCGCGTTTAATCTCTTTTGAACGAAATTGATGGAGTTATGTTCGGAGCGGTTTTAGGTGACATTGTCGGGAGTCCCTATGAGCGACCGTCAGAAAATATTTTATCGAAAAACTTTCCGCTCTTTTCAGAGCGATTGAAATTTACCGACGATACGGTCATGGCATTGGCAGTGACCGACGTCGATATTTTGGGGGAAAGGGTAGGTCTGCATACTGTCATGACGTTGGCAGGGATCGACGCTTTCTTAGACATCGGATACAGTACCGACGAGCTAAGTATTCGGGAGACGCTGATTTATTCCATGCAAGGTTCGGACAAAGATACCCCGATACGGGGTATAGTCAGCGTTTTTCGAAATAGCTCATGAGGAGTCTGTGGCTGCAACCTTATAACAGTTACGGGAATGGCTCGGCGATGCGCGTGTCTTCTGCAGGATGGCTCTTTAACGACCTTGCGAAAGTGCGTCAGATGGTGCGCTTATCGGCTGATGTCACGCACAACCATCCGGAAGTCAAGCAAGAACGGACGGATGACCTCGCGACCATCCTGTGATCATTTGAAGAGACCATCGGTTAAAAGTCGATTCTGTTCTAACGACTCTGCACCCTCAATTTCCAGAAAAGTAAGAGTCAGTTTCTTTTTGAGCCAGACTGCGTGCAATTTTTCAATTAATATCGAATTTCTGGACTTTCCGCCCGGCGCCGACGTGCAGTTTTTCAGTTTATATCGAATTTATGGATTTTCGCTTGAGAGGGGGGGGTGCAATTTTGCAGTTTATATTGAATTTTGCACACGTACGGTCGAAGGGTCGCTTTTTGGCAAACTTCGCATTTTAAGCGTTGTACTTAGCTTCGCACGTTTTCCGACGGACTGTTCAGATAAAAAACTTTGCACCACGTTTAAGGAGCTTTCCTTTTTTGAGAAAGCCCCCTCAGAAAGAAACATCGATCCTACGTGTTATTTTGCTTTTGCGTAACGGGCTGCGACGACGTCCCAGTTGACGAGACCCCACCACTCTTTCAGATAGTCGGCGCGCCTGTTCTGGTATTTTAGGTAATAGGCGTGCTCCCAGACGTCGTTCACGAGAAGAGGCGTCATACCCTTGCTGACCGGTGAATCCTGGTTCGAGGACTGGACGATTTTCAGTTCGCCCTTGTCGAGGACGAGCCATGCCCAGCCGCTGCCGAACTGACCGGCGCCAGCCTTCTCGAACGCTTCTTTAAACTTCTCGAAACTGCCGAATAATTCGTCAATGGTTTTCGCGAGTTCGCCCTGCGGTTCTTTTGCGCCGCCCGGTGTCATTGTTTCCCAGTAGACCAAGTGGTTGTAATGTCCGCCGCCGTGGTTGATGACGGCTTGCCGTCTTTCCTCCGGGACTTGGCTTAAGTCTTTAAGCAGTTCCTCAATGGTTTGTTCTTTCAGATTGAGCCCCTCAATCGCCTTGTTGAGATTGTTGACGTAAGTCTGGTGGTGTTTGCCGTGGTGCACTTCGACTGTTTTTTGGTCGATGACCGGCTCTAACGCGTCGTACGGATATTGCAAAGCATCTAATTT
>JAAZMK010000160.1 GCA_012798865.1 Clostridiaceae bacterium | reverse complement strand
CTTAGCTGAGAGTGAATTACATCCGGAGCGCTGCGCCTTGATCTTTCAAGGGATACGAATGACCTACTCATCCCTTGAGCGCTATGCCGCCTCGTTTTCCAATGCTATCGATGCAACCGGGAAAGAAAGTCCCACGGTAGCTATCTGCTTGCCAAGAGGGTTTGCTCTGATTGCCGCCATGTTGGGTATTGCCGGCTCAGGAGGTGCCTGGGTTGTCATTCCACCAGATCTGCCGCAGATCAGGATCGAGGAGATCCTTGCAGAAAGCGGGGCAGAAATAGTTGTTACGAATGGCGCTTGCCGTGGCATGTTTGAAAACCTGCCTCAGCTTTGTCTGTTGAGCGAAAATGTAAATAGCGAAGGCGAATGGCGCAAAATTACCGCCCAAACAACTGCTCCCGCTTACATGATCAGTACTTCCGGCAGTACCGGTCGACCTAAATGCACCGTGGTGCCGCACAAGGCTATTGTTAACTTTGCCTATGCCATGGAGCCTTACTATCCGCATGGCGCGGTTTTATCTATTTGCAATACCGGCTTTGACGCATTTTTATTAGAGACTATTGCTGCCCTGCTTTGCGGCAGGACGGTGGTTATCGCGACAGAGAAGGAATGTAACAACCCTGAGGCTTTAGCCGGGCTGATTCGCAATTATGGCGTCAGCTTCCTGGCAACGACTCCTTCGAGGCTGAATGCTTTTTTGCGGAATGAATCGTTTGCCGATGCCATTAGCAATTTCGAAAGCATTGTTTGCGGTGGCGAAGCTCTGTCTGGCGAGCTGGTCCAGAAAGTCAAAAATCTTACAAGCGCTCGTATCTACAATCAATACGGTCCTTCTGAAACAGCTATTGGCGTAAGCATCAAAGAAGTCAATCATTCTGAAGAAATCACTATAGGCAACGCAATGCAAAACTGCCGCTTGTATATTCTGGATACCCATAATCTACCTGTCCCGATAGGCGGCGTCGGTGAACTTTGGATTGGCGGCGATTGTGTTGGCTTGGGCTATCAGGGACAGGATGAGCTGAATGCACGCTCTTTTGCTGAAAGCCCTTTTGAAATCGGTGAGCGCATATATCGTAGCGGCGACAAGGCTTATATTACCGAATCGGGTGAAATTGCACTGGTCGGACGGCTAGATGACCAAGTCCAGTTGCACGGCTTGCGTATAGATTTGAACGAGATCAGTTCCCGCTTAGCCTCCTATCCAGGTATTAACGCCGCCGCCGTAAAACTGATCGAAGGAGAGAACAGCTGGCTGGCTGCTTATTATACCGCTGAACAAGCTGTGAACGAAGAAGATCTCATGGCTTATTTAGCCGCCCGTTTACCGCTATATATGTTGCCCGCTGCCTTTCAACAATTAGCGGCTTTGCCGTTGAATGCTAATGGCAAGATCGACCTAAAGGCTCTGCCTATACCGGAAGTGACTAAAAGATATTCCGGCTTAGCCGGCATGAATGCCGAGCCGGTGCTGGCAATCTTTCGTAGCGTTTTGCAAAAAGACGATTTGCAGGCTGAGGACGACTTCTTCACCTCTGGTGGCGACTCGCTGGGCGCCATGATGGTCGTCAGCGACATAGCCGATCAATTCGGCATTGAGATCAAGCCAACCGACATCTATGCTTTTAGGAGCGCGGCGGCGCTAACCGGACATTTGGCGACGTATAAACCGGAACTGGCAGGGGATGGTGTTCTGCCAGCCTCGACTTCGGACTTAATCAGACCAGTCGAGCGGGAACACTATCCTTTAACGCCAACCCAGCATGCCATCTATCTCAAATGCATCCTAGAGCCTTGCTCCACCGCATATAATATGCCTGCCGCCTTTAAGCTTGTAGGGATAGCGCCTGATTCCGCCTCTTTGGAAAGTGCTTTCCATGAACTGATTATTCAAGAAAATATCCTTAGAACTGCTTTTGTCAGCGAAGGGACTGAAGTTTACCAAATAATCAGTCCGAATCCTGATTTTTCTTTTGAATCTTTATCAACAGACGATTTTTCCCAAGCGGCAGCTTCTTTTGTGCGTCCATTTGACTTAGCCCAAGCCCCATTGCTCAGAGCCGCGATCTGGCAGGATCCTGCCGGCGAATCATTTTTGTTCCTCGATATGCATCACATCATTGGGGACGGATTGACCACGCCCTTGTTGCTTGAACGTCTGGCTGCTATTCTAGCCGGGAATCCCTCGAATCGACAGGAAATCAGCTTTAAAGATTATGCCGTCTGGCTAAGCGAACAGAAAATAGACTCGGCAGTAGAATATTGGACCGAGAAATTGAATGGCTTTAATAAAGCGCTTCCTTTACCCTACGATTTTGAGCCGGAATTAATGAAAGACTCAGCTGCCGGACGTATTGTATTGACTAGCGGTGCGGAACTGCATGATAAAATTGCCGTTTTTTGCAAAGAGCGCAGCTTGACTCCCGGTGCATTTTTTGCAGCGGCATTAGGTATATTGCTGGCTAAATTGACCGGTGCGACTGATCTGTGCCTGGCGATGCCCGTATCCTTGCGGCAAAGTCGTCAAACACAGCAAATTGCCGGTCCTTTTATAAATACTCTGCCTTTACGTCTGCAAGCGCCGCCTGAGTCATCCCTTGGGTCTTATCTGCAGATGGTTTCAACATCTATGGCTGAGCTGACGAGTCATGCCGCGGTAGATGCTAGCGCTATTCCTGGCTGGGCTAATTTGACTTTGCCGCCGGGCACCGCGCTATACGACGTTTTGCTTTCCATGCGCCCTTTTGAAGCAGCGAATCTTGCCTTGGCTGATTGCGATCTAATATATCTTCCCTTGCCGCCAGGCGCGCCTAAATTCCCCCTAGCTGTTGAAATATCGCAAAATTCTCTAGAATACAGTTTATGCTTCGAATACGACACTGCATTATTTAGGACTTGTACAATCGAATTTTACGGTCGCTCTCTTTTAACGATTGCCGCCGATATGCTCAAACAAGCTACGGACACCTCATGGCTGAATATTGAAGTCTTGTCGCCGATTGATAAATATAAACTATTCCAGCGACCTGCGACCCTGCGCTTGCCGTTTGAAGACGAATTGCTGGATGTCAGCGCCGATCGCTGGGCACAGCTTGACTCGGACCGACCGGCTATCATTTTCCACGATCAAGTTATGAGCTATGCTCAATTCAAAGCAACCAGCGATGCGGCAGCGCAAAACTTGCTTAAATGCGGTATCACGCCCGGTTCTACGATTGCCGTTTGTTGCCGACGCGGCTTCGGCTTTATTACGGCGGTATTCGCTGTCCTCAAAGCAGGCTGTGCTTACCTGCCGCTCACCGACGCCCTCCCTGTGGGAAGGATCAACTCCATGCTGGATCAGGCTTGCGTCAAGTACGCTTTCTGCGATCAAGCAGGACGCCAAATTTTAGAGAATTGCGCTAGAGCAGAGCTCATTCTGTTTGATATAGCTGATGAAACAAGCTCTGCGATATCTTTTGCCCCGCTAGGCGCCAGGGTCACCTCCGATGCAGCTCAAGTTTTATTTACCTCCGGCAGCAGCGGCGCACCGAAAGGCATTGTCATCCCGCATCGTCCGATCGCTAATCTGGCAGCTTATTTAAGCGGTATTTACGAACAAGCCGGCGCCGAGCGTTTTCTCTGTTCTTCGAGTATTTTATTTGATTCGTATACCACCGATGTACTCGTTCCTTTGACCTTGGGCAAGACGGTCATCGTCGCTGATGAAGAGGAGATGGTAAGCCCCTGGTCTTTGGCGCAACTGATCGAAAAACATCATGTCGATCTCATTTTTTCAACACCGTCCAGGATGAAAGTATATTTGGCGGATGCGTCTTTTAGCGCGTCTTTAGCCAGGCTTAAATTAATCATGTCCGGCGGAGAGGTCATGTCTGAGCAGTTGGCAGAGCAGCTATGTCAAGCTTGCGGCGGGGCTGTTTATAATCTTTATGGTCCGGCAGAAACGACGGCTTTTGTCACAGCTTGCCGCGTGGATGGAAAAACTAAGCCAACCATCGGAAAAGCTATACCCAATACCCGCGTATATATTCTTGACGAAAAAGGCGAACGCTGTCTTCCAACCGTGAGCGGCGAGATATATATCTCGGGCGAAAGCCTTTCCGACGGCTATATAGGTCAGCCGGATTTGACCGCTAAAGCTTTTTTGCCGGATCCCTTTTATGCCGCTAGCAGAATGTATCGCAGCGGCGATCTGGCACGGCTTTTGGCGGACGGTAATTTTGAGTATCTGGGGCGCTGTGACAGCCAAGTCAAGCTTGACGGTCGCCGGATTGAAACAGCGGAAATATCCGACGTTATCATGAAAAGCAACTTGGTAAAAGACGCCGTAGCTTTTATAGAAGCTTCATCTCTTTATGCCGCTGTAGTCCCGAAGGTGAACTATTGCGAAGACGAGTTGCGCGATTTATTAGCAAAAGCTTTGCCCGACTATATGCACCCCGCCGGCATTTTTGTTTTAGATGATTTGCCCTATACCGCTACCGGTAAAGCTGACGTACGCACCTTGATTAAGCTTTGCGATATATCGACTCAGTCCGCTAATAACACCGCAACAACAATCACATCAAAGCAGCCAGACGATCTGGAAAGCGCTGTGCTGCAGCTTTGGAGTGAAGCTTTGAAAAAGCCTGTCGATCCGGAAAAGAGTTTCTTTGCTCAGGGCGGCTCCTCGCTTGCTGCGATGAGCGTTATTGTTGGATATATGAACCAAGGCTGGGATTTTTCTTTAACTGATTTTTATCGTTATCCGCTCTTAGCCGATCAGCTAAGCCTGTTAAAAAGACAATACGAGCCTGTTCAGTCTGTCCGCTCCGTTTTATTGACCGGTGCAACCGGCTTTCTGGGAGCACACTTGCTCAACGAATTGCTCTTAAGCGGTTTTGCTCCCGTCTATTGCTTGGTACGAGGCGGTCAAGAACGTTTATCAAAACGGCTTGAATATTATTTCGGACAAGAATGGCTGAACCGGAATGCTGATCAGATCAAGGTGCTTGAAGGAGATCTGGTCCAATCTGATCTGGGTTTATCAAAATCGAGTCTAACAGGGCTTAAAGGTCGTGTAGAGTATGTCATCAATGCGGCAGCCGACGTGCGCCATTTTGCCGAATGCGGTGCTTTGGATGCGGTTAATATCAGCGGCGTCGCGAATACTATGAGCCTTACGGCAGATATCGGCGCACAATTTATACAAATCTCGACGATTAGTCTTAATACTGAGCAAAGCATTTTTAGCGAATTCGAACGGGCCTCGGCTACAGATGAAGAAAATATTTATATCCGTTCTAAACGCTTGGCTGAGGAATTGGTTTTTGCTAACGAGCAGCCGACGAAGATATTCCGTGTCGGTCTGCTGACCGGCAGATCAACCGACGGTAAATTCCAGATAAACTCCGCCCAAAACAGCTTCTACTTGTTATTGCGCAGTCTATTCAAACTGGGTTATCTGCCGGAATCAGCAGCAAATATGCAAGTCTGTCTTACCCCGGTCGATCTCTGCGCAAAAGCTATCGTGGCGTTGCTTGATGGCGAACGCCAAGTTTACCATATCACCTCGCCTCAGCCGCATAAGTTAAGCGAGATATTGCCGGAATTAGGCTTCAGCTGCCTTACCATATCAGACGCTGAATTCAACAAATTAATGCAAAAACCCGGTCGAGATCCAGCTTTTGCTTTGCTGGGTACAGTCTTAAACGCAAAACATCATGCCGCGCCGGTCATATCGAGTCAAGCCAGCCAGGCTGAGCTTGCAGCAAAAGGCTTTGTCTGGTCGCCGATAGATATTAGAATGACTCTACAATCATTTACTGCCGAATTTGATACAAAGGAGACGGAAGTATGATCTCAGCAGCCGGGCTAGTTATATTGATCATCGTCGCAATATCCATATTGGCCTTTATCATATCCATGCGACTCAAGCGAAATGACCAGCTCTTACATAAAATATATTATTGGATAGCCTATATCGTTTTGATCTGGGACGCTGCTTTGATTGCCTTGTTCTTCTTTGATCGGAGTAATCGGACTGCCCAGTATATTATCGACTCTATAACCAATATAGCGATGTTCCTCCCTGTCTTTACATTATGTATCGCTATGACGATCTATTTTGGCTGGAACAAGCTGCCGAGTTGGTGTGGTCTATTATTTTTGGAGCCTATGATTTCGTGGCTCATGGTCTGGACTAATCCGCTGCATTATCACTACTATGCCTACTTTTCTTTAAACAGCAGCGAGGTGGAATTTGGTTGGTATTTTTATATTCACCTGCTTTACTCTTTTATCTGCTTAACTGCCGCAATCATTTTTATTATTATAGTAGCTAGAAAGAATATCAGCAGTATAATGCGTTGGCAAGCTGTCTTTTTCACTATTGGTTGCCTTTTCCCTTCTGTTGTAAATGTTTGCAGTGTAGTCGGTATTATTCCCTCTACTACTGTTACAAGTTTTTTAAGCATTGTGACCGGCATGTTGGTATTCCATGGCATAGCTATTTTTAAATTCCACTTACTGGACATCAAACCGTTGGCTATGCAAACGGTGCTGAACCGCATCTCGGACGGTTATTTGATTTTAGACTTAAATGGGCTGGTTATTGATATGAACCGGGCTTTTGCTGACGTCTTCGGTCGGGAATACGGCATTACAATTAATTGCAAGTTAGAGAATTGTAATCCAGCTAATCCTGACTCGACCACAGGCTTTTTCGCTTTGATTGGACACATAGAAAATTGCCGTATCCAAAATACCTCTATTGCGTATGAGCATTCGATTATTTTGCGAACGTCCGCATCTTTTATAAAGAAGTATTACTTGGTAGATATTACGCCGCTATATTTTGGCAAAGAAGAGAACATTGGCTGCGTCGCCATGTTCAAAGACATTACGATAATCAAAGAGAGTATGGAGGAGCTGCAGCAAAACCAAATGCGGATGATGCAACAAGAGCGTCTCGCTTCACTGGGTCAAATGGTCGGCGGTCTGGCGCATAATTTGAAAACGCCAATCATGAGTATTGCCGGTGGTGTTTGCAGTATTGAAAACCTGATCATAGAAAGTGAAGCCAGCACCGGCGATCCCGACATAACAAATGAAGACTTTTTAGAGATATACACGGAAATGCACGACTGGACTCAACGCATCCGCGAAGCGTGCGCCTATATGTCGGATATTATCACTACGGTAAAAGATCAAGCTTCCAGCATGGAAGCGGAGTATAACGTGCCTTTTCAGTTTGAGGATATTGTTCGGAGGACTGAGATGTTGCTACGCCATGAATTGCTGCAGACTAACTGCACATTCGAATACAGCAATACCGTTGGTCCGTTCATCATCACCCAAGGCGATATCAACAGCATGGTTCAGGTCATTACTAACCTGGTCGATAATGCCGCTTATGCTATGAAAGATAATGGCGGCACAATCAGGATGGTAACATCGCTCGTGGATGATAATCTAGCTATAAAGATAATTGATACCGGAATCGGCATCCCCGAAGAAGTCAAGAAAAAAGTCTTTAAGAGCATGGTTACAACAAAAGGGTTGTCCGGTAGCGGTATTGGACTATATATTTCAAAATTGATTTTAGAAGCCAGGTTCAACGCTAGCATTGAATATGAAGATAATCCCGGAGGCGGCACAATTTTCACTGTTACTATTCCTTCTGAACATTTTAAGATTAACTAGGCGGACAATGAGATGAGAAAATATAATATTAAAAACAGCCCCAATAATATTAATATTTTGGCTCTGGATGACGATCCAATGATGACCTTGACTTTGCAATCTTATTTTCAAGCCTCATCTGGTTATAATGTCGATGTTGAAAACGATCCTTTGCGGGCAATCGAGCGAATCAAAAGCGGTGATTACGATATTCTTCTGCTTGATTTCCTCATGCGACCGATCAATGGCAGTGAGGTCGTAAAGGAGATCCGTAAATTCAACAATGATATTTATATTATTTTACTTACGGGGCACATAAGTCTGGCGCCTCCAGTCAGTACGATGCGTCAAATGGATATCCAGGGCTATTTTGAGAAAAGCGATCGTTTTGATTTGCTGGAGCTTCTGATTGAATCTTGTGTAAAGTCCATTGTGCAGATGCGGACTATACGGGAGTATCGGGATAACTTGCAAGCCGCTAACGAACGGATCTCCAAGGCGTATGAACAGCTCGGCAAAAATTATGAGGATATGATCCTCATGATCCGAACACTCACTGACGCTCGAGATATTTATACACGCGGTCACTCTGATCGCGTCTCGCTTTTGGCAGTAGAAATAGCTAAAGAAATGCAACTAAGCGAAACGACGATTGAGCGTATTCGCATCGCCGGGCTCATGCATGACATTGGCAAGGTCAGAACGCCTGACAGCATTCTGCTGAAAGAGTGTAAGCTAACGGATGAAGAATATGCTGAGATGAAAAAGCACTCGCACTACTCTTATGAGATCTTGCTTAACTTGCCTGCAGTATTTAGTGATATTCTGCCCGCTGTCTTATCGCATCATGAGCGCTATGATGGCACCGGTTATCCTCAAGGTCTAAGCGGTGAGGAGATACCCATCGAGGCTCGAATCATCAGTATTGCCGACGCTTTTGACGCGATGACATCCTTTAGGCGCTATCGCCACAATTTCACAGCAGAAGAAGCCAAGGCGGAAATCCGAAGATGTACAGGGACTCAATTCGATCCTGTTGTAGCCAAGGTAGCTTTACGGGCTTTGGAACGCTTTGAAGATATTAAAAATGACCCTAAGTGGGTCTGCCCTGTAGACGAAAATAATAATATAATCCGCTGATTTTAAGACGATGCGAGACATTTGTGGAGGTGAATATGAAGCAATATCCCCTATATCCCGCAGACCGTTATGATGATTTTGCCTCTTTCCTAGAGGGGATAGGCATGAAATTTGCTGTTCAACCGGCTATTACGGTATTTCAAACTGACGGCACCGCCCGTACGCATACATACGCCGATCTGAGCCAAGATGCTAAAGCGGTAGCTTGTTACATTTTGAGCCTTGGACTTAAAGGGCAAAATATTGCTATTTTAGGCGAGACCAGCTATGAGTATTTAGTCGCTATGCTTGGTGTTTCAGCCTCCGGAAATGTTATTGTGCCTATAGATTGCGATCAAGCCACTGAGGCACTCTATGCTGCGATAAGCTATGCCGATGCCGCCTTGGTCATTCGTGATGCAGAAACCGGAGAGCTGCTTTTAGGCTCGGAAAGTATTGCTTCCTTGCCGCATATTGCCTTAGACAACCTGGAATCCGTCACAAAAGGCGTCATTGCATTAGGCAAGACTTTGCCTGAGGTAACATTGCCTCAATGTGCACCCGATGATGTGGCTGCAATGTTTTATACCTCAGGTACAACGAGCAACCCTAAACTAGTCATGCTGACCCATAAAAATATCCTTTGGAATGCTCATAGCAGTATCAGCGCCGTCCGACCGGGCGATCAGCTTTATATTCCTTTGCCTTTATACCACACCTACGGCTATACCAGCAGTACGATAAGCACGCTTTCGATTGGCAGCCATCTTTGTATTTGCGGTGATACCAGATATTTACAGCGTGATGCGCTGGCATTCGATCCTCAGGGTTTTATTGCAGTTCCCTTGATTGCAGAGTCTTTGTACAACCTGATATATAACGAGGCTTGCTCCAAGGAAAATTCGCGAAGACCATCGGGGAAGGCTTTGAAAAAGGCAAAAGCAAGTATCTTGCCATCTTTGACCACCTTGATCTCAGGCGGCGCCGGTCTGCCTCTCGCTATTGAAAAAGGTCTACGAAAATGCGGTATTGATGTTCTTCAAGGCTACGGTATAACGGAATGCTCGCCGTTAATTTCCGTCAATCGCAACCAAGCCGGCAGAATCGGTACATCAGGACCTGTTATCCCTGGAATGGAGGTCAAGATAGACCGCAAAGGCGCCATATGGGTTCGCGGCGACGGAGTGATGAAAGGGTATTATAAGAACCCTGAATTGACAGAAAGCGTATTTGACGGCGAATGGTTTGAAACAGGTGATCTCGGCTCGATAGACAAAGCCGGCTACTTGCGCATTAAAGGCAGAGAGAAAAAATTGATCGTTTTGTCCAGCGGAAAAAAAGTTTTGCCTGAAGAATTGGAAGAGTTCGTCAATGAAATTGGGATTGTTAAAGAAGTTGTCGTCTATGGTGTCGCTTCCGGCGACCGAAGCGGCGAAATTCTGCCTGCCGTTTCAATATACGCAGACCCGGTACTGACAAGCAACATGTCGCAATTCGAGATTTTAGATGCGCTGCAAAAGGAAATTGATAAGATTAATTTAAAGTTACCGAATTACAAACAGATTCGTTTTGTAAATATTCGTGATAGTGCTTTTCCTAAAACTCCTACCGGCAAGATACGCTTGGATATAAAATAACTTTGGGCAAGGAGGCGATCAGGTTCATGTACGAGGAAATTAAAGCGGCTGTTTTTGAAGCTACCGGCAAAAATGTCCGCACTTTAGATACAGATTTTATTAAGGATTTAGGACTTAACTCATTGGATATCGTCAATATTGTCGTGATATTTGAAAAGAAGTATAACATCAATATTCCCAATCGCGATCTTTGGGATATCTATACTGTACGTGACGCAATAAGTTACCTTGAAAAACGCGGTATTGCGCGCTAGGTTTTGTTTGCTTGAAGCTTCTTAGATAAAGCTTTCTGTAGTCTGTGCGAGGCGACATTTTATGCTGATTTTGGCAGCGGCAATTCAGCGATTTAGAGATTTTTATGATGTGGGCTTAACGTTTTTAGATGAGGAGCGCAGGGCTAAGACTCTGCGCTATTGCTATGAGGATGATCGTCTGCACTCGCTTTGCGCGGGATTATTGCTACATAAATATGTGGGGCATACTCCCTGCCAGATTGGCAGCTTTGGCAAGCCTTACTGCCAAGGAGGTCCATGTTTCAGTATTTCCCATGCCGGAGATTATACCATTGTGGCCATTCACGATAAGCAGGTGGGAGTCGACATAGAACCGCTGAGAAACTTTGAACCAAACGTAGCGAAGGCTATTTGCCAAGAACCTGAGCTTAACTGGCTATATGAAGACGAACCTGATCTGCGTTTCTATCAAATTTGGACCAGAAAAGAAAGTATTATGAAAGCTTGTGGGCACGGTCTTGTCTTGCCTGCTGCAAGCTTTAGCGTACTGCCGCTCGAGGCAGAACGCCTTTGGCTTGATGATACAAGCTACGGTATACAAACCATCGCTTTTCGGAAACACATCATTTCAGCTGCGGTAAAAGATGGTAAGGCGGATTTTACTTTGATCGAAACTCTGCCGGACGATTTGCTGGGCACTTCTTTTCCCGCTGGAAAAAGCTAGGTCGCACAGATAAAACCGAGCAAAGCACGTTTCTGGTTCTGCTCGATGACCGTTAATCCTGTTATTATTGTGTCCAGAGTAATGATTAACAGGGGATTAAGATGAGTGATTACAACCATTATCGACCTTTTGGGATTAACCGAGATGTGTTTGAATTGTCCGAGGAGGCGATGAGACAGGCTCGTGATGCGTTCGTCCGCGTCGATCAGATCAAGGAAAAACGTCAACTCGAAGTTCTTCATGCCTTCATGGAAGCTCGCGTCTCAGAGAGTACTTTTATGGCGAAGACGGGCTATGGGTACGGTGATGTCGGAAGAGAGAAGACGGAAATGGTGTTTGCTTACGCGCTGGGTGCTGAGGATGCCCTTGTGAGGCTACAGTTCGGTTCCGGAACGCATGTGCTTGCGACGTGTCTTCGTTCGTTGCTGAGCAGAGGAGACGATCTATTGATCGTAACGGGACGTCCCTATGATACGCTGCTTCCGACTCTCGGTATGGTGGAAGACGCGCTGACCGGTCAACGCTTGTATCCTGATGATGTTTCCGAGATTTCGCGACAAGCGCTTTCATCGTGCGGTGTCAGGATTCGCCAACTTGAACTCACGGAGTCGGGATACCCCGATCTTTTATCGATTCGCTCCAGTATTGAGTCTGAGACTAGAGTTGTCTATATACAGAAATCGCGCGGCTACGCTGAACGTCGAGCTCTCGTAGCGGAGGATATCGTATCGATCGTCCGTGAGGTAAGGGAGAAAAGTCGGGACGCCGTCATTTTTGTCGACAACTGTTACGGCGAGTTCGTTGAGCCTGTCGAGCCGACGCAGGTCGGAGCAGACTTGATTGCCGGCTCCTTGATAAAAAATCCCGGCGCAGGTATTGCTCCGAGTGGTGGATATATCGCCGGTAGGGCGGATTTGATTGAAGAGATCGCAGAAGGCATGACGGCTGTTGACGTAGGAAGGCATATCGGTCCTTCATTGGGCTTTTCAAGATTACTCTTGGAGGGACTCTATTTTGCGCCTTCCGTCACGGCGTCGGCTTTGAAGGGCGCCATTCACCTAAGCGCATTATTCACATTGGCAGGCTATCAATGTGCGCCCGGCATTCACGATGTAAGGGGTGATATAGTCCAATTAATTCAACTTGACGACGTAAGAGCGCTGGAGTCATTCTGCCGAGCCGTTCAGGCATCGTCTCCCATTGACAGTTTTGTCACGCCCGCACCTGCGCCGATGCCTGGATACGATTGTGATATCATCATGGCGTCGGGTTCTTTTGTGCAGGGATCGACAATCGAATTATCGGCAGACGGACCTTTGAGACCGCCCTATCACGCTTTCGTGCAAGGCGGACTCACATTTGAAAATGCACGCCTCGGTGCCATGAAAGCACTAGAGAGTTTAAGACCATTTAAGAGAATACAGTTCCGGTGATATGAAAAATATAAATTCGTCAGAGCAAGCGAACGAGCTGCAAACACAGCGTAAGAAAAGGAGCCAGAGACGACGTGCCGTTCTCGTCTTGATGTCCGCTCTTGTCGTTGTGACGGTTGCCTTTACGATTTGGACTCTCGTTTACATTATGGTTCGAGGCAATGAAACGACGCGTCTCGCTTTTTTCATGAAGAGAGAAGTTGAAGAGACAGTGAAATGCTCCGTCGTCGTGATCGATCAGCATAACAAGATTTTCGCTCCAGGCGATGGAATTCTCGTCCCGTTAGTAGAAGAAGGTGATCGCGTTGCAAAGGATGATCGCGTTGCGATGATTGTTCCGCGGAATCTCGAGGAAGACGTGAACAGGTTGTGGTCGTTAAATGAAGCGTGCAACACAAAAAGAATACTCTCCGCCGGGCTTGAGAACACAACGGAAGGAGCGCTTCCGAAGACGCGTTCCGACAGTCTGATGCGTGAGGCGATTCTCTCACTGAGTCGAGCGTCGGCTGTAGGGGATTTGTCTCCGCTTCGGAGCGCTATGCGGAAGATGGATCGCGCATTTGACGAGTATCGAGCTGAAGGTTTGGATGCCGAAGGGGACGACGAGTTGATGGTGTTGCTTCGAGAGCGAAATCGTTTGCTTGAGCAACTGAAAGAATTTGCAGTGCCGGGGGGCATCCTCACGGCGCCCTCCCCGGGAACGGTTAGTTTCTACGTTTCCCGCTCCGGCAAAGGTAAAGATGAACAAGAGTGGCGCGAGATTGCCGATCCGAGAGCCGAGATCGAACGACTTGCCGATCCGTCTTTGCAACCGCTCGACTGCAGGCGAAGTTACGTTACGTCAAATATGCCTGTTGCATGTATATCAAACGTATCGGCGAGCAGTATGGTGGCTGTTATCCCTCATAATCCAGACAAGGAAACTCAGCTAAAAAGAGGCGACACCGTTGATCTTATCATCTCGTCCGATTTAAGGCTCGATCGTTGCTATGTGTCCAGTGTTTTGCTGGGCGAGAAAGATGATTCAATCTTTCTGACGGCAGATGCCAAGATCGAACTGCCCACACGTTTGACGGCAATTACTGATGCCTTAATGACAGTTAACTCGATAACGGGACCGGCAGTTCCTGTGCGCAGTCTAATCGATTTTCACGCTGACACAAAGACAGCAAGAATAAAGAAAGTCGAGAAGGGCGTGACGAGGACAATTCCGATTCGCGTTTTGGTATGCGACGGGGTACACGCTGTCATCGAAACTCTTGCGGGTGTAGAATCGTTGAAGGAAGCAGAACTCTATGTAGTGAACCCTTGGACAATTGGAGAGGGACAGCTGATCGAATAGTCGTTTTGCCGACCGTTCGGATCATCTTTGGGTCTGATCCGCAGAATAATTGATATCCATGAGAGTGATTGAATGTGACTGATCGAAAGACTTTGATTGAGCAAAATATCATACGAATAAGAGAACGGATGGCAGTGGCTGCCGAGGTCGTCGGACGCAATCCGAACGATGTTCGGCTAATCGCCGTCAGCAAGAATTTTCCCGTGTCAGATCTGGAAGAAGCTTACCGATGCGGTCAAGTCTCGTTCGGAGAGAACAGGGTGCAAGAGCTTCAGGAGAAGTGGAGGGGCTCTGCACATCTCGATATTGAGATTGATTGGCACTTTGTCGGTATGCTTCAACGAAATAAAGTGCGCTTCATCATTGGCAAAGTGTCACTCATCCATTCAGTCGGAAGTATTAGGCTCATCCGTACCATCGAGAGATTGGCGGCGCAGGAGGATATTGTTCAGGATGTCTTGCTCCAAGTCAATATAAGCGGAGAGGAGACAAAGCAGGGGTTTGATCCTGAACAGGTGGAGGACGCGTTGCTGCAATGTTGCGAATGTCCGCACGTCCGCGTTCGCGGACTTATGACGATGGCGCCGCATTATGAGGATCCTGAAAAGGCGCGTCCCGTTTTTAGCCAGTTGCGTGAGCTGCGCGACAAGATGATCTTCCATGGCATCGCTCCCGACCTGTCAGAGCTTTCGATGGGCATGACAAACGACTTTGAAGTGGCGATCGAGGAAGGCGCGACGATGATAAGGATCGGAAGCGCTATATTCGG
>JAAZMK010000126.1 GCA_012798865.1 Clostridiaceae bacterium | reverse complement strand
TCTGGGTTATGGGTATTAATCTCGTTTACGTGGAGTTCCAAAACTGCTTTGTTCAGTGGACATTCATGACTAATGAGAATCGGACAACATCTTCAAGACATATTCTTCAATATCATCAAGCGTCTTCGCACTTGCTGCGCCGGGATAAGCGAAATCTGAAAACAAGAGACCTTGCCCCGTTTCTATAAATGCCCATCTTATACTGTCTCCAATTCCGCAAGGAGCAAGGTCGGTCAGCAGCAGAGTCTCGCCCCGTATTTCCATGATGGAATCTTTATCATATACAGACGGCATGAAGATACCTTCTATTCCGACTCGGATCTGATCAATGACGCCTGCTTCTACCATATTGATATCCGTTTCACTACAGGTTGTACCGGAAAATTCGTTTGAGATAAATTTCGCGCTATTCTTCGAGTATTTCCAAAGGCTGTTCTGGTTCCTCAGGGGTATCGATCAAAAGTGAATGGATCAACGTGTTGACGATGTCGTCCGGGCGTTCGCGCCACGCTTGCGCGGCTTTTTGTGCCATGTCCTCGGTAGGGAATCGGAGCGTCAAGAGAAAGCTCGTGTCATTGCCTTCCTTTTGACGGCATGTGAGTTCGTATTGACCGTCTGCTGTAAGATCTATTTTGACGGTGACGGCATCTGCCATTTTGCGCCGAAAGCTGTGCTCTTCGAGGTGTTGGGAAATGAAACGTCTCGTTGCCGCGGGGATTTGGTGATTGAGCGCGTCAATGACTGCCTGTCCTTTGTTCGTCAGATCGCATCGCTCAATGGCGCGATTGTGGGCGTCGAGAGCTTCTTCTCCTTTGCGCGCTCCTACGTGAAGGAGTCCTGTATCGATCAGCTCTTCGAGCGCGCGTATCACATCGAAATAGTCCATCGATAATGTCGCGAGAGCCGTATCTTGGAGATAGGATCGGCGTATTCCCGGCGCCTGCTCGACAATATAGAGCAGTAATAATTTGTGGATCGAAATATTGGTTTCCTGCATCGGTTGGTCCTCCGGGCAACGCTATCTGCTTAGAATCGATCATATCACAATGCACTCTTGTCTCTTCATTTGTTATAATAAACTCTACAGCTTTGCGGGGGAGACCTTATATGCTATTTGATGTGATCGTAATTTTGCTATTGCTGTTGTTTGCTTGGATCGGCTATCGGCGCGGTCTTCTCTTAACGGCTGTCAGTGTTGTCAGTTCGTTGATCTCGATCGGCATCGCATTTCTCCTTGTCCGTCCAATTTCGGGTTGGCTGCAAAAGTTAGGTCTCTTCAGCGTTTCGATAAGAGTTTTTTCAGTACGAGTTTATGAAAGTACCGAAAATCTCCCGGCATCGATTGCGCCCGTTCTGGAATCATTCGGCATGCCGGAATCTTGGACGAGAAGGATTTTACAAATGCCCGCGCCGGGAGGGGAAACGGTCATTGAAACAACAGTGAATTCTGTCTGGCAACTTGTTATCAGTGCTTTAGTGCTTATCTTCATTTATCTTATCGTCAAACTCGTTCTCGGACTTCTCGCGCGACTTTTGACTCCATCGCTTAACGGCATTCCCGTGGTCGGATGGCTCAATCGCTTCGGCGGTCTCGTTCTCGGTTTGGTTTGGGGTATCTTTACAATGTGGCTCATCATGATGGTGCTCACTTCCTTCAGTGTGGTAAGTGATCCTATACGCCAGTTTATCGGTGATTCTAAGATTCTCGCGTATATTTCGGAAAAAGACATATTTAGATCACTTTTGGACACGATCTTTTGATTTCTTGTAGTTGACAAAACGAATAGTTCTCTTTATATTGTTAATTGGTTGGCACTCTACCCAGCCGAGTGCCAATTCCGATAATAGACAGTATTTTTTAATGGGAGGTTATGTAATGAATATTAGACCATTGGCTGACCGTGTGGTCATCAAAAGACTGGAAGCAGAAGAGACAACAAAGGGCGGCATCGTATTGCCGGGTTCCGCGAAGGAAAAACCGCAAATCGTTGAAATCGTCGCTGTTGGACCGGGAGGCGTCGTCGACGGGAAAGACGTCATCATGGAGGTTGAAGTTGGTGATCGCGTTCTGATCAGCAAATACGCCGGTACCGAAGTGAAGATAGATGATGTGGAATATACGATTCTGAGGCAGAGCGATATTCTCGCAATCGTTGATTAAACAAACGACATAATAGAAGGAGATATACATAATGGCAAAAGATTTGAAATACACCGAAGACGCACGCAAAGCATTGGAAATTGGCGTCAACAAGCTAGCGGATACGGTCCGCATTACGCTCGGTCCGAAAGGTCGTAACGTTGTCCTCGACAAAACATACGGGACGCCCGTTGTCACGAATGACGGCGTGACGATCGCGCGTGAAATCGAGCTTGAGGATCGTTTTGAAAATATCGGCGCACAGCTCGTCAAGGAAGTCGCGACGAAGACGAATGATGTCGCCGGTGACGGAACGACGACGGCGACTTTGCTAGCGCAGGCGATTATCCGCGAAGGAATTCGCAACGTCGCGGCAGGGGCGAACCCGATCATTCTCAAGCGCGGAATCGATAAAGCCGTCGAGACCGCGGTGGAAGCTATCGGTCGTAACAGCAAAGCCGTTGCAGACAAGAATGATATTTCACGCGTTGCCGCCATCTCGGCGAACGACGAGGAGATCGGACTTGAGATCGCCAAGGCGATGGACTCCGTGACAAACGATGGCGTGATCACCGTCGAAGAGTCCCAGACAATGGGTACCGAGCTCGAAATCGTGGAAGGTATGCAGTTTGACCGCGGTTACATTTCAGCTTATATGGTTACGGATACGACAAAAATGGAAGTCGTGTACGATGATCCTTACATCCTGATTACCGATAAGAAAATTTCCAATATTCAGGATTTGATTCCTCTTCTCGAGAAGATTGTTCAGAGCGGCAAACGCCTCCTGATCATCGCCGAAGATGTCGAGGGCGAAGCTCTCTCCACCATCATCCTGAATAAACTGCGCGGCACATTCCAGTGCACCGCGGTGAAAGCTCCTGGATTTGGAGATCGCAGAAAAGAAATGCTCCAAGATATCGCCGTTTTGACAGGCGGTAAGGTTGTGTCGTCAGATCTGGGCATGGAGCTGAAAGATGTCCAACTGGAAGATCTTGGTCGTGCACGTCAGGTCAAGGTCGACAAGGATAATACTGTCATCGTCGATGGTGCCGGGTCGTCTGAAGCTCTGAAGGATCGCGTCAATGCCATCCGCGCGCAAATTGAGGAAACGACTTCAGATTTCGATCGTGAGAAACTGCAGGAGCGCTTGGCCAAGCTCGCCGGTGGCGTTGCCGTCATCAAGGTCGGTGCAGCCACGGAAGTCGAGATGAAAGAGCGCAAACTCCGCATTGAAGACGCCCTTTCGGCAACACGTGCGGCCGTCGAGGAAGGTATCGTCGCTGGCGGCGGCACAGCCTATATCGATGTGCTCGACGAGGTTACCGCGTTGCTGGACGATCTGCAGGGCGATGAGCGTACAGGTGTATCGATCATCTTGCGCTCGCTCGAGGAGCCCGT
>JAAZMK010000125.1 GCA_012798865.1 Clostridiaceae bacterium | reverse complement strand
TTGATCATCACCTGTTTTAACGCCTTAGTGAATGAAAGCGGAATGACAGAGCTGTTTGCGATTGGAGGCAGATCTTTCACTTTGGAGGCGCTATTGTATGGGCTCGTTTCCGGTCTGACGCTTCTGTCGGTTATCTTATGGTTTTCCAGTTATAGCGATTTGATGGAGAACGGACGTTTCCTCGCAATGTTGGGGAGGCGATTGCCTGTCATCAGCATGATGATATCCATGATTTTTCGTTACATCCCCGATACGGTTCGGCACGGGCGCGAGATCGAGATGAGTCAGCGAGCGCTTCTCGGTTCCGACGACGGTTATCGAAAGACGAAGGTCGCCCGTGCGATTCGCTTAGCGTCCATACTCATGGCGTGGAGCATGGAAAACGCGATCGAGACAGCCGATTCGATGAGGGCGAAAGGGTATCAGTCGGGACTGCGCAGACCGTATGCTCGTGTTCGTTGGACACAACGCGATGTGATGCCTCTTCTTCTGACTCTTCTCTTAACCGGGTTGGCGGTGACCGGCGTTGCGATGGGTGGAGCGGCGTTTCTTTTTTACCCTGAGTGGTACATTCCATCTCGCGCCTTCGAGGACGGACGACTCTACGTGCTTTTCGGAGTCTTCATCGCGCTGAGCGCGCTTCCGCTCCTTCTGGATCTTGGGGAAAAGATTCGTGACGTTTTGAGTCTCGGACAGCATCGCGCCTCTCGTGAGATCGATCCGTTTGTCGCGGCGATGCTGCCCCACCACGGTCTCAATGGACAGGCGATGTTGATTTCCGATGATATGCCTGAAGAGAGGGGGAGGATGGAATCATGACGACTATGCGATCAGGCGGCGTTGAAGTAAGGGACTTCAGCTTTCGTTATCCCGGCAGTGAGACGAAAGCAGTCGATGGCGTCTCTTTCTCCGTCGCTCCCGGTTCTTTTACCGTCGTTGTAGGTCCGAGCGGAAGCGGCAAGACGACACTGTTGAGGTGTCTGAAACCTGAACTCTCGCCCTACGGCGATCAAGAAGGTGTGATCGATGTCAAAGATTGTGACCGAGAATCCGGTCAATCGAACCTTGACATCGCCTTTGTCATGCAAAATCCGACGAATCAGATCGTTATGGATGTCGTTTGGCATGAGTTGGCATTCGGACTTGAGAACAGCGGACTGTCGTCTGAACTGATCGAACGCCGCATTGCGGAGACGGCGCACTTTTTCGGCATATCGAACTGGATTCACAGAAAAGTCAGCGAGCTCTCGGGAGGAGAAAAGCAGATCCTCAACCTTGCATCCGCTCTGATCATGCATCCGCGCGTTCTCATCCTTGATGAACCGACGGCTCAGCTCGACCCCGTCGCGATCAAGCACTTTCTCAATATGGTGCAGCGCATTCATCGCGAGGTCGGCACGACGATCATCATGTCGGAGCACAGAATGCGAGATGTTTTCCCGATGGCGAGTGACGTGTTATATCTCGAAGAGGGTAAAGTCTCGTTCTTCGGAGCTCCACGCGAATTTGCATCCCATCTTCTGGAACGTGACGATCCGTTTAAGCGCTCATTGCCTGAGGCGACACGAATCATCTGGAACGCACACAAGGCGCTCGGTAAAGCAAACGAGGTTATCAAAAAGCCCTGGGCGCTGCCGCTTTCCGTACAGGAGGCGAGGGAACAGCTCAGAGAGATAATGACGTCATCACGACGACACGTCATTGAGTCTGATGCGGGTGATTATCTGGAGAATGCACAAGAGCATGGTGTCGTAGCCGAACGACTGAGCGGCGGCAAGCCTGTGTTGTATGCGAAACGGCTCTGGTTTCGCTACAAGAGCGACGCGCCGTTTGTGCTGGAGGAGATGAATTGCGCGCTTCATCGCGGAACGATTCACGCGCTCGTCGGCGGCAATGGAAGCGGAAAGAGCACATTGCTCTATCTGCTTGCAGGCGTACTGAGACCGCAACGTGGCAACGTTTTTCGTGACCCGGATATAAAAGTCAGCCTTCTCACTCAGAGCCCGCAGGCTGTTTTTGCGCGCGACACGCTCTTCGATGATCTGATGGAGCATCGAACGCTCGGTGGGTACGATGAGGAGCGTGTTCACTCAATTGCTGACAATCTCGGTATTCGTCACTTGCTGGCTCGCCATCCTTACGATTTGAGCGAAGGCGAAATGCAAAAGGGGGCGCTCGCGAAGATCTTACTTTTGAGACCGGATGTTCTCTTGCTCGATGAGCCTGTCAAGGGACTCGATGCCTCGAATAAGCATGAGATTGGTGAGCTGCTCAGGCGACTTCGTGACGAGGGGATGACAGTTCTCATCGTGACGCACGACCTTGAATTTTCTGCGAGCATTGCCGATGAGTGTTCACTTATCTTTGATGGTCGCATCGTCGCACAAGATGAGCCATCATCGTTCTTTCGAGATAACGCTTTCTATACGACCGACATATTCCGCGTGACGCGCGGAATTGTAAATTCCGTCACGACCATGAGTGAATGGGAAACAATGCTCAAAATCGATTTTGAGGTGAGTCGACATGATCTTGGATAAGCGCTCAGCCAACACGGGAAAGGTTTTAGAGGTCGCCACGCTCATTCTTCTGCCCGTCTTCATGATTCTGTGCGCGTATTTCGAGATCAGGCAGACGGCTTTATTAACGTTAACGGCAGCAATTCTTGCCAATGTTCCGTTTTTTATTAATTTTGAAAAGTCGCGTCCAAAACCGCGGCATATTTTGCCCATTGTGGTCATGTCTGCCCTTGCGACGGC
>JAAZMK010000158.1 GCA_012798865.1 Clostridiaceae bacterium | reverse complement strand
ATCCACGCGGTCCTCTGGGACCGCGACTAATCGAATCAACAGGACCTCTCGCTCCTCTCATCATTTCAATCCACGCGGTCCTCTGGGACCGCGACATCATCCGTTCCAACAACGCGACCGTCGTGTTCTGATTTCAATCCACGCGGTCCTCTGGGACCGCGACTGCAAATGTTCACAATGTATCTGTGAAATACTGACTATTTCTAGAACATTTTAGAGAACTTTTGCTTAAAATCAATTCTATTCCATCGAAAAAAATTCGACAAGTGCAGAAAAACCGGTGCGAACTCTCTGTTACTTCTGTGTAACCTAGAGGTTCGCCTCAGATCAAATGCAAAATTCTAAACAATAATTACATCCGATTTAACATCATCTGTACTCTTGATACCGTAATGTTCAACTCGTCCTTTATAGCGGTTGCCCATCTCGTAAATTCTAATGCTGTCACAGGTTAGATCTGCAACAGACAATATCTCTTGTGTTAATGTTATCTTCTGAGACGCATTGACGTGACATTCAAAGACAGAATTTTGAACGCGTATACCGTACTTCAGGCAAATTCGTGATATTTTTCTGAGCCTTCTTTGTCCTTGCAGGTTTTTTGTTTCTACGTCATATGATACTAAGACTAGCATGTGCTTACTTCCAAAAGAAAGGAGGATATTCATCAAGATCCCCTCTAATATATCTTGTCAACAATTGCGCCTGCACGTGGGGAATAAGCCCTCTAGATATACTTTCCCCAAGAAACGGATGCTTAATACGATCTTGTTTAGCTTCCTGCCACGCTACAAGAACTTTCTTCCGCCCCTCATCATTTAGAAGAACGGATCCTACAAATTCAGTATCAAAATCGGAAACTGTGATCTGTTTGCGATTAATCATCGATAATACGAGGCGGTCAACAATAAAGGGACGCATTTCCTCCATAAGGTCTAGCGCCAAACTCATGCGACCAGGACGATCTCGATGAAGAAAACCAACATATGGATCTAGCCCGACAGTTTCAAGCGCAGACGCACAATCATGAGTCAACAATGTGTACAAGAAAGAAAGAAGCGCATTCACTTTGTCCAAAGGAGGACGACGTGAGCGTACTGAAAATATAAAATTCTCTTTTTGCTGAAGAATCATTTCGTCAAACACACCAAAATAATCTGTTGAAGCGCGACCCTCAATTCCTCGTAACACCTCAAGACTCGGAGCCTCAGATGCACCATTTAATGCGTCTTTCAGGTACTCCATTTTTTGTTTAAACAAATCAGTATTAATTCTGAGCGCGTGATCGCGCAGAGCTCGATCTAAAACACGTCGTGCGTTATAGATTTTCCCTGCAACAAAATTGCGAGCTATCTTTAGCGATTGATTTTCATCATCTGACACTCTGTATTGTTGCTTGCGTAAAACAACATTTCCTCTGTATTCTCCAACAATGCGCGCAAGAAACCGACCGGTCCTTGACAAAAAACAAACAGGGATATTGTGTCTGGCACAATGTCCGAGAAGCGCAGGACTAACACCCATATGCCCGAACTTGATTATTGATTCAAAATTTAGCAGCGGATATCTCTTTAACACTTCACCATCTAGAGTTAGCACAATCGTTTCGCCGTCTAAGCTTAGATAAGCATCGCCAGTTGTCACATAAAGAGTATTGAGCATCTGCCTCATCATTAGATCTCCGTCATTGATTGTTGCACATAACGTTTTGCCGAGCTAAAACGATCCATCTCCGGCAAACAGATATCCCGCAGAGAACAGGAATCACACTTTTTCCCTATTTTTGCACGTGGAGTATAACGTCGCTCCATGTAATGATGCATTTCTGCACATAGTTCCTTAACCCTGTTTCTTCGTTGATCATCAATAGTAATTTCTGATCTGCGTTTCGTTGACCCGTAAAACAAGGTCGCATGACAAATGTCGCAGCCGAGCATTTCTTCAAGACACATTGCTTGTGCCGCAACTTGAACAATATCTTCGTCTCCTTTTTTGGGAACTCCCCGCTTATACTCAATGGGGACAGGTTTATACTTTCCTTTTATTCCGTATAGTTCAATACCTGCATCATCATTCATGAATTCAACAACATCACAGACGCCTGTAAGACCCAATCTACGCGAAAAAACATGTAACCCTCGTGCAATCAGCATATCTCCTCGTTTTTCAAATCGTCTCGCTGATTCATGAACCGACT
>JAAZMK010000024.1 GCA_012798865.1 Clostridiaceae bacterium | reverse complement strand
TCCCCGCAGGTATGATCGCAAGCAAACGCGGACGCAAGAAAACGATCGTCACGGGACTGATTCTGCTTTTGATTTTCCTGATGCCGATGGTCTTCATCAACCCTATCTTGACGGCATTCGGAGTCGATGTGCTGAGTCCCGCGTCCGCGATGATTAAACAAATCGTCGTCATCGCGCTTCTGGCATGCGCGGGTATCGGCTGGGCGTGCGTCAACATCAACTCGCTCCCCATGGTCGTCGAGCTGGCATCGCATGACAAGATCGGGCGCTTCACGGGTTACTACTATTTCTTCTCGTTTTCCGCCTCGATCGTCAGCCCCATACTCTTCGGCTGGATTCGCGACATGACACAAAACTACAACACGTTGTTCATCTATGCGGTTATCTGCTTCGGATTGGCGCTCCTCTGCACATCGTTCGTCAAGCACGGGGAATTCACGGACGCAAAAGCGACCGACCAAGAAGGATTGTCGACTCTTGAGAACATGTAAGACGGAAGAAACGATTAAGCCTGCTATCTTCGCGCATCGCGGTGCTAGGCTCGAGTTCCCTGAGAACACAATGTCCGCTTTTCGCGCGGCGTGTGATCTTGGAGCGGACGGTATTGAGCTGGATCTTCAGAGGACGGCGGACGGCGTACTCGTTATCTGCCACGACGAAAACTTGGAACGTCTGGCAGGTGTAAATGTCGACTTGAAAGACTTAACTTGGCGCCAGCTTTCCGAGCTGAATGCGGGACACACGTTCCCCGGATCGCCGGAAGTGCGGTTTCCCTCTTTAGAGGAATTTCTAAGCTGGTTCGCTTGGACGTCGCTCACGGTCAATATCGAGATCAAAAACAGCGTCTACCCTTATCCGCTCATCGAGTCGGAGGTCCTTTACGCCATCGACCAGTACAAGCTCCGCGATCGTGTCGTCATCTCGTCGTTCAATCTTGACAGCGTCGTTGAGATGAAGCACCTTGCTCCCGATCTCTCCTGCGCTTTTCTGTTCAAGAGATACCCGTATCGCGCTTTGAACGCGGCACGGGAATACGGGTTTGACGCGCTCCACCCACATTATGTCAACACGTTCGTTCCGCGTTTCGTCTCGCGTTGCCGACGCCACAATATCGCCGTCCGCTTATGGACGGTGAATTCACCTCGCGTCACGCGGTTCGCCATCCGGCAGGGTATCGATACACTGATCACCGATAACCCGGCACAAGCACTTCAAATTCGGGAGGAATTGATGCAACGATCCTTGTGAAGCGGAAAATTGAGGAGATTGGCAAAACACCACGGAGTGACTGGTCTTTCTAGCACGTGATTGTAGACATCGTCGATGATGTGTTCGCGCAACCACATTGAGTAACCTCTCCTGAAAGTACACGATCGTAGACATCGACGACGATATACTTACACAGCACCATTAAGCGACCGGTGCTCAAATCACACAATCATTGACTCTTGCAACCCTTTGTCAAACGAATGTGTTAATCTTTGAGACAAGCATCACCATTGCAAAGAACAATTATCAACAGGAAGGATTCTTGTAAACGTTTATGAATATTATTCTCACCGGCGATCGTCCGACAGGGCAACTCCATCTCGGTCATTACGTAGGGTCGTTACGGAGACGCGTTGAACTCCAAAATTCCGGTGCTTTCGATGAGATTTACATCATGATCGCCGATGCTCAGGCGCTGACCGACAATGCCGAAAATCCTGATAAGATACGGGAAAACGTCCTCGAAGTCGCTCTGGACAACCTTTCCGCCGGACTCGATCCCGAGAAAACGGCGCTCTTCATTCAATCCGGCGTGCCGGCTCTCACGGAGCTCTGTTTCTATTATACGAACCTCGTCACGGTCGCGAGGCTGCAACGCAACCCGACCGTCAAGACGGAAATTCAAATGAGAGGTTTCGGTTCGAGCATTCCCGTCGGTTTTTTCAACTACCCGATCAGCCAGGCGGCCGATATTACAGCCTTCGACGCGACGGTCGTGCCCGTAGGCGAGGATCAGCTCCCCATGCTTGAACAGTGTGCCGAGATTGTGCACAAGTTTAATACGGTCTACGGTGAAACGCTCGTCATGCCGAAAGCCCTCTTGCCGGAAACGGAAGCAGGCATGCGTCTCCCCGGACTCGACGGCTCCGCCAAAATGAGCAAGTCGCTCGGCAACTGCATCTACCTGACCGACACGCCTGAAGACGTGAGAAAAAAAGTCATGTCGATGTTTACCGATCCGAACCACCTGCGCGTGGAAGATCCGGGCACCGTAGAGGGAAACGCCGTCTTCACCTACCTCGACGCATTCTCTAAGACTGAGCATTTCACGCGGTTCCTGCCGGAATACGAGAATCTCGACGCGATGAAAGCGCATTACCGCCGTGGCGGACTGGGTGACGTCAAAGTCAAGCGTTTCCTCATCAACGTCCTAGAGGACTTGCTCGTTCCGATTCGCGAGCGCCGTCATTACTGGGAATCTCGACTCCCCGAAGTAATTCAATACCTTGAAGAATCGACGAAAATCGCGAACGAAAAGGCGAACCGAACCGTCGAGCGCGTCCGTGCCGCCATGCGCATCAATTATTTCGACGGCGATGCACTCCTCCAAGAAGCGCTCGAGCGCTATCCTGAAAACAAATAATCGCACACTCTTTTTGCAAAAACTGTGATTTTCACACGGTTCAAACACCCGACCACCCACCCGTGTGCAGTTTTTCAATTAGTATCGAATTTCTGGACTACACGCTTGACTCAGGTGTGCAGTTTTTCAATTAATATCGAATTCCTGGATTGCGTGCTCCACACCGGTGTGCAGCTTCAATTAATATCGAATTGTTGGATTTTGTTATTGTTGCAACGGGGTCCCTCGAAAAGCAGTAATTATTTGCAAGATACGCTTGATTCTCACCACTTAATGGACTATAATTCCACTAAGAGGTGAAAATATGATTTTTACAACCGCAATGCTCATGGATGAATTGCAAAACTATCGCTATCCTGCCAACAAGATTGCACGTATGGTAGCACAAGGCGATATTTATCCGGTCGTCCGCGGCTTATATGTAAGCGACAGCGATGCACCGGGGCATTTGCTTGCCGCCAGCATTTATGGACCCTCGTATTTATCCTTTGAGTATGCTTTATCTTATTGGTCTTTGATCCCCGAGGCAGTTTACACCTATACCTCCGCGACCTATGACAAAAAGAAGCGAAAGCAATTCACGACATCTTTTGGTTTATATACCTACCGTGATGTCCCCAAAGAGGCATACCCCTACGGCATTCAAATCGTGAAGGAAGGGGACTTCTCGTTTCTCATCGCGCAACCGGAGAAGGCGCTGTGCGATATGCTCTACACCATATCGCCCGTGGCGAATCTAGGGGCTTTTGAATCTTTGCTCTTCGATGACCTTCGCATTGACCACGATACCTTTGAACAGCTCGATGTAGATAGACTGATGCAGTATGCAGTACTTTATCAAACCCGCAACCATAAGCTGTTGATTCGCAACTTGAGGAGAACAAGGTGAGCATAATAATTGAACAGATGCTAAAAGCGTATGATGGACAACCGCGAACGGATAAAAGGAATGTGGTGAAGGAAATCATGCAGGAGATGGTTCTATGTGGACTGTCGAGGGCAGGATTCTTTAAGAAAGCAGTATTTTATGGTGGTACGGCACTTCGAATCTTTTACGGATTGGACAGATTCTCTGAAGATCTCGACTTCTCCTTAAAAGCGAGAGACGAGGATTTTGATTTGACCTCCTATTTTCCAATATTGGAAAAAGAAATTGCCGCCTTTGGACTCCATGTGGAAATTACGGAGAAAGACAAGCGTGTTGATTCACAAATCCAGTCGGCATTCCTCAAAGCGAACACCAAAGAACACTTGTTGCTCTTCTATGGTGACCGAGCGCTTCCCGGAATTCATCCCGGCGAGAAAATCCGCATCAAACTTGAAGTGGACACCGACCCGCCGGATTATGCCAATTTTGAACACCAGTACAGGCTCCTCCCCTCGCCCTATGAGGTTGCCCTATATGATGCGCCGTCCTTGTTTGCAGGGAAAATCCACGCCGTTCTCAGCAGAGCTTGGAAGAACAGGATAAAAGGACGCGACCTCTATGATTATGTTTTCTTCCTGTCGCGAAGCACACCGGTGAACCTCTCTCATTTGCGCGCACGACTTCAACAGAACAAATATCTGAGTCCTAGTGACCCTTTTTCGCTTACAGATTTGAAACAACACCTCCATCATCGTTTTGAAACGATCGATTACAAACAAGCGAAAGAAGACGTGATACCCTTCGTCCGCAATCTCGATTCTTTGCAAGTTTGGAGCGCTGACTTTTTTAAGCAAATAACCAACCAATTATCGGTTACTTAGAAAGTGCAATCATCCTCAATGTAAGTGAGAAACCAATTTTTTACAGATAACCGGACAATCGAACGCCTGGAATTAATGTGCAATTTTTCAACTAAAGTTGGACTTTTGGAAATTATGCCTTACTCAGGTGTGCAGTTTTTCAATTAATATCGAATTCCTGGACTGCGTGCTCCACACCAGTGTACAATTTTTCAATTAATATTGAAATTCCGGATTTGGCACCTGAGATCGGTGTGCAGTTTTTCAATTAATATCGAATTGTTGGATTTTGTGCCATGTTTAAGGGGCTGTCTCAGAAGAAACTGCCCCTCTTTACGTTTGCGGTTAATGAGTTTTGGATTGCTGCTGTGCGAGCGTTACTCTGTCAGATGTTCCAAGCGTTTAAAGCGATGAACTTCGTCTTCGTATTGCGCGTCTTTCCATTCGACTTTTTCGATTTTGACGGCGGAGACTTTGTACTCTCCCGTCAGCGTGATGGGGTCGAAAGCCGATTGTGTCAGTTCGTTGACGGGCGACTCGCGGTAGTGGAAGGTCATGAACATGCTGCCCGGTTTGACGCGGTCGGTAATTTGCACGCGCGTCACGATGCTCCCGCGGCGACTTGTCACGCGGATCGTGTCGTGCTCGGAAAGTCCAAGCGCCTCTGCTTCACGCGGGTTGATCTCAGCTTCCTCGAACGGATTGATTGAATCAAGCAGCTCTGAGTAGCGCGTCGTCACGTTGTAGTGACCGAGCTTGCGCCCCGTGATCAGGAGAATCGGATATTCATCACAAACGTGTTCGGCAGGTCCTTTGTATTCGACAGGAACCATCGTCGCTTTGCCGCGCGGGAACGTACCCTTGTGGAGGTACTTCGTGCCGGGGTGATCCGGCGTGGGACACGGCCACTGAAGCCCTCGTTCTTTTTCTAAACGCTCATATGTCATGCCGGCGTATTGAGGCGTAACGCATCGGATTTCTTCGAAGATTTCCTCGGAGTTAAGGAAGTCGAATCCTTCGGCGCCCATTTTGTCGGCGATCGCAACGATGATCTCCCAATCTTGTTTCGCTTGTCCGGGGGGATTCACCGCCTTACGCACACGTTGGACGCGGCGCTCTGAAGCGGTAAATGTGCCGTCTTTCTCGGCGTAACAGGCGGCGGGAAGAATGACGTCGGCGTACTTTGCCGTCTCCGACATGAAAAGTTCCTGGACGACGACGAATTCCATCGACTCGAACGCCTTTTTGACGTGGTTGGCATCGGGGTCCGTGAGAACAGGGTCTTCACCCATGACATACATGGCTCTGATGTCTCCCGCGACGGCGCCATCAAGCATCTCCGGGATACGCAGTCCGAGCCTTTCGCTCACAGGCACGCCCCATGCCTCGGAGAAACGGGCGATAGAAGCAGGATCGGTCACTTTCTGGTATCCGGGGTAGACGTCAGGGAGCGCGCCCATATCACAGGCGCCCTGCACGTTGTTCTGCCCGCGGAGCGGATTGATTCCGGCGCTCTCAATACCGACGTGACCGGTGATCAGCGCGAGGTTCGCCAAGTTCATGACGTTAGACGTGCCCGACGTATGTTCTGTGATACCGAGCGTGTAGAAAATCCCCGCCTTGCGATGATTCGCGTAGAGCTTCGCCGCCTCGTAAAGGTCCTCTTCGGAAATATCGGTAATCGCAGAAACGACCTCCGGCGTGTATTTTTTGACGAGTTCTTCGACGACTTCGAATCCTTCTGTCCGCGCCTCAATGTACGCGCGATCTTCCCAGCCTTCGCGGAGAATGATGTGCATCATGCCGTTGATCAACGCGGCGTCGCTTCCAGAACGTAGGCGCAGATGAAGATCTGCCATCGCCGCCAGTTCCGTCGTGCGCGGATCGACGACGATGAGTTTCGTTCCATTCCGGACGGCTTGTTTCATTTTGTTCCCGATAATCGGATGCGCTTCTGTCGTGTTGGATCCGATAACGAAGAGCAGTTCGGCGTCGAGTATTTCGTTTACGGAGTTTGTCATGGCTCCGCTGCCAAGCGTGGTTGCAAGACCTGCAACGGTAGGGGCGTGTCAAGTTCGCGCGCAGTGATCGACGTTGTTCGTGCCGATCGCCGCGCGAATGAATTTCTGGAATATGTAGTTATCTTCGTTCGTACATCGCGCCGAAGAGAGTCCCGCAAAGGCATCCGCTCCGTGCTTTGCTTTAATCTCCCCGAAGCGTGTCGCGATCAAGTTGATCGCCTCATTCCACGTCGCGGGAACGAACTTACCGTCTTTTTTGATGAGAGGCGTCGTCAGCCGCTCCTCCGAGCTGATGAAGTCGGTGTGGAAGCGACCCTTCACGCAGAGTTGCGTGCCATTGATCGGCGCATCTTCACACGGCGTGACGCCGACGACGCGATTATTTTTGACGTCGACGTTAAGATCAAACGTGCAGCCCGTCCCGCAGAACGGACACGTTGTGCGAACTTTCTTCAACTCCCACGGGCGATACCCGGCAAATTCCTTGTTGGTGAGCGCGCCTGTCGGGCAAATGGCGATACACTGACCGCACATACGACAGAAGTCACGCGAAATGGGGCGATCGCCTGCCGTCGTCACCGTCGAGGCAAAACCGCGCCCGACGTGTTCAAGCACGTTTGAAACCTGGATTTCGCGACAAACGCGAACGCACTTGCCGCACTTGATGCATTTCGACTGGTCGCGCACCATAATGGGGTTCTGGTCATCAAGAGGAATCTTCGGCGGATCATAAGGGTAGGACGGTGCCGTGACACCGTACTCGTAACAGAGTTTCTGCAGATCGCACTCCCCAACCTTTTCACACGTCAGGCAGTCCAACGGATGGTTGCTGATCAGAAGATTCAAAAGTTCGCGTCGAATCTCGCGAATCTGCGGCGTATTAGTCCGTACGACCATACCGTCTTCCGCCAGCCGTGAGCATGAGGCCACAGGCGTCTTGCGCCCTTCGATCTCCACAAGGCAGAGACGACACCCGCCATAAGGTGTCAATTCGGGGCTGTAACAAAGATTTGGGATGTTGATGCCGACGAGTTTGGCAGCTTCCAGCAAATTGATCGGCTTCTCAAGCTCGAGATGTTTTCCGTCAATCGTGATGCGAATCATGTAACCTCCTTGCGAACGTCCGCGTTCGCGATATTGATCTTATCGTACAGCTTCATATTCTATCGCTCTTCAGACGCTGACTTTTATAATACACGACCGCGCGTAAAACCAGTGACCGTATCGAGTCAGTCAAGGCGCAAATCATTTTTATAATACACGACTGCGCGTAAAACCAGAACAGGTACAAGTGTGCCCGATATTGTTTCGGCTATATATATGCTATACAATGTCGCGATCGATAAGTGCTGAACCGGAGCCGGCGTATCCGACTTTGCCTCTATGAGCTCTCTATGTCATGAGGTTGTATCGTCGTCCGCGAGCGAAACAAATTAGTGTGATGCCCGCCTCGCAAGCCTGTTGAACAGCTGGCGCTGTGGTCGCCGACCGCGTCAAGACGAAGGGGATGTCGGCACGTATGATCTTCCGCATGATCGTAG
>JAAZMK010000155.1 GCA_012798865.1 Clostridiaceae bacterium | reverse complement strand
TGCCATCTCGACGCCTCCCGCTTCGTACCGCATATCCCGCAAGAGCAGTACCCCGCCGCGGCACTCGCAGCCGCGACTTACATCGCCGGCGGTATCCGCGGGATGGAACGCGGAACGCTCAGTGAGAGTAGAGACGCCGAAGGCAATGAGACCTTGGCAGAAATGGAACTTCTACGCCTCGCCATGCCGCGACGCGTCTTCACCATGAGCCAGATCGACTACGCGATCGACCGCGTGACGTGGCTCTATGAAAACCGCGACCTGATCGGAGGTCTGCGCTTTGAGCATGAGCCGAAGATCTTGCGCTTTTTTCTCGGCAAACTCGCTCCCCTATCTGACTGGCAAGAGAAACTCGCGGAGAAATTCTCGCGTGATCTCCCCGCCTCGCTCTGATCCGAAAAACCCATCAAATTAGTGGCGAAGGGGCTGTCTCAAAAAATGAGAGAGCCCCTCCTTTTCAGTGATTGAGAGCGTAAAGTCCAAAAAATCGATTTAAGTTGAAAAACACTGATTTCTGATTTTGGCGCAGAGTCCGGAAATTCGATATTAATTGAAAAATTGCACACTGGTGTCGAGCGCGCAGTCCAGGAATTCGATACTAATTGAAAAATTGCACACGGGTGGCAGGCGCATATCCAATAATTCAAATTAAATTGAAAAACTGCTCATCGGTACTGCCTTACGTTTGAGCGAGCGTATTGGAAAATGATCGGAACAACCATTATCCATAACCCAAAACTGCTATTCTGACATAAGAAACCAACTGAAACCTTTTGTCCTTACTTTACGGTATATAGGGTGAAAGGAAGATATCTACCTATGGAAGAAAGTTCATTGGAATGTGCTCTAGTGCAGCGGTTTCTTGACCGCGATGAGGATGTATTGGCAGATGTAGGAGCCCGCTATGGCTCCTACCTCTTCACTGTCGCCAACAACATTTTGCACAATGTCGAGGAAAGTGAAGAGTGCGTCAACGACACATACTTCAGCGCATGGCAAAAGATTCCGCCCAACAGACCCCCCGTCCTGCTGACCTTCTTGGCGAAGATCACGCGAGAGAATGCCATTGATCGGTGGAGACAGCGTAAAAGTCTGAAGAGGGGTGGCGGCGACTACGTTCTGCCGTTGGACGAATTGGCGGACGTCGTGGCGGGAAGCGAGATGATCACGGACACAGTCGAGCTCAACGAGCTGGCGGCAACGATCTCCAAGTTCCTGGCAGGCGAGCGCAGTGTGGTACGTCAAGTCTTTGTCTGCCGCTATTTTTACTGCGACACGATAGGCGACATCGCCCGTTTGTTCGGACGCAGCGAAGGAGGCATCAAGACTATGCTCCACCGCACCAGAATCAAATTGAAAGAAGAACTTGTGAAAGAAGGTTGGTTTTATGAAGATTGAAGATTTACAAGACGCTATCGGACAGCTGGACGATCGCATCGTGACAGAGACCGCCAAGGTCCGCCAAAAGAGGAGAAAACCGCTCCTTTACAGGGTTGGCGCTGTCGCGGCGGCCGTTGCCATCATCGTAGCTTGCTTTGTTGTTGTCCAGTTCGTACGTCGACTGGGAGATCCCGCCACATACGAGTATCCTTCAGACGTAACGAACAGCTCGATGCAGGAGCCGGAGGTCACCGGCACGACGCATGCCACTAGACGAATCGATTTGGTGGCGGGTATTTCCGCCCTTGCCATGCCGGAATACCCCATCATGCACAAATGCCCTTCTGAAGACTTGATGCAAAGCGATCAAGAGGCATTCGATAAGGCTAATGATGCTTGGTACGCCGATCTGCAAAGACAGCGGAATCAGCCAAGAGGTTATCAGGACGGCGTCATGGTCTTCGCTCGAGAGGCAAATCGGCTGCTTCTGAATGGAGATGGTGATAACCGCATCTATTCACCGCTCAATGTTTACTTGGCTTTGAGCTTACTAGCGGAAACTACCGGCGGCGATACGCGGACGGAAATCCTTCAAGTCCTAGGCGTTGACACCATTGAGAAACTCCGTGCAAAGGCTAACTCTCTTTGGAATGCCCACTATTTGGATGACGGTAATACGACGAGCCTGCTTGCCAACTCCATTTGGCTTGACAAATCACTGTCCGTGAAACAAGAAGCCATGCAAATTTTGCAAGACACCTACAAGTCGTCAGTTTTCCAAGGCGATATGCGCAGCGCTAACATGGCTAAGCAGTTGCAGAAGTGGCTCAATGAACAGACAGATAATTTGTTGGAGTCCAGCGTCGATAACGTCGCTTTCAACGAGGACACACTTATGGCTTTGGCATCCACCATCCTTTTCCGCGCCAAATGGGATAGTGAATTTAAAGAAAGCGATACTGCCAAGGGTACGTTCCATACACCGTCCGGCTCCGTTGAAACGGACTTTATGTATAACTCAGGCAGCCATAATTACTACTGGGGTGACAAATTTGCGGCTGTGAACAAGGACCTTATCGAAGCTGGAGGCATGTGGTTCTTGCTGCCCGATGAGGACGTCAATGTAAACGAGCTCTTGGATGACCCGCAAATCAACGCTCTCTTGCAAAATAGAATGACATACGAAAACCAAAAGTACGTCATCGTAAATTTCAAGGTGCCTAAGTTTGATGTGATGAGCGACATACACCTGGAAGAGACCCTGCAAGAACTCGGCATAAAAACAGCTTTCACCGACGCTGCTGACTTTTCACCAATTTCGAAAAATGCCAACCTCTACGTGTCAGATATTAATCACGCAGCTCGTGTCATGATCGACGAACAGGGTGTTACAGGAGCAGCATATACCCTTACACTCGATGGCATGGGAGTGCCTCCGGATGAAATCGTTGACTTCATCCTGGATCGACCTTTCCTCTTCGTTGTACAGGGACATGACGGCGTGCCTCTCTTCGTCGGCGTCGTCAATCAGCCTTAGTAACAGGGCTATAAATGAACGGGGCTGTCGCTCGACAGCCCCGTTACCTTAATTAATTCGGATCCCCTCATGGTCGGTGATGACCGGGACAAGGTCGCCCGGACGGTCACACCACGAGACAACACAAGGTTATAAGATCAAATCAACGAACCGTCTCCTCATTAATAATCTTTGAAAAAATCTTGGACGATATAGTAGGATTGTTTCAGCCGTTCCGTATATTCAGGCATTTCCCAGTTTTCCCAAGAATAGGCTCTCAAAGCACTTAGGACGCCGTTATTCGTGCTCAGGAATGAATCCAAAACAGTGCCTTGATCATCCACATACAGGGCGCCGATATAGATCTCATCGACAAATTTGCTTGCTCCAATGCCGTCCTTGTAGATATCTCCCATAAACTCCTTCATGCTCGGATCTCTTGACTGAATTAACAGCCAAGGAATCCTCAATTCCAGTACTCCCTCATCACTTATGTAAAAGTCCGCTAAGGAATCGTAATCTTTTGATTCGGGATTAGCATTCCCTTTTCTTAGTCTTCCGGTTTCATAACTGCCGAACGGCATAAGAATATCACCATCATATGACGTATATTCCATGCTGAGAATATAATGAATTTGCGAAAATACCCCGCTGTTTTTGAGCGGTTTCTCTACCGTGAACGAATGGTAAGCGTAGTAATCACACATGAATTCGAATAAGTCATAGTACTGATCGATTATAATCCTAGGCTCTTCCTCGGTCAGAGTTACTAAATATTCCACTCCGTTAGAAAACTTAATAGAATTATTCCCCGCTACAAAAAAGTTTCCTTGATCGGGCACGACGTCGAGTAAGATTACAGGATAACCGTTGCCGTCATTGGAGTAGTCCAATCTAATGTACAAGTAAGCCTCGTCATGATCGACATATAAGCCCTTCATGACTCCCTGATCTTTCTTATAGAGAGGTTCCGCTTGCCATTCTTTCGTATCGCCGTCGATCTTTATCTTATGTCTGTCAAAACATAAAAGCCCAAAACGTTGTTCGTTCGTTTGAACGTTGGACCAAAACGGTCTGCGATCCGGATTGTCATAATCGACTGTATTCCAGGTTCTCTTAAACCACTCATCTTGCCACGCAAAGAGCAATCCCCCGAGCATATCTTCTTCTAAAATATCCTCATAAAGACGACACAAAATCTCACCCTGTTTTTTTTCGGAAGTAAATCCTTGATTCCAGCCAAAGGGGTTTTCGTGGGCGAGGCCCCGTGAAGCCGGTATGCCAAACTCGGCTATCAAAATGGGAAGTCGATGAACACTATTTAAGTGATTCAGATAGCCGGCATAATTGTTATGTTCGCCTCTGTGGTCAATATAGTTTTGGTATTTCTCTTCAAAGTTCAGGAAATCCGGGTAATATGGATAAACGTGATAAGAGGCAAACTCCCCGACTGGCTCCAAATCTCCTTTAATATATATGACATTAGGATCCACACCGACTCGATCCTCACTGTCTTGGAAATTGGATGGATGCTCCAATATATCTGTCGTCGGCCAATTGCTAAAGCTGATGGGTCTCATGGAGTTGTAGTTTTCCAACTCATATTCCGCTATGATATCCATCTGCTGTGCCAGAAAAAATTCGAAGGGCTTTGCACCTTTCGTCTCAATATATTTGCCGCTGTATTCTCCAACTGATGAGTGAAAATCATTTGTATTTTCCACCATATACGGATCCCACTCGATGCCTAAAATATACGCAATAACATACTTGGAAATATCTGAGCTATAAAACCCGGACGCGTGTCCCTGTCTTTCTTCAAGAATTCTATTTCCATGTATTACATCGACGGTTCTTTTCATCTCTTGTTGGAAATCGTCTACATTGTCTTCCTCAAAAGCATCGTATGCACTCAGCAACATCTCTTCGTTCATCCAAACACCGTGTATAACATACAATTTTTCATCGTGGGTTTCGTTGTAACGAAGGAGAGCATTGTAGAATCCCGGGGCATGCAAAGTATAGATGCGGATGACGTTGGCATTCATGTCGCCGATATATTCAAACCAACGGTAATATTCCTCTTCAGTGATCGCCGCTTCACCCGGGAAGACGCCGGGTTTACCCATGCCGATATTGACGCCCTTTATCGTAATGGGCTTCCATTCACCGTCTATTAAGATTTGGAAACTGTTATCCTTTATTCTGGAGTAATACTGAATCTTATCGTCAGGCTCAGTAGGCTCTGTACTTATACTTGTTTCAGAACTCGTAGTTTCTTCCGAAGGACGGTTTTCAAAAGTCTTCAGGATTTTATTCATCATGGGAAAATACGTCGACCAGTAAAAATCGCTGTCCGAATTAATTTCCAATAAGCTATACAGTTTCGGTAATCCCTTGAATTTGTATAGGCGCGGAACTACACCTATATCGTTGTAATCGCCTGCAAAATAGTAACTGGTGCAGGATCCCCGCTCATTCTTAATAACGGCTGCAAACTCAGTGGGAATTCCGTTTTCTTCCAGAAGTTCCTTCCCACTATCAGTTAAATTCCAATTGTAGTATGCCAACGCGGTTGAGCCTCGTTCAGGCATTACGATATCAAACCAATAGTGGTAATTGGGACTTTTTTCGAGTCCGAAAAAGTCTTTTCCTTCTTGGGTAAAGGTGAGATTTATCCCTTTATCTAAAACATGCTTTTTCGCCTCTAAAACAAGGATTTCATAAGTAAAATCGTTAACCAAAAGAAACCCGGGACCGCTATAATGCCATGATTCCCCGAACTCATCTATGATCCACTGTGGAATTTCCAAATTGATATTGTAATCCAATTCATCAAAATATCGTCCTACCCATCCATCCCAATCGACACCCAAAAAAGCGGTGACGCTTTCCATCACTTCTCTCCCGGTTGGTGAAGCAAATGCATTGTATTCCGCAATGAACAGGCTTTTTTCATTCTTCTCCAGTCTATTATGAATATCGAGCCACTCTTGCTCTTGCAGCCCTCCATAGACAAGAGGTGAACGTGATCCTTCTCTCTCTTTCTCTATCCACGGAAAATCTTCTTCGTAAACACCATATGTGTCCGCCATATAAATAACGTCGTAACCATCATAGTTCGTTGGCAATGGCTTTATCTTATAGGTTCTTTTTTCTTCATTTGGATAAAAACCATAAAAGTCTTTTCGCAAATCATATGTATCACCAAATCCGTTTCTATACTTCAAATAATTCAGCAAAAAGACGAGACCCTGGTGTTCGCGGAACGTTTCGTTTGGCACTGTTTTGTCGATGATAGCAACATGACATTCTTTGTTAGGCTCTAAAAACCATAAAACAATAGGCAATATTATTAATATCAACAAGCAAATTAATATTATGAGAATACGTTTCATTTAGATCTCTTGCTCCTCTTGATGCGAGAATTCTTTGAAAGTCCCACCCTCTTCATGTGACCCCAACTCTTCCGTCTTAAAAGAACCTGTATAAAACCTTCACACCTCCAAATCAAGGTTAAAGGTCTATACCAGAAAGTTTCCGTTAATGATACAAGCATTAATCTGAAAAAATTCTTTGTTCCCGCGTAGAGATTCACGCTCCAAACCTCCAACAAGACAGAAAAAGCGGAAAGAACGGAGCCATATAAGATGAATAGTAAGGAGAGCAATATGGCAAATTCGAAATACATTTTACCCATAAAGAAGGCCACAATGACATAGATGTAACCGCCCAGCTCAATAAGCGGACCGAAACATTCAACTAACCAAAAATATGGGAATGAAATCATGCCGATCTTCCCGTATCGAGGATTAAATGTCATTTTGACATGTTTTACGAGGCTTTCAATTAACCCTTGATGCCAGCGTCTGCGCTGTCTTCTCAATACTCTGAGATTTTCCGGTGCTTCTGTCCAACACACGGGGTCAGGAACAAATTCAATTCTTTTCTTTATTTTGTTTTCTCGGACAAATCGGTGTAATTTAACGATCAGTTCCATATCTTCACCAATCGTATGGGCGGAATATCCCCCCACTTCGATAACCCACTTTTTATCAAATACGCTAAAAGCTCCTGAAATGATGAGGATTAAATTAAATTTGGCTAAGGAAATTCTCCCCATCATAAAGGCTCTTGTATATTCAATTATTTGCATTAGAACCAAGGGGCGATTAGGCAGGCTCTTTTGATAGACTGAACCCCATTGGACATCAAGACCGTTAGCAATACGAATATTGCCCCCTGCTGCGATGACCTCTTCATTTGACAAAACAATAGGCTTCATGACTCGCAAAAGAGATTTCTCATCCATGATAGAGTCTCCATCAATGGAACAAAAATAAGGATATCTGGAACAATTAATGCCCGCATTCAAGGCATCTGATTTCCCGCCATTCTCTTTATCTATCAAAAACAGATTGTGATGAATTTCCGATTGGTAGATTTGGATAATCGGTTTAGATTCAACTTGCTGCTTGACTGCTTTGGATATTTTTTTCATCCGAAATTGCTCTATGACAATTTGCAGAGTCTGATCTTCGGAACCGTCATTTACTACGATTAGCTCCATTTGTGGATATTTTAAACTCATTACAGATTGGATACTGTCAACAATCCCTACTTCTTCATTGTGTGCAGCCTAAATTCCCGCCTGTTTTATAACCATGGGTTCAGTTAGAGGCGCTCAACTTGGAATGTCA
>JAAZMK010000124.1 GCA_012798865.1 Clostridiaceae bacterium | reverse complement strand
GCCATGAATCTCGGCGCCGACTCGGTCGGCGTCATGATGATAACGGGTGACAAGCTGAAATCGGGTGATGTCTGTTTTAGCAGCGGTGAGACCGTGCGCGTGCCGGTCGGCGAGGCGGTACTCGGGCGCGTTCTTACGCCTCTCGGACACCCGCTCGATGGAGGTCCGGAATTTCCGTCGTCGACTCCCGATCGTCCCATCGAATATCCCGCGGCTTCGATTTTGGCGAGAAAGCCTGTCAGCGTTCCGCTCGAGACGGGAATTACGGCGATTGACGCCATGGTGCCGATCGGTCGCGGTCAGCGCGAGTTGATCATCGGCGATCGACAAACGGGTAAGACGACGATCGCCATCGATACCATCCTCAACCAAAAAGGTAAAGGCGTCTACTGTTTCTACGTTGCCATCGGTCAAAAGATGTCGACCATCGCCGAACTTTACCATCTTTTCAAGCGGACGGGAGCTCTCGAGTATACGACGATGATTGTCGCGTCGGCTTCAGATACGGCAGGCGTGCAGTATTTGGCACCTTACGCTGGGTGTGCTATGGCTGAGGAGTTTATGTACGACGGCAAAGACACGCTCGTCGTATACGATGACTTGACAAAGCACGCACAGGCATACCGCGCCATTTCTCTTCTTTTGCGTCGACCGCCCGGTCGTGAAGCGTTTCCGGGCGACGTCTTTTATCTGCACTCGAGACTGCTTGAGCGCGCCGCCCAGCTGAGCGATGCGTATGGCGGGGGTTCGATGACGGCTTTGCCGATCGTCGAGACGCAGGCGGGCGATATTTCCGCATACATTCCGACCAACATCATCTCGATTACAGACGGGCAGATTTATCTTGAGGCAGATTTATTTTTTGCGGGACAAAGACCGGCGATCAATGTCGGTTTATCTGTTTCTCGCGTCGGCGGCGATGCCCAGACTCCCGCTATGCACCAGATTGCCGGACCGCTCAGAATCGCTCTGGCGCAGTATAGAGAGAAGAAGGCCTTCGCGCAATACGGCGCCGACATCGACGATGCGACGCGAAGTCAGATCGCGAAAGGTGACCGCCTGATGCTTCTTTTAAGCCAGAACCCGCTTCAGATGCGTACACTGGCGAAATCGCTCGCCGTCCTCTCTTTAGGAACGCGTGACTCGTTCAGTGATATGAAGGAATCGGAATTGCCTCGCATGGCGAAATTCTTCATGGATGCGCTGCCCGAGAAGGCGCCGGAACTTGTGGCGACCTTGGAAACGGGGGAGAAGTTTGACGAGAGCTTGCATGAAAGAGTGCTGCAAGCTTGGAAAATGTTCCGATCCGATTTTGAGAACAGAGAGTCGCATTGACGATGAGGCACATAGCGCGTAGCTGTCATGAAATTCGAAGAATGTTGTATTTATTAGCTCATTTAGGGACTGGGAGAGATGTCGGGATTCGTTGAAATAAAAAAGAGAATGGAATCTGTCGAGATGATCAGCAAAATGACGCGTGCTATGCAGCTGATCAGCGGTGTCAGAATGCGTCAAGCGAAACGACTTCTCGCTGAGGCGCTCCCATTCTCCGTGCATTGTATGCGGACAATGGATCGTCTTCTGTCGATGTCTCCGGAGCTGAAATCGCCGTATATGCGTTTTCGCGTGAAGAACCCGGGCGACAAGTGGAAACTCGACGTTTTTATCTTGACGGGAGATCGCGGGTTTGACGGGACGTACAACGCCGATGTGGTCGCCGCAAGTCAGGCAACGCTGGAGAGGCGCGTTCGCGCCATTGAAGAGAAGGGGTATATTCCGGACATAACGTTGCATTTGACGGGAACGAGGGGGCGAGACGAGCTTCGGGCGTTCGGCTGGACGATTGACGAGTCGTTTTATTACTCGCTCAAGGAGCCGCAGTATCTTCCCGCCGTCGAGTTGGCGGAGCAGATTCAGCTTGATTACCAAGCGCGGGAAATAGATGAGACGCTTCTGATTTACTCGATGATGACATCTCCCATCTCCAGCGT
>JAAZMK010000023.1 GCA_012798865.1 Clostridiaceae bacterium | reverse complement strand
TTTTCCTCCCATCGTCAAACGGCAACGAATGTGCGGACCACCCATCCCTACCGTCATCGCCTGTTTCTTACCGCAAAAACCGGAACTCTCCCACTCCACTTCATCGGAAACCATATCGACCGTCTTCAACATCTCAAAGGCGACACCGGAGATCGTCGTGTCAAGCATGGCGCGTCCGAGCTTGCCATTCTTAATCTCATAGCCGATCGTCACGCCGAACATGAACTCACCCGTCATGTCCGCCTGTCCGTTGCCCGACGCAACCAAATAATATCCGTCGTCCACAGAGGCGATCATGTCTTCGAGCTTGTCGTCTCCCGGCACAATCGCTGTGTTGCGCATGCGGATCAGGGGTTCGTCGGAGAAAAGCCACGCGCGCGCATTGCCGCGAGGCGTCATGCCGAAAAGTTCGGCAGACTGGCGACTGTTCAAGTACTCCGTCAAGATGCCATCTCGAATCAATACGGCGTCTTCAGCCTTGACGCCTTCATCATCAACATAGACAGGAAGAGGTGTAGGCTTGCCGTAGGCTGTATGCGCAAAATCGACCATCGACACCTTCTCCGAAGCGACTTGTTTGCCGAGCAAGTGCGCCGACACCGACCCGCTCTGAACAAGATCGGCTTCCACTGTATGCCCTACTGCTTCATGGGCGAGCATACCCGCCATGCGACCGGACAGAATGCACATCGCCTCGCCCGCCTTCGCATAGACGCCGTCACATTTTTGCATCAGTTGCTCATACAGAGTGTCGACCTTCGCTTTCGCTTCGTCGAGATCGATAAAATTCTTGTCAATGGTGTCAAATCCGCCAACAACCGCCATCACATCAACTGGCATGCCCGCGGCTGACTTTCCCGTCAAGAAGACATACACATAACTTCTGGGCGTGACGACATGTGCGTCGTATCCATTCGAAACGGTGATCACTTTCTCGACCGTGTCGCTATATGCGGCGACGCGTCGACTGATAATATCCGGGCAACGGGCAACGATGTACGCATCCAACACACGACAGAGTTCGATATAAAAAGACTGCTCTGGATCGTTGACGGAATCTTTCAGCTCCATCCTTCCGCTTGGTACGGGCGGAAGAAAACTCTTCGTCGGCTTGGCATGCTGCTCGAGAAAAAGCGCATTGTTCGAAGCTTCCTTCAACACGCTTTCTACTGATTCTTGTGTATATTCACCCTTTGAGGAGAAACCATAAAGACCTCCGCGTCTTACACGCGCACTCACGCCTTTATAATCTTGGCGAACGTTGCCGATCATTTGACCATCCAGAAAAGAGACGCGCCGACTTGCGTTATGCTGTGCGCGCAACTCGCTTTCCGCCCCATCGATAAAATACCGTTTGTATTCAAATAGTGTATCGCTAAGCATAGACAACCTTTCTTTCTATATTCTATGGGGTTATGATACTACGAAACTCGGTATTGGCGCCGTCAGCATAACGCCCGCGCTCACCGAAACACGTTAGCCTTATGTAAATATTTTCAGCTCAGTTGATGGCTGTTTTTGTATTCGTCTTGCGCCATTTTTCGGTATTTATCCATTTTGATTTTGAAAAGCTGGGCGCTTGTCGGCGGAGTATACGTGATAGCATTCGCGCCCGCCTCAATCGTTCTGAGTATTGTTTCATCCGTTGAGCCGCCTGTCGCGATGATGGGGATCGTCGGATAACGTTTACGAATGCTTTTGACAATGTCGACCGTGCGCTCAGCTCCGCTTACATTGAAGATTTGAACGCCCGCCTCCACTCGCAAATCTATATCCATGTACTCCGACACGATCGTACAGACAATAGGCGTGTCGACAACCGCTCGAATGTCGCGTATGGTCTCGAGTGTTGTCGGTGAGTTGACAACAAGACCGATAGCACCCTGTGCCTCAGCGAACATGGCGATCTGAGCGCATCGTTTGCCGCCCGTCGTACCGCCGCCTACTCCGGCAAAGACGGGAACGGGTGAAATCCCTATGATCGCACTCGTAATGGCGGGGTGCGGCGTGAACGGATAGACAGCGATGAGCGCATCGGCATTGTGATTGATCGCTTGCGCCGCATCTGTCGTATAGATGATCGATTTAATGCGCTTCCCGAAAATCCGAATACCGGAACATGCGGCGATAACCCGCGGCATTTCGATGATATCTCTGCGAAGGGGAGAAGTAATCTCCGGGATGTATTTTCTTGCTTTTGAGGAAATAGGTGCCATGACGGTTCCTTTCATTAATGATTAAAGCGACCTCTAGGTCGGAAGGGGTTATCTCACGTTGTTTCCTGCGATAATCGCAAACGAGTGACCGGAACGATAAAAGATGTTGTTAGTTACTAATTATACAATGCGTTGCCGATATAAAAAATTAGCAATGTAATGAAAAGTCATTGATTTTAAGGTGTGCAATTTTTCAACTTTATATGAATTTTTGTCACCTGCGTGTTTTTTCCCCCATATCCGCGCACCCCTGTGTGCAGTTTTTCAACTTTATGTGTAGCTTTTTCAACCTTAATTGAAAAACTGTACACCTGATTGTGGCACCTGATTTTGGCTTGCCTCCTTTTAGTTAATAAGTTGACACTTGTTTGTCGACTGACTATCATAAATTCACGTTTCAATTGTTCTTTGGAAACGGCTAACAATTGCATACAATTCCCCTCGTGAAGGAGGTCTTTCATGTCAGAGCAAACCATTGTGATTATCGGAAGCGGAATCGCCGGGCTTTCAGCAGCTGAGGCTGCTCGGAAACAAGATCCCGATGTAAGGATAATTCTTCTGTCGGAGGATGCGAACCTTCCTTATCACAGACCTCGTCTCCCCGGTGTCGTCATGGCGCCGGACACAATCGATAGAGTGTTTCTGCACGATCAGGCGTGGTACGACGACCGACAATTCGATCTTCGCTTAGGTACGAAAGTCGAACGTGTTGATGTAGACAATCAGCGAATTGTACTGTCCGATCTTTCAACCATTGATTACGACAAACTGATCTTGGCGACCGGAAGCAGCAGCTTTATGCCGCCGACGCCCGGTAACGACCTGCCCGGCGTCTTTACGCTCTGGACGCTCGACGACGCAATCGCGATATCCGATTATATCGAAGACGTTCAAACAGCCGTCGTCATTGGAAGCGGTTTGCTCGGGCTTGAGATTGCGTACGCATTGAAAAAACGGGGACTCGATACAACGATCCTTGAGCGCGGACAAGCGCTTCTCAAGAGGCAACTTGACCCCCGCGCAAGCGCCATGTTCCAAGAGCAGGTCGAGCGTCTCGATATCAAGGTCAGAAAAGAGTCGTCGGTCGCGGAGATTTTGGCAGACCCCGAGACAGGAAACGTGTCCGGCGTAAAACTGACGGACGGAACCGTTCTCGCGACCGATATCGTGCTTGTCTCAACGGGAGTGCGCGCACGAGTAGAAGTGATGGATGGCATCGACATTGAGATAGACCGCCGTTTCGTAACAAACAATCGCATGGAAACGAATATTCCGAATGTTTATGCTGCAGGCGATTGTGCCCTGATGGACGGGATTTGGTATGGTCTTTGGTCCGTTTCGACTCGAGAAGGAAGAGTAGCGGGCGCGAATGCCGCCGGAGGTGATGAAATTTGCGTCATCCCCCTGCAGCCTTATCTCATCAACACGATGGAGACGCGGGTCGCGTCCGCCGGCGATATTGCGCCGAAAGGTCCGGAAGTAACTTCACAAATTTCATTCGATGAAACACAGCTCACCTACGACCGACGCAACTTTGTCGGAGACAAGCTTGTGGGCTACATTTTGCTGGGAGATACGACACCGTTTTCTATGCTGAGCCGCGAGCTTCAGAACAGTTAGAATCAAAAAAACTGACCTTTCCGATGAGGGCTGGCGGGTTTTTTGACGTTCGCTTTTACTTATAACCGGAGCGAGACGGCGAGGGAATGTACCTATGCGCACATCCTTTTACAGAGCGAGGAGTGAAATAAATGCTACCGCTGAGAGATAGTCAACCGAGTCGCAGAATACCCTTCGTTACCGTTATTCTCATTATTTTCAACGTTGCGGTTTTTATCTACCAGCAGAAGTTTGACCTTCTTTCATATTATGATTTTTTAGATCGATACGCGTTCATACCGGCGGAATTTCTCGCGGCAATACGAGCGGGAAAATTCTACTTCCCGCTGATCACCAGTATGTTTCTGCATGGAGGCGCTGCCCATCTCATCGGCAATATGTGGATGCTATGGATTTTCGGTGACAACGTGGAAGATTATCTGCGACCGATCAAATACATTTTGTTCTACCTCGCGACCGGGATTATCGCGATTCTCGCACACACGCTTGCGGACTTCAATTCCGATATCCCCACGCTCGGGGCGTCAGGAGCCATCGCCGGCGTGATGGGAGCGTATCTCATCTTGTATCCACATGCGAGAGTAACTACCCTCGTACCGATCATGCCGTATTTTATCACGATCCCTGCGCCGATTTATCTCGTCATCTGGTTCATCATTCAGCTCGTATCAGGTTTTACGCGCGGATCGAGCGGCATCGCTTGGTGGGCGCATGTCGCCGGCTTCCTCGGCGGGCTCGTCATCTGCATTGGCGGGAGAAACCGCCGCAAGCGACAGGAACAGACCGCGAGCTGAATGAAGGAGATGACCGGTGATCCTCGAATGCATTGCCACGAGTTTAGCCGATGCCATCGCCATTGAGTCAAGCGGCGGTGATCGTATTGAGCTAGTCTCCTGTCTTGAACGTGGCGGTTTTACGCCGAGCGACGGTCTCGTGAGGGCTGTCCTTGATGCCGTCAGTATCCCAGTCGCCGTCATGCTGCGTCCCGAACAAGACTCCTTTCATTACTCGGATAACCAATTGTCCGTCATGAGACGTGATGCCTTGCGGTTTCAAGAATTGGGCGTCCGGCGCGTTGTTACGGGCATACTCAATGAAGACGGGGGCGCCGATGTCTCGATACTTTCGCAAGTGCTTGAGGGAACAGATTTTGACGTGACGTTTCACCGCGCCATCGATGAAAGCTCCGATGTCGCGGCTTCACTCGAGCGTATCAACAACTATCCGCGCATTACACATATCCTGACATCGCTCGGTCAAGGGTGCGTCGATGAGAACCTCGACCGCCTGCCGTGGTATTTGGAACATGCACGACCGAGGCTTATTCTCGGAAGCGGTATCACGCACGGCAATATCAAACGCATTCTACAATCGTTGCCGTCGAAAGAGATCGATCTCCATATCGGGACGGCTTTGCGATTCGGCAAAGCGTTCAAGCCCGTCGATGCGCCCCGTCTGCGAGAATTCGTAAAAATCGTCAAGCGCTTTGACCTACACGAAGAAGTTCCTTCACAAGACGATCCCTCCTCTCAGACAGACTTTTACACCCAAGAAAATGTGATCGACCGGGCGCTCCGTGTTTTCAAGGATGCCGGTTTCGGGCTATTTATTCATTTCGGTCTTTATTCGCTGCTCGGCGGTGAGTATAGGGGAAAGGAGACACCTTTCTTGGCGGAGTGGATCAGACTCTCTCTCGACATTCCCGACGACGAATATCGTCAGTTGACCGCATCTTTCAATCCGACAGCCTTCGATGCCGATCGCATCTGCGAGCTCGCACGCGCTTGGGGCATGAAGTACATCTGCCTGACAGCGAAACACCACGATGGCTTCGCGCTGTTCGATTCATCGGTCGACACTTTCAACAGCGTCGCCTTGAGCACCTCCGGACGCGACTTCGTCCGCGAAATGTCGGAAGCGTGCGCAAGGCACAATCTGCTCTTTTGTGTCTACTATTCACAAGCCCAAGACTGGGATCATCCGGGAGGACTGCGTGCCTATCAGGAGGCACCGCCCGCTTCCTTGTTCACACAATACCTCGAGGAAAAATGTCTCCCGCAACTGCGAGAGCTCCTGACACAATACGGACCGCTTGCCATGATCTGGCTTGATACGCCGATGTCCATGACTCCCGCTCAGTGCCGACAAGTCAAAGGCCTCATCCGTTCTCTTCAGCCGTCCTGCCTGATTTCCGGACGCATCGGATGTGATCTGGGGGACTACATCACGACGGGCGACAATATGCTCCCTCGTTCTTCCCAAGCAAAATTGTGGGAGCTCCCCGCCACACTGAACAGCTCCTGGGGTTACAAAAGAAGTGACCACGACTGGCGCACGGCGAAGGATGTCATACACCAGTTGACGAAGGTCGTCAGCCGAGGGGGCAATCTGCTTCTCAATATCGGACCGGATGGAACCGGAGCCATCCCGAAGCCATCGATCGACGTCCTCAATGAAACGGGAGAATTTCTCCAAATTTACGGCGACGCTTTTTACGGGACATCTGCTTGTCCCGATTACCCTTACGAACAGAATGACTTTTATTTGACGGGAAAGCCCCGCCGCGTCTACATTCATCTCCGACGCTTGCCCGCCAATCGCAAACTCCGCCTCTATCACGTGGAGAACCAGCCGACCTTCGCAAAGGAGCTGTCAACGGGGATTGAGCTCGAGATTGAGACCACGAGAGATTTGGAAGGTCATGCGTGTTGGAATCTTGACTTGAGAGCGGCAGAATCAGCGCTCAATCGCTCTTTAATGCGTTGGGGGAGCGCCGTCATTGAAGTCGGAATAGAGGAAGACACGCTGCAATTGAGCAATTTCTAACGCCTTCACACGTTGAATATCCGAGGTAAGTCCGACGGGTCACCATGGGTAAGGGATAAACGTCATGGACAGATCACGGTCGTTTGCCTTGGGTGCGGGTCGTCATGGTTAAAGGATAGACAACATTGAAGGACATCGAAGGTTATCGAGGGCAACTTCAACGATCAGATTTTTATAGGCACATTGCTATTGCAATTAATTCGCATTAAGACTATAATTGACTTGTAAATGAATGCAGAGAGGGATCGATCATGACGAAACAGGCAAAGAATCATGCTCATCGGCGTATGACACATCAACGCCAAGTCATTTCCGATTGCCTCAAGACGCTGAATCACCCCACCGTCGATGAAATTCAGACATGCGTCATCCAGACAGCGCCCACGATTAACAAGGCGACCATCTATCGAACTATGAACCGCATGGTCGAGGACGGCGAGATCGTTCGCATCGTCGGCGACGACGGGGCGTTCCACTACGACGCCACGCTTGATGCGCATTACCACATGCTTTGCGAAGAATGCGGCGCGCTTTCCGATGTGGATATGCCCGTTCTTCCGCAGATTGATCAATATTTCCCCCCAGACAGCGATTTCCGGCTGACGGGACACGATGTCATTTTTAGAGGGATCTGTTCAGAATGCCGCGCGAAAAAAGCGGGGCGGAACCGAGCTGAAACGGGACAAAATTGAAGCGGATCCGAACTGAGACGGCGATGTAACTGAATCGGGATCAAACCGGGACAGGGTACAACTTGAGCGGGACGCATACGCGGCAAACAGGTTCGATCCGCGGCGTGGACCGCGGGACAGCATTCTACAAGGACGATCACAAGGTGAGCAATCACCGAAGATAGATAAAAACAGTAACAACACACAAAAGGAGAGAGAATATGG
>JAAZMK010000022.1 GCA_012798865.1 Clostridiaceae bacterium | reverse complement strand
TATAACAAAATGTTATTCAGACTTGAAATGACCAAATTCACCTAACTTTTTGAATAAATCCTTGTTTTTCAAATAGATTTTCTTGTAGATATCATGGTAGATGCGTTCATATATCTCCACGTTCTGCGGTATCGGGTAAAAAGTCTTATGCTCGCGCATCATGCTCGCAACGCCATCCTCATAATCCTTATAGATCCCTGCCCAGATACCGGCATTGATCGCCGCGCCGGCGGCACAGACTTCCGTATTACTGAGTCGCGTTGCCGGAAGATTGAAGATATCGGCCGTCAGTTGCATCGCCACATCGGATTTGCTTCCACCGCCCACCACATATAGCTTCTCAGTGCGAGTCTTGCACTTCTTCTCCATGATTTCGAGACCTTCGCGAAGCGCGTAGGCGATACTCTCGAGGAAAGCCCTGTAAAGGTCGGCGACCGTGTGTCGATCAATCCAGCCTGCGACCATCCCCTTGCCATGCGGGTATAAACCCGGCTGTACGGTCCAAAACGGGAAAACAAATAATCCGTTTGAGCCTGGAGGAACATCGGCAGCCAACTCGTTCATCTCGTTCAAAAATTCGGGCATCCCCTGCTCTTTAGAGTATTGATTGCAAAACCATGTGATGAGCCAATACCCGCGGTAGATATTGTATTCGGGATTCCATGCGTCCGGGATGCAGCTGGCGAACGTGTAAAACTTGAGTTTGCTGTCCTCGACATAACGCGTGATGGTCGTGCCGATCGTCGCCATCGTTCCATAGCTGACGGTCGCCTGCTTGGGACTAAAAACACCAGAACCGAGCGTCTCGCACATCTTATCCCCCGCCGCGGCGATCAACGGAAGTCCTGCCGGCAACAGTGTCTTCTTGCTCGCTTCTTCGGTAATCTCTCCTAGCTTGCTGCCGGGCGGGAAAATATCGACCAGCTGGTCGCGCCTGACACCGAGAATTTTATAGACGGCGGGAATCTTGTACCAATCCTGCCGCTTCGCCTCATACGGCATATAACCGACCTGCATGGCGAGTGAATCGCGAAAAACACCGCAAAGACGGTGCGTCAAAAAACCTGTGAGCGTTACGTAGATCTTGGCTTTGGCGTAGACCTCGGGCTCGTGAATGCGGATCCAGTTAAACTTCGACCGAGGCGCGACCATTTCAAAGAACGATCTTTTCACAGTGTAGATGAGCTTATCCGCTCCCTTTAGCGTACGTCGCAGAATCGGAATAATCTCCGGCGTCCGACGCGTGTCAATCCATGTCAGCCAGTCGCGCAAAGGCTGATCGTTCTCATCCAGCGGTATGATGTTGTCCCGATTCGCCGTAATCGTCATCGCCTTGACCTGCGCGATGCCGGCTCCGAGTTTTTCGACGACTTCTCTAATCACCTGACACGAGTCATCCCAGAACTGCTCGGCGGGAATCTCCGCCCATCCGGGCTGCAAACTGTAGTACGGTTCGCTGATTTTTCGCGCCGACGCGATCTGATCGCCTTCGCGATTGAAAACGATGGCGCGCACGCTCTGCGTGCCGACATCGACGGCAAGAATGTAGGGATCGATCATGGTGGATGCTCCTTCGTTTTCGTTGTCAGAGCTTATGCTTCCGTTTCTTCCGTTTTATATTTATCGTAAATTTTCATATACTTTTCGCAGTAGTTCGGCGGCGCGTATTTTTCCAGTGTGTGCTTTATATTCCACTCGCGGATAACGGTCTGCTGCTTCTGATTCACCCACACCTCAAATTTCTTCTTGACGGCGGCGCGATACATCGGACCGAGGTCGTTCATGATCTCATCGAACATGATTTTGCTGTTGCCTTCCCACTGAAGCTCGTCAAGCGTAATCTTCTTATCCATTTTTACCCTTTCTCCATGAATGCTGTCTCGCTTGTGCCCATTATACATGCTTGTTCAACTACACCAAGTCGCCCTAAATCTCACATTTTGTCCTTATTATGAGAGCGACTCGATATAATCCTGCCACTGCCCAATAAACGCGATATCGACGTTATCAAAGACAGGGGCACCCTCATCACGATTGATCGCGACGATCTTCTCCGCGCGTCGCAGTCCGCTCATTGTCTGAACGGAACCTGAAACGCCGACAAGGATCGCCAGATTTGGCGCGACGCTCAACCCGCTCACGCCGATCTGACGCCCGTGAGGTGCCAAGTATCCTTGAACAAGCGCACGCGTGACACCCCACTCCAGCTCATGCCTCTTCGCAAAAGCAATGAGCCGATCTCTTTCCTCTTCCGTCGTGATCGCTCCGCCCAAGATCAGAAGACGTTTTGCTTCTTCGATGGTCGTCTCGCGTTCACATGTTTTCATCGAGAGAATTTTCGTTCTCCTGTTTTCCATGTCTTGCGCCCTCTCAACGGCGACAACACCTCTGCCATCGTCGTGAAGATCGACGGCGAAAATCCGCGGACGCACCGTCGCCATCACGGGACGATGTTCCGGTGTCACGATGGTGGCGAACACTTGACCGCCATAGGCAGGTCGCACCTGCTCCCATTGATCCGAGACATAACGCAAATCCGTTACATCCGCCGTTATGCCGGTCTTTAGAGTCCCCGCAACAAGCGGTCCGACAGTGCGTCCGTGGTCGGTCGCCGACAAGAGACAGAGACCGACTCGTCGTTTCTCCAAGTAGCGCGAAAGACGATACGCGCATTCTTCCGTAGTGACCGCCGCTCTTGAGGCTTCCATGATTGTGAGCGCATCGACGCTTCGAAGGAGAGATAAATAGAGTTCCTCGCCGACGGTCTCGGAAAGCACCCGCTCCATCGATTCATCGGATGATGCGTGGTCGCCCGGGACAAGCGTCACGGCGTAGATCGTCTTTGCGCCGCAAGCCTGAAGACGGCTTAAAAGTTCCAATCCGTTCTGAAAGCCTTTCTTGTGCGCTTCCACATAGACCGCGACAGGCTCATCCGGCACTTGATCGCAACACGTGTCGGTTTCCCGGACTTGTCGCGCGTATGACCGCAGGCGTGGACTGTCGGCGCTCAGATCGTCCGTGTTCTCGGATTCTTCGAGAATCTGACGAAATTGAGTGAGCGCGTCATCCCCACTGTAAACGCTGGGCACGCGCGTGCGAACAGGTGCGATCATCTTGCGAACGCGTGTCGGAGAATGGCGATACCCGAACAGCATCTCCGATGAGAGGTCTTCAGCAGAGAGTACGGCAATCGGCTTCTTAAGCGCTTCTATACGATCTCGAAATGAAGCGGGGGCGCTTTTCACCGCACCTGCCTTCACTTGTATGACGGCTGGAAGCGAAGACTCAATGACGTATTCCACATCGTCCATTTTCGAACGCACCGTGATGGCATCGCGATCTGCGTCGATGATCTCAGTCACGAACGGAAGAAACGCAGCCCCGAGCAGCACACTCAATTCCGCCGGAACTTGACCCGTATCACCGTCAGCCGACTTTTCTCCGCAAAAGACGAGTTCAGCTCCGCCCGTTTTCTCTATAGCGAGTGCAAGCGCATGAGACGTTGTGAGGACATCGGAGCCTGCAAAACGCGAGTCCGTCAGTTGATAGGCGTTGTCAAATCCGTACGAAAGCGCTTGGCGAAGAGAAGAACGCGACTGTCTCGGACCCATCGTGATCGCATCGAGCGACTGCACTTGTCCATTCAGGGATTCGGACGTCGCGCGCGCCATGGCGAGCGCACACGCGTCGTCCGGATTCGGGATTGATCCCGCCGTGTCTCGCATCAGCGATCCCGTCACAGGATCAGTCGCCATGTTCCGCTCGTCAGGAACTTGTTTGACACACGTGACGATGCGCATCTTGTCAGATCTCGCCTTTCTCATCATCTGGTTTGTTTTTTCGGTATTGTCAATAATATTCGTAAACCGAATATATTATCTTCCGGTCGGTCACAGTTCGATCAGCGAACCCGGATTCATAATACCGTTGGGATCAAATACGCGTTTGAGCGACTCCATGAGTGCATAGGAACTCCCGTGTTCCTTTTCCATCCAACGGACGCGGTGTTTGCCGACGCCATGGTGGTGTCCCATCGATCCGCCGTGTTCAAGCGCCACTTCCACCACGATACCCCAGACAGCTTCATAGACGCGTTGTGCTTCGTCAACGTCAGGGGGCGGAAACGCGCCGAGTTGAAAATAGATGTTCGTGCCGTTGATGTAGCTGTGCGAAGAGTGTCCTGAGAAAAAGACGACCTCCGGGACTTCGTAGTAGACACGTTCCACTGTTTTTTCGTAGATGTCGGCGATGACGTTCCAGTCGGCAGCGACTTCTAGCGTATCGACCAAGATGCCGTTCGCTCCGTATTTCTCATATTCATCTGCCGCGTCGTTGCGATGGACATACCAGAGGTCGAGCGGTTTTTCTCCGGCGGAGACGGCGCCGTTCGCCTTTGCGATTTCATCGATGATGGCGCCCTCTGCTTCGGCGATCTCTTTCCGCCCCTCCGACCAGAATAGGAGGAGACTCTCATTTTCCTCCATGAAAGCCCCATAAGGTTTCTCACATTCGAGCCAATCGTGGAGTCTCACGACGGCTGGCTTGATGCCCGTCTTCATGACGAGACGGATGATTTCAAGCCCTTGACGCATCGTCTTGACGCGATACGCATGCTTCCATGTGGTCTCCGGTATCGGAAACATCTTGACCGTCACTTCCGTGATAACGGCAAAGGCTCCTTCCGAACCGAGAAATAGGTGTCTAAGGTCAGGACCTGTTGCACGTCGCGGCACATTGTTGATGCGAACGACTGTTCCGTCCGCGAGAACGGCTTCCAACCCGACGAGAAAATCCTCGATAGCGCCGTACCCGGTCGAGAACTGTCCCGTCGATCGCGTGGCAACGAGTCCACCCATCTGAGCGAGATCCATCGACTGAGGATAATGACCCAGCTTGAAGCCTCTTTCCTGGACGATCGCCTCAAGATCTCGGATAAGCATGCCAGCGCCGCACGTCACTTGTAACGAAATTTCGTCTACATTGATCAAACGATTGATGCGTGCAAGGTCGATCACGACCGTTCTCTCGTCGCGCGTCTCTGCGCCGGCGAGTACGCCGGAACCGCCGCCATATGGGATGACAGGCACGCCTCGCTCATTGCAGAGCTGGAGCACTTTTGAGACTTCATCCGTATCTTTCGGGCGAACGACGGCTTGCGGAAGGGTCGCCTCCCAACCGACGTGCTTTTGGTAAAGGCGAAGAGCGTAAAGATCGACTGCTTTTTGCGCTCTGACCGACGTTTCGAGTACGACATCCTCTTGCCCGACAATGGCTTCCAACGCTTTGATTACTTCACTCATGTTTTTTCCTCAAACTCTCAATGGATATATTTGTAACTTACGAGTAATTCCATCGGTCGACAACTACAATCCGACAGAACAGCTCCGATTCTTCATCGTTTAGCCGTCCGCTAATCACATCGACATGACAGAGATCGCGCGGCGACCACGTCGATCCCCGTGCCGACGATGTCCTCCGCGATAACATCGCCTTCCCTTATAGGCGCTTCGACTGTAATGGAGCGCATCGCGCGCACCGCCTCGACGAGCTTCCCCTTCGGTAACGGGCGACGGCTGATGACGGGCAGCATGCAATGCTTGGCACCTCTTATCGAGACAACCGATGTCATCATGCGCTCGGGATGATTGACCTCCGCTTCCGCGAACAATGACCCGCGAATGCAGGCGTTACCCTCGACCGAAATGAAAGCGCCGGTGCGCTCGTCCGTTTGAACGAGGAGCTCACACCCTCTAGGGCAACTGATGCAAATGAGTTTGCCTTCCATCTCCTACCTCAGTTCTCGAGCCGTGTCTTTCGCTCGCTTGACATCTCCTGTACGTCTCCTCGCTTCCGCGTAATCTCCTCACGTTTCTATATGAATGTCAAGAGGCATACCAGATTCGATAAGCGCCAAGTCCTCCCGCAACAGCGTCAGCGCGACCATCTCCGCCAGACGGACGACCGGCATTTTTCTGCTCTTGATCACTCTGTCACCCTGCCTCAACGCGACGCGGACGTTGCTCTCCATCTTGCAAACGCGCAAGTAGAACGACAGCTCATCACCTGTATAGTCGACGCGATACTGCGTCGGAAGAAGCGACGCGACATTATTCCCTAAGATCACGTCGAGCGGTTCCGCGGAGGGAGCTTGTCCGTCGAGATAGCGAACGGCGCCTCGCGCAGCGGCTTCCGCACTATCGGAGACGTAATCGACTAAATCGAAAACGATCGAGACATTGCCGGCTGCAAAGATGCCCGGCACAGACGTCATCATGGACTCATCAAGTACAGGACCCTGCGTCACGGGCGAGATGAGGACGCCGGCTTTTCGACTTAACTCGTTCTCAGGAATGAGACCTACCGACAAGACGAGAAGATCGCATGCAATATCCTCTTCAGTCCCATCGATCGGTCGCCTATTCTCGTCGACTTTAACGACGCGGACACCTTCAAGCCTTTCGTCGCCGAACACTTCCTTTACTGTCGTCGATAAATGGAGCGGTATGTCGTAGTCGATCAGACACTGATAGACGTTGCGCGCCAGACCGCCGACTTCAGGCATCAGCTCGTAGACGCCGAGAACTTCAATCCCCTCGAGATGCATACGCCGCGCCATAATCAACCCGATATCGCCCGAGCCGAGAATGACGGCGCGCCTCCCCGGGAGATACCCCTCAAGATTGATATATCGCTGAACCGTTCCCGCGGTCATCACGCCGGACGGTCGCGTTCCGTATATCTCGACTTGACTTCTTGTTCTCTCGCGACAACCCATGGCAAGAACGACGGCGCCTGGACGTATCTCGAGCACACCTTCCTTCGGACTCACCGCACGTATCAACTTATGCTCGTTTTCGATCGAGAGAACGGTCGTATCCATAAGCAGCGATACATCGCTCGCTTTTAATTCTTCAATGAATCGCTCGGCATACTGAGGTCCTGATAGCTGTTTTTTAAATCGGATCAAGCCGAAACCGTCGTGTATACACTGTTGAAGGATGCCGCCGAGATCATCGCTTCTCTCGATCAGCGTCACACGCTTACCTAAACGCGACGCTTCGAGCGCAGCGGCCAACCCCGCAGGACCCGACCCGATCACCGCGATGTCCGTCTCAAGCACTTTCATGATGCGCTCCCGTCTCCTGTGCAACGCCGTCGGCTATACCAACCGACGCCCGTGTCTCGCAACAATCCGCCGCATCATATCGATCTCGAATTGTACCTGCCACAATGTAGGAGTCCTTGCCCTGTTTTCGCACTTCTTCAGGGCGAAGCCCCGTCTCACGCATGATGATTTCGAGAATTCTTGGTCCGCAAAACCCGCCCTGACACCGTCCCGCCGTCGCACGCACGCGGCGCTTGATCGCATCGAACGTCACGGCTGGAATGGGTCGCCTGATCGCGTCAACGATCTCGCCCTCGCTGATCGTCTCGCAGCGACAGACGATGTGACCGTACAATGGGTTTTCGTTTACGAGGCGTTCTTGCTCTTCCGGAGACAGCTTGGAAAAGACGACGGGTTTCTCTCGTATCGGATTCCAGTCGTCCTTGCGTGTCAACTCTCCCAGCTCGTCCGCTGTCAACCCTTCAACCATTTTCGCGATGGCGGGCGCCGCAGCGAGCCCGGGCGACTGTATGCCTGCGACGTGGATGAACCCTTTCACGACACGCGAACGTTCTATGATGAAATCCTCTTTATAATCGGCAGGGCGTATTCCGGCGAAACTGGCAATGATATCAGTACGTTTCGTCCCCGGGCAGACGACCGAGCCGCTACCCATCACGTAGTCGAGATCTTCAGGCTGTACAGATAGATCAGTCTTGTCAATTATCTCGACGGCATTCGGTCCCCATAAGGGATTGCCCGAGACCGTTCGCTGGACTCCTCCGCCCTTTGTGTTCTTTTGATAGACGTACGGTCTGCCGTTCATAGAACGATCCGGACCTTTCTTTTCCTTGTCGAAGATGGCGATGACGCCTTTTCTCGGATGAAGGGTGTAGAACTGATCTCCCGCCATCGCCGCGATCTCATCAGCGAAAACGCCCGCGGCATTGATGACGAGTTTTCCCTTGACCGTCCCTCTGTCGGTGACAACTCCCCTGACGACGCCTTCTTCGACATCGACATCGACAACTTCCGTCAGAAGATGGAATCTCACGCCGTTCATAGCGGCATTCTCCGCGAGAGCGATTGTCACCTCAAAGCCGTCCACATAAGCAGTCGTCGGCGCGTAGAGCACACGCCGCGGTCTCACCTCGACGTCCTTCTCCATCTCCAGAAAAACATCGGGCGAAATAAAGCGCATTCCCGGGACCTTGTTCAGGCGACCTGCGATCCACCCGAGCCACGGCGTGTAGCGATCTTTCTTGTCATAAGATAGTCCGAAAGAGCCGATCCGTTTAAACTCAAACTGGAGATCGGATGCCCAGTCATCATACAGGGCGTTGCCCTCGACATTTAGTTTTGCCTTCAGGGTTCCTGGGATGACAGCGTTCCCCGGATGGATCATGCCGTTATTCGCTTTGGACACACCTTGTGAGACGTCGTCGCCTTTCTCAAGGACAACGATGTCGAGGTTGTACTTGGATAGTTCGCGGGCGATGCCTGAGCCGATGACGCCCGCGCCGACAATAATCACATCGGCTTCATCGAAAGTCCCGAGCGCTCTCCCTTGTTCAATGAGATCTTTTTTTGGAATATAGGCAAGACTCTTCCCGTCGCATGACAGATGGTTGATGACGTTTCGGACTTTTTTTGATTTGGCGACGCGATGAGCGAGCTCATCGGCAGTTTTCCAATCGGGAACTTCGCCTTCGAGGACGACGACGCCGTCCTTCCGTACGGTCGCTTTGACGGGAAATTGTGACGTGTCGACGTGCCTTGCAATTAACTTGTTCAATCGCTTGACCATACGTTCCCCTCAAGCACCCACATCTACGCGAAAAACCTTTGAATTAAACCTCTTGGAATTAAGATAACAGAGATATTGCAAATATACAATAATTTATATATTCAAAAACTGCCTCATTTCTAACCGAATATCTCATCGTTACTGTGGAGGCATCATAATGATCCCACGCAACATCCCATATTCAGTTAATACAATCTGAGATTGCACGATTACTTCGTGACACTCTTACGCTCACCTATTGGAATGTAGACGTTATTTCTGTAGTTGGAGACGTAGGCGGGGCGAATAATCTTGTCATCCCTGATTTGCTCCAATCTGTGCGCACACCAGCCTGCCATGCGCGCAAGGGCGAACATAGGTGTATAGAGATCACGATCGATGCCGAGTATCTTGTAAACGAAACCTGAGAATAGGTCGACGTTTGCCGAGATGATTTTGTCTCGTTCTTCTTTAAAAATTCTCGCAGTAATCGTCTCGATGTTATTGAGCAATTCAAACTCTTCCATTGCACCTTTATCTTCTGCGAGTTCTTGTGCCATCTTCTTCAAGATCGTCGTCCTGGGATCGCATATTGTGTAGACAGCATGTCCCATGCCGTAGATAAGCCCTTTGCCGTCGAACGCCTGTCTGCCTAAGATTTTTCTTAAATACGATTCCAGTTCCGACTTGTCGTTGTAGCGGCAGTTTGCCATGATGTCGTCTTTCATGGTCTCAACTTTATGGTTGGCGCCGCCGTGCTTCGGTCCTTTAAGCGAGCCGATAGCCGTCGCCATGGCGGAATAGATATCGGTACCTGTCGAAGACACGACGTGCGTCGCAAAGGCAGAGTTGTTACCGCCACCGTGGTCCGCGTGTACAACAAGGCAGAGATCGAGGAGTTTAGCCTCGAGATCGGTGTATGCGCCGTCTCGGCGCATAAGATGCAGCATGTTTTCCGCTGTCGATTTATTTTCCTGTGGGTTGTGAATGACGAGCGACTTGCCCTCAAAGTAATGCTTCATCATCTGATAGGAATAGGCGATCATCATGGGCATTTTCGAGATGATGTTGAGCGACTGAATGATGTTGTTCTCAAGCGAGATGTCATCCGGATTGTCGTCATAGGAATACATCGAAAGAATCGCTCGCTGCAATTTATTCATGATGTTTCGGCTCGGGAGTTTTAGCAGGACATCCTGAGTAAAATCCGTGTTCAGCCTTCGATTGTCTCCCAGAATCTTCTCGAATTCGTCGAGGTCCTCTCGGGAAGGCAGCGAGCCGAAAAGCAACAAAAAGATGACTTCCTCAAAGCCGAATCTGTCTTCATTTTGAAAATTGTTGATGATCTCTTCAATCGAAATGCCGCGGTAGTAGAGTTTACCATTAGCGGGAATTTTCATACCGTTCTCCACCGTATAACCTTCGACCGACGCCACGTTCGTGATGCCGACCAGGACACCCGTACCGTTCTTATTTCGCAGACCTCTCTTTACGGAGTGCTCGTCGTAAAGGGCGTTGTCGATGTAGGTATTCTTCTCTACTTCTTTGAGCAGTTTCTCGCTTATCGAATCAATGAGACAAAATCTCTGATCCATGATCCCAACCTCTTCTTATAAATAATTCGTGATGTAATCGGTGAATTCTGTTGTTGAAGCCAGTCCTCCCAAGTCTCTTGTGCGTTGTTCTTTCTTTTGGAGTACTTGACGGATGGCGATATTCAATCGTTCGCTTTCATCACGATAGCCCATATGTTCTAGCATCATGGTCGCTGACATGATGAGAGCCGCGGGATTGGCAATATTCTTGCCGGCTATGTCGGGCGCCGTACCGTGTACCGCCTCAAAAATGGCGTGCTTATCGCCAAGATTGGTCGACGGCGCAAGTCCTAGTCCGCCGACCAATCCGGCACAGAGATCGGACAGTATGTCGCCGTAAAGGTTTTGAGTCAAAATGATGTCGTATCGCGAGGGGTCGATGACGAGCTGCATACACATATTGTCGATCAGGATTTCTTCCGTCTCGACACCGGGGTATTTCTCACTCATTTCTCGAGCCACATCAAGGAACAGTCCGTCCGTCAATTTCATAATGTTAGCTTTCGTAACGATCGTCACTTTTTTTCGGTTGTGTGCAACGGCATATTCAAAGGCTTTTCTTGCGATTCTCTCCGATTTGCGCCGAGTAATGACTTTGATGGAATGCATCTCGTCCTTGGATATTTCCTTTTCAATTCCCGCATACAAATCTTCCGTATTCTCCCTAAAGACGACGAGATCGACATTTTCATATCTGCTGAAGTCGCCGAATGTCTTGATCGGTCTGATGTTTGCGTAGAGATCAAATCGCTTTCGAAGCTCAACATTGATACTTCTGAAGCCTTTACTGATCGGCGTACCGATCGGACCTTTGAGAGCGACTTTGTTTTTCTCAACGCTTTCAAGCAAACCCTCTTCCATCAGGCTGCCCGTCTTTTCATAGACGTCGATACCTGCCCGCTTAACGTCGAAAACGATGTCAGGCACTAAATACTTGATGACTTTCATGGCGGCAAGCGAGATCTCTTCGCTTATACCGTCTCCAATGATGACCGTGACTTCCTTCATCTTTTCTTTCCTTCATACGCGCGTCTCTATTAAATTCAAATCAGCGCTCGTGATCCTTCATATAATTCAAATATCCGCACACCTTCAAGACTTCAATCTGTCTTTCGGAGAAGACGGAAATCAGCCTGATCGACGTGTTCTTCGTCTTGTTGACGAGTGTCGCCTTTCCGACCTCGATGGTACCCAGTATGTCGGGTATCTCCACATCATCCAAAAAATCCACCGCGTCGTAGTCAACAGGATTTTCGAAAACGAGCGGAATGATTCCCGCATTGATCAAGTTAGAGAAATGAATCCTCGCGAACGATTTGGCGATGACTGCCTTGACTTTAAGGTAAAGCGGTACGAGCGCCGCGTGTTCGCGCGATGAACCTTGACCGTAGTTGTCACCGCCCACAATGATGCCGCCGTCATGTTCGTCTGCCACTTTCTTAAAATCGGGCGTGAGCGTGCTGAAGGCGAAATTCGAGAGATAGGGCACGTTCGATCTGAATGGCAGGAGTATGGCGTTTGACGGACAGATGTCGTCGGTCGTGACGTTATCGCCGACCTTCAAGATGACTTTACCCTCGATCTTTTCACCTAATTTCTCTCCGACAGGTACTTCCTTGATGTTGGGACCCATGGCTACTGGCGCATTTCGATCTTCTTCCTTCGGATAGATGAAGTACGATTCATTTTTGCCGTAAGACTTCAGTTCATCCACTTTGAGGTCGAGATCGAGGTATTCAGGTGTCGACAAGCAACCCTTGACGGCTGACAGAGCAGCCGTTTGTGGAGACACGAGATAGACCTCGGCGTCCATCGTTCCTGATCTTCCCCTGAAGTTTCGGTTGAAGGTGCGCAAGGATATGCCGCCGGATTTCGGTGCTTGTCCCATGCCGATACAAGGACCGCAGCCCGATTCAAGTATCCGCGCGCCGGCTTGGATAAACGTTGACAAGGCGCCGTTTTCAGCCAGTATCCGCATGATGTTGGCAGAACCGGGAGAAATCACGAGGCTCACGTCTTCGTGCACCCTATTGTTTTCCAAAATCTTCGCAGCTTTCATCATGTCAGTGTAAGAAGAATTCGTACACGATCCGATAGCCACTTGATCGATTTTCAATCCATTGATGTCACGGACTCTCTTAACGTTGTCGGGCAGATGCGGGCAGGCTACCATAGGTACAATGTCGCAAAGATCGATCTCGAGCGTCGCGTCGTAGATCGCGTCGTGATCGGGCTCCAGTGGTGTGAAGTCCCCTCCCCGCCCTTGCGCGACGAGAAACTCCTTCGTCTTCTCGTCACTGGGGAAGATGGAAGTTGTGGCTCCGAGCTCCGCACCCATGTTGGCGATTGTCGCCCTGTCCGTCACGGACAGACTTTTGACACCTTCTCCCGTATATTCCATGATGTAGCCTGTTCCGCCCTTGACAGTAAGCTCTTGCAGGATTGTCAGTATGACGTCTTTGCCGTTGGCATAGTCGGCAAGCTGCCCTTTGAGTTTGACATTGTAAATTTTCGGGACGACGATGGAATAAAAACCTTTCGCCATGGCGATGGCGACGTCGAGACCGCCCGCCCCGATCGCGAGCTGCCCGAGCCCTCCACCCGTCGGCGTGTGAGAATCGGACCCGATAAGGACCGTATTCGGCTTGCCGAACCTCTCGAGATGCACTTGATGGCAGATGCCGCCGCCCGCCTTGGAGTAGACGATGTTGTGTCTTTTCGCAACTGATTTAATGAATTCGTGGTCATCTGCGTTTTCAAACCCTTGTTGGAGCATGTTGTGGTCGATGTAGGCGACCGACAAGTCAGTCTTGACCTCGTCGATCTCAAGCTTCTCCAATTGCAGATACACCATCGTGCCCGTTGAGTCTTGTGTCAACGTCTGATTGACCTTGATCTTGATTTCATTTCCTTGTATCAATTCTCCCTCGAGCAAGTTCCGAGAGAGGATTTTCATCGCCATACTCTGTTTCATGCTTATACCCTGCGAATGTAATAAAAATGATTATATTCGACCATTCATAAATATCGTGTAGTGTGACCTCGACAAAATCGTTCCGCGAGCTATGTGCGTGCCATGTGCTTTACGCCTAAAGGGCATAGCTCTCGATTGAACCGACATTATCGCGTCAGCACCTTCGACAAGAAAGCGCGCGTTCGCTCTTTTTGGGGATTGTCAAATAATTGATCAGGGCTGCCCTGCTCGACAATCATGCCCTCATCCATAAATAAGATGCGATTACTGATTTTCCGAGCGAAACCCATTTCGTGGGTCACAATCACCATCGTCATGCCATCGCTCGCCAATTCGAGCATAACCTCCAGAACCTCACCGATCATCTCCGGGTCGAGCGACGAGGTCGGCTCATCGAAGAGCATCGTTTTTGGACTCATTGCCAGCGCCCTGGCAATGGCGATTCTCTGTTTTTGTCCCCCGGAAAGTCGACCCGGATATTCATCGATCTTATCCATAAGACCGACGCGCTCCAAGAGATAGCGAGCCTTGTCACGCGCCTCGCTTTCATTCATAAGCTTCAGTTGGATTGGCGCCAGCGTGATGTTCTGCAGTACTGTCAAGTGAGGAAACAGATTGAAGTTCTGAAACACCATTCCCATTTGACTTCGCACTTTATTGATGTCCGTTTTCGGATCAGTAATGTCTACGCTGTCGATGGTGATCGTCCCGGATGTCGGAGTTTCCAGCAGATTAAGACAGCGAAGAAATGTGCTTTTCCCCGACCCGGATGGTCCTATAATGACAATCTTCTCGCCGTTATAGATCGTCTCGCTGATATCTCGCAGAACTTCAAGTTCACCGAATTTTTTGTTCAAGTTTTCAACGATGATCACTGCGTGCCAGCCGCCTTTCGAGAAGATTCATCAAACGTGTCAGAAGAAGAACAATAACAAGATAGATCAGCGCTACTGCCAATAAAGGCAACAGAGGGTCGAAAGTACGTGCACGGATGAGGTCTCCCGCGCGGGTAAGATCTGCCACCGCAATGTAACCAGCCACTGCCGTTTCCTTGAGCAAGGTAATCAGTTCATTGAATAATGCCGGCAGTGTATTTTTGACTGCCTGAGGGAGAATAATCTTGCGCATCGTCAAGCCGTAACTGAGTCCCAGTGAGCGCCCAGCCTCCATTTGACCTCGGTCAACAGACTGAATGCCGGCTCGAAAAATCTCAGCTACGTAGGCGCCGCTGTTAAGTCCGAACGCCAAGGCTGCCACCAACACTTTATCGATGGCAACGCTGGCGAAAATGACATAGTAAATGATAAGTAGCTGAACGACAGCCGGCGTCCCGCGGATGACAAGCACGTACGCGTCGGCTATCTGACTTAGCACAGGGATCTTCCTTCCGTGGAACTGCGAAACCTTAACGAGCGCCACCAACAACCCGATAATGATGCCGAGAAAGCTTGCCATTAAGGTGACCTTGAGCGTGACGCCCAAACCGTCGACCAGCCACTTCCACCGGTTGTCGACAATAAAATCGTTGTAAAAGTTCTCCTTCAGCGTACTGAAGGAGAGCGCGATGATCATATTCATTACTTCAGACTGGATTTACGGATCAGGACAACTTGCTTTGCGTCCGTATATGGATCGGAGAAGGATACGTTGACCATTCGCTCCTCGTTGACCGTCATCCCGGCAGCGATCGCTTTGATTTTGCCGCTCATGACCGCGGGAATCAGTCCGTCAAAGTTGATGTTCTCCACCTGCAGTTCCATGTCGAGTTTCTTGGCGACTACAGCCATGATATCGATGTCCACGCCGATGATGTCGTTGCCCTGCGTATATTCATAGGGCGGGAAGGTGGGCTCGGTACCGACGACCAGTTTGCCGCCCGGAGCGCCAACGTTAAAATCGGGCGCTTTGCCACCTTGACCGACATGCGCCTCTTTGAACTTCACGATACTGCCATCGGCTTTCAGTTCGGCGATGACCTCATTGATCGTTGCCAGAAGTTCCTCCGATCCCTCTTTGGCAACGGCTATGGCATATTCCTCCGGGTCAAAGCCTACATCAAGAACGGTCAGTTCGGGATTCAGCTCGGCATAGGCTTGAGCAGTATCGGCATCGACGACGAGACAGTCCACTTTTTTCTGTTTCAAAGAAGTGACGGCGTCGACATAAGCGATAAATCGCTCTACCGATTTTGCCTCGATCTCATCAGACGCGATTTCATCTCCGATAGTTCCAAGTTGAACTCCGATGACTTTTCCGTCGAGATCTTCCCTGCTTCCTATCTTGACATCTTCCGTACTGCACGCGGTCAGAAAAACGAGAATCATACTCACAATGAGCGTGATCGCCAGTGTTAGTCTTTTCATTGCTTACTCCTCTTCAGCTATCATGACGGCGTCCGACGGAACCGTCACGGCATCATAATTGTGATTATTTTATATATTAATATGAATAAAATTTCAATGAAAGATCAACAATATTGGCAACTCGTCAAAGATATTGCCTGATAAATCAGCTTTTTGATGAAGAGTGACAAAAAATGAGCTGTTTCTCATTCATGCATATATTTTCAATATGCAATTTGAATTCGCTATGCATTTTAAAGGGGGGAGCCGACTTGTGCTCCCCCCTTTATCAAAAAATCCTCTTAGTTGTCAGCTTTGGTCTAATCACTTTGCTCCGACATTCTCTTTTTACGCAGCGCCAACAGCAACGCGCTCACTGCAAAGAGCAGCAGGCTCGCCCAGAGATAGATTCCCGCGTTCTCACCCGTTGCCGGCAAAGACTGATCCGGCTCCGTGGGCTTAACAGGTTCCGTAGGCTCGGTCGGTTCCTCCGGCTTCTCTTTAAAGACAGCTTTGATGACTACATTGTTGTTCGGCATCTTGAACTTGTTTTCAGAGATACCTACTCCACCCGACACCACTTGCCATTCTAAAAATTCCCAACCGGAATCAGCCGAAGCGACAAGGGTGATCACCGTTCCTGCAGGTCCGGATATCGGCGTTGCGGAGGCGGAGCCCTTCCCTTCCGTTTCTATAGACACGCTGTAGATTGGGATGGGTACGCCCGACCCTTCAATGACAATGTCTCCGATAGTACTCGGAGGATCCTCTCCGCGAATACTCTCGCCAAATATCGTTAGCTTTCCGCTCGTGCTGTCGTAGGTGTAATCTTTGTCTCTCGTCAGCACTCTTTCTGCTACTTTAACGACAATCTCATCGGGGAGCGCATAACCCTTATCCGCGGTCAATGTCGCCGTATAATCCGGCTTGTTGATTGTCAGGAGATAGTGAGTAGCGGCATTGTCGCTTGTAATATGGCTCAGACTATTCGTAACAGTGGGATGCTGCGGATCGAACATAAAGTTATTGTCGTCCCAATTAATTTCCGCACCTGTTACCGCAGAAGTGTCTTTCAATAAGTTTAAGAGGACAAAGATTGCCTGATATTGTGCCGTGCCGTTAAGTTTAACCGCAGTCAGCAGATTGGAAATGCATAACAATCGAGTCAAATTCGGCAGATTACTCACATCAAGCGTGCCTTTCAGTTGATTA
>JAAZMK010000123.1 GCA_012798865.1 Clostridiaceae bacterium | reverse complement strand
GTCCGTGCCGGTGTGTGTGAATGTACGGCATCCCGCCGTTGATGATGCCGTAGAGTTTCTGTCCGGAAAAACCGCCCGTTGAAGATGCCTTCTCAAGTAATTCAATCATTCTTGCCGGGTACGTATTGATGTAACAGGGGCCCGATAAGACGATGGTCGAAGCCTCTTGCATGTTCAATGCCAACTCGTTCAAACTGCCTTTCTGAGGCAGGAAAACAACTTCGCCGCCGGTGACGGCATGTATGCGCTCCAGCAACATGGCGCTTGTTCCGTTGTGTCTGGGACTGGCGCAAATGAGCAAGATTTCAGGTTTATTCATGGGCAATCTCCCGCGCAATTTTGTCGATCGCTACCTTGTTCATTTTATTGTCTAGAATGAAAGCCCGCCCCTTGACATTCATGATGTGCCTGTTTTCCTCATGTAGGAACAAAAAGGCCGAGCGCTCTCTTTCACTCAACGCATCGCCGATGCCCACCATGTAATAGTCCATGCCCTTACCGCTCATGCCTTTCACCATCTCTCCGCCGCTTATGTGGTAGCGCGGATCGCCCAGAGTCGACATGCGATCCATCACTTTCTTGATGTGATGGCTGACGCCGCCGAACACGACAGGGGAGACCAGTACGAGTGACCGACAGCCGGCGATTTTCGGGAGTACTTGCTGCATGTCGTCCGGAATGACGCAGCGACCGTATGTTTTCCCGCTGCAACTGCTGCAGGCGGTACAAGGCTTGATGTTGAGTTTGTCTGCCTCGACATGCACGACCTTGGTTTCTCTCTGCGATATTGCTTCCGCCAGTTCCGCGCCCCACTTTCCTTTGCTGTCATCTGAGATGATCACGATCATTTCTGTCCTCCCGCTTGCAGATGTCTTGCTCGATCGCTCTCAAATTATGGTGTAACTGATCGAGCACCAGCCTAGCTGTTGCCAAACTCTCATCAGAAATGTCCTCAAACAACCTATCCATAAAGAGGCTGTTGCTCTGTCGATATTTCTCTTCGAATACCTCTACTTCCGGAGTCAGTGTCACAAGCGTTCTGCGCAAGTCCGCGTCATCCTTTTCCAAACGCACCAGCCCTGTTGATTGCAACCGCAATAGCAGCCTCTTCATGTTCTGGTGAGAAGTTCCCACAAAATCGGCCACTTGAGAAATTGAGGGCGAGGGTTGCAGTGTAATGGCGCCCAGTAAGGCAAACCACTGTTTCCATGTTATTTCCTCAAAGACGCTGTCGCCAACCGTTTGCATAAGATTGGCGAAGGCTGCCAGCGTGCCGAAAAGGTAATATCGATCCTCTATGGCGCTCAGGTCAATGGGCAGGCGGTCATCTTTCTGATCATTTCGTTTCCGGTTCATGGATCGTCTCGCTTTTTAAGGCTTCCAACACGGCTGTTTTGACAATGAGGCTCGAGAGAGTTGCGCCGCTGATACAGTCAACATCCGGGCTGTTTGCCTCAACGATTTTTTTGCAAAGCGCGTCAGCGCCGTAACCGGGACCATGACTATGCTTCGGAAGTTTAATCTCCAGAATGTGACCGTCACGCACAGTCACTTCGGCTTGCGCAGTCACTAATATGGCGGACGCACTGCCTCGGTAAGTGCCGTCGGGCAGGTTGGCGATGTGAACGAGACCGAAATCCTGCTTTGCCAGCTCTTTGACCTGTCGACCCATCAAGAAGAAGACGGTGAAACCTGCGATCAATATCAGAACAACGAGTGCGATGACAAACCATTTGATTTTCATATTTTTCACCTCTCAAATTAGGTAATATATTACCTAATTTGAGAATAGGGCGGCGTACATGCCCTGTCAAGCTGTTTGTGCGAAAGCACGGGGTTTAAAATGTAAAATCTTTATGAAATGATGTAAAGAATGTTTGACACCACAGCTATCTGGACGTGGCTCTGGTAGCGGAAAAGATCTTGAGCTGAGTAAGACATCGCAACAAAGGTTCATTGATTCAAATGTTCGATGATCGGATCCAGATATTTCTTGTCCGTCCAGTCGCAACTACTGTCGCCTGCTTCCATCAGCGCTCTTTCCCAATGTTCTAACGTCGAGGGATCTTTCTTGGCGATCATTTTGAATAACATCCTGCACATCGTACGATCGACTACGTTCATCTTTTGCAGATCCCAGGCTCCGCGACAATAGAAAAGCGGAATGCCCGACAGTTCACTCTTGAGATTGTTGGCAGCTAATTCGCCCAACGCCTCTTCGTTATAAGGTGAGGCGGCGACACAGAAAACGAGCAACTTCTTATCTTTCAAAACCTCGAAGTGCTTCTTGATGAAAGATAACCCGGTGATTCCGGAAGCATAAACGCCCCCGCCTAACACGAGAACGTCATATTTCACAACATCCTCAATCTTAGCCTTTTTGACTTCCAAAACAGGGAATCCCGTTTCTGCGGAAAGCCACTCGGCATATTTTTTCGTGGCGCCATATTTTGATTGATATAAGATGATCCCATTCATACACGCACTCCTTCAACGATAGATTTGGACTTCATTCTCATTGTAGAACGATGGATAGCATCCCTTTGCAATAAATTGATCTTTTAACAAAAACTTTAAACTTGTAAGCCTTGACAGTTTGAACAGTGTTCAATATAATCAATTTGAACACTGTTCAAACTAGAGGATATACAGGAGCACGTTATGGAAAAGCACAAACAAAATCAATCGCATATAAAAGAAAAGATCATCGACGCGACCATTTCGCTCATCGAAAGCTCGGATGGCTTGATCGAGAACATTACGATGCGCGCCATCGCCCAAAAGGCTGATGTCGCCGTCGGACTCATTAATTACCATTTCACTTCAAAAAAGAATTTGATTGAACTGTGTGTACAGCGAATCATCTCTCACGTTATGAGAACTTTTCCCACGGGATACGCAATGGGTGAAGAAAGCGAAGGCGACAAGAGTGGCGGCGACATGGCGTCTTTTACGACAAGTGTCTTTACATTCCTGATCAATCATCCCGAGATCTCTAAGATTTCCATGCTCAGCGATCT
>JAAZMK010000122.1 GCA_012798865.1 Clostridiaceae bacterium | reverse complement strand
GGAAAGGCGGAGCGACTTTATTCTTCACGACTTTGACACGCGTTCTCGATCCGATAAGTTCGTCACCGGATTCAATTCTGCCAATACGGCGAACGTCGAGGCGCACACTAGCATAGAACTTCAACGCGCGACCTCCCGTTGTCGTCTCGGGGTTTCCGAACATGATGCCGATCTTCTCGCGTAGCTGATTGATGAAAATGACCATTGTGCGACTCTTGTTGATGACGGCGGCAAGTTTGCGAAGCGCCTGCGACATGAGGCGCGCCTGAAGTCCGACGACGGCATCGCCCATTTCACCGTCAATTTCCGCACGCGGGACAAGTGCTGCGACCGAATCGATGACGATGATGTCGACGGCACCGGATCGCGCGAGCGCTTCGGCAATTTCGAGTGCCTGCTCACCGTAATCCGGTTGCGATACGATCAAGTTATCGATGTCCACGCCCAGATTCTCGGCGTAAACGGGATCGAGCGAATGTTCTGCATCAATGAAAGCTGCGTAACCTCCAAGCTTCTGCATCTCCGCGATACAGTGAAGCGCGACGGTTGTTTTACCGGAAGCCTCCGGTCCGTATATTTCGATAACACGCCCGCGAGGCAATCCGCCGATACCAAGCGCGACATCAAGCGAGAGCGCTCCGGTCGGAACAGCCTCAACCTCCATGCTCGCCGTATCGCCTAACGTCAGAACAGCTCCTTTGCCAAAATCCTTCTCGATACGATCGAGAGCCGATTTCAGTGCCGCCTGTCGGTCTTTATCGGCAATCGGCTTCACATCTTGTTTTGATTTTCTTTTTTTCGACATGTATTTTCTCCTATTCGTCCACGTCAGTGGAACCCGCGAACTTTTGTTCTTGTTATGTTCAATTTTACCGAATAGCGAAGCTTCCGTCAATGAAAATAACGCCGTAAACGGCTGTGAGCGGCATCTGTCTGTCAATCATCGCCATTTACTTCCGACGGGCTTCAATCTCAGAAACCGACGGATCATCCCCTGCAGGTCGAGCGCCTCGCGGAAACGGATGGCGAGACCCGACCAATAATATGTCAGGAAAATAATGATTGCCTTTATGCAGTAAATCACCAGCTGAAGTATTTTATTTTCCGAGTTGAACGGAATCGTATTAATCCCCAATGCGACTATCACGGTCGGCACGGAGCATGCGATCAGACGCAAGTAATACGGCAACATGCGATATGGTCGCGCCTCTCTGATATGACGGCGGTACAGCGCCGACAGCAAGATGACAGTCAGAAACGAGTTGAGAACAAACGCTGCCGGCAACCCGTAAATGCCAAATCCCAGCACTCGCGTAAAAATATACGAAAGGATGGGATTCAGGGCAAGCGATAAAACAGACGTGACAAGTGACAACCTCGTAACGTGACGCGCGTAAAACGCGAGAGTGACGATCTCATAAATCGTTACGAGAATAATCGCCGGAACGTACATCCTGAGCAAATTGGCCTCGATCAAAAGATTTTCAGTCGGAATCGCCGATTTCCATTGAAAAATCGCCTCTACCGTCTCCTCGGCGAGTACCGCAAAGAGCAATGCGAAAGGCGTAACGTAATAGAGCGCTCGCCTCAACGACGTCGTATAGATTTTTCGCATATCCTTATAGTTTCGTTTCGCGTAGGCTGATGTCAAATGAGGAGACATGACGCTTGCGACGGCGATCGCAAATATGCCCATCGGCAACCTCCACGTTGTCTGAGCGTGGCGCAAAGACGTCACGGCACCCGTAAACTGATTTGCGAATCCGGTCTGAATGATCGCATTGAGCTGGAGGACCGTCCCCGAGATAAGCGTGGGGATCGCCAACCGCATGAGACGTCTGAAACCTTTGTCGTGTATGTCGATGATCGGCTCGTAATGGATCACCTTTCGCGACATGAAAAGCAAGTACAGAAAATTGATTGCCGCCGAGATGGCGACGCCTAAAGCAACTTTTGCCGGCGCCTCTTCTGACGTTCCGCCCCAACGCAACATGAAGAAGATACAAACGACATTATAGAGTGTCGATGTAAAAGCCGTCCTCTGCCACAATTTATGTCCCGTCAAAATACCGGTACACATGCCCGCCAGAAAGAGAAAGAGAGTTTGCGGGAAGAGAGCGCGCGTCACCATCACCGCGCGTCTGATGACTTCAGGATCCTTGTCGGGATTATAGAGGTTGATGATGGGACCGGCGAGAATTTCACCGATCGCAATCAAGATGATAAAAGCGATTAGGAACACGTTGATGAATGTGCTCAAGCTCTTCCATAGGCGTCGTTCGCGACCGCGAGCGAGTGCCGAAGAGACGGCAGGCGTCACGGCGGCGGCAAACGTCCCCCCTACGAGCAATTGATAGGCGAGATCGGGTATTTGAAAACCGATGTAGTAAGCATCCGTATTGATCCCGTAACCGAATGTCGGGGCAATCAAGATCTCTCGGATAAAACCGGAGATTCTAGAGGAGGCAAGCGACAAGACCAATACGACCGTCGCCTGCGACGACGAAAGAACTCGCATACCTCGCGGCTTCGGAGCGTCCATCAACGGCGGATAATCTGAAGAACGTTTACTCACCCGACAATCATATCCTTTCGGAGAAGATTTAGCGCGGCTGTGACCGATTGCCTCATGACTCTTTCGCGATCGCCGCGAAAGAAGAATCGCTTTACCGAAACACCTGAATGCTTTGAAAGAGCGATATATACCGTTCCGACAGGCGCATCCTCCGTTCCTCCGGAGGGACCGGCAAACCCGGAAACGGCTAATGCATAATCCGCTCCTGTCAGCGTACGGCAATGATCCGCCATCGCTCCTACACATGCCTCGCTGACAGCGCCCTCTTCTTCGAGAATGTTGAGCGGAACACTGAGAAGCGAATGTTTCATCTCATCGTTGTAAGTAATAAAACCGCCGAGCAGCGCGTTCGAGGCGCCGGAAATCGACGCAAGTGATGATGCGAGCATGCCGCCGGTGCAAGACTCCGCAAAAGCGCACGTCTCCCCTCTCGAAACTAACATATCGAGAACGACCTCGTTCAAAGTTCGCTGTCCGATTTCAAATACAAATTCGCCAACGCGCTCCACGATCGCTTCGACTACTTTATCCGTCTTATCCACATCTCCGCTCTCCAAGCGCTGCGAAACGCGAAAGATAACCTCTCCCGGATTTGCGTAAGGGGCGATGGTCACCTCATCCTGAGAATCGATAAGATCACGGATCATATCCTCGCTTCGCGACTCGCCGATCCCCGTCAATCGGACATAGCGATGGACGAACTTAGCCGCACTATGCATTTCAAGAACCGGTCTCACGTAACGGAGAAACATCGGTTCCATCTCGTCCGGTGGTCCCGGGAGCATCAAAATGGCCTTTTGCGACCCGTTCACTGTAAAAAAAGTAAGAGATCCCGGCGCCGTGCCGTTATCGTTATGAAAATAGCGACTCCCCTCGGGTATGAGAGGATAGCCTGGCGGCACATAGCGTCCGCGGCTCTCCAATCGATCTGTAATATCGCGATCTGAAACGAGAGAAACGCCGGCGATATGAGCCACGACGCAGGCTGTGATGTCGTCTTCCGTTGGACCCAATCCTCCGGTCGTAATAACGAGATCATTATCCCTCAAGGCATTTATGATCGCCTGCTCAAGACGCTCGACGTTATCGCCGACGACGACATGCCGATAAGTAGATAACCCGATCTGCGATAATTGTTCCGATAAGAATTGCGCGTTCGTATCAACAATCTGTCCGATCAGAAGCTCAGTCCCGACAGAAATAATCTCAGCGGATCGAAAGATCATGCGATCATCGGAAGTCATGGGCGTCTCCTCCGGCGCCATCGACTTCGCGCATGATGCGTTCGTACTGTTCACGCGTGATTAGAATCTTCCGAGGCTTGCTCCCTTCATGAGGACCGACCCACCCAAGTTCGCACAGACGATCGATCAGTCTCGCAGCGCGCGGATATCCCACAGATAATCTCCTCTGCAGAAGCGAGACGGCGGCGTAGTCAGCTTCAATCACTGTCGTCAGCGCATCCATCAAGAGTTCGTCCTCTCCGCCGAAATCGCCTTGATCATCATTGGGCGCTCCATTCGGATCTTCAAGTGCGGCGGCAACTTGCTCGTCATACTGCGGATCGTGGTAGTCCTTGATGTATGTGAGAACTGCCTCAACTTCGCTGTTCGAGACGAACGCACCCTGACCGCGGATCGCCTTGATCGATCCGATCGGGAAATAGAGCATATCGCCTCTGCCAAGTAACTTTTCCGCCCCGCCTGAATCGATAATCGTCCGAGAATCGACCTGCGACGCCACGGCGAAGGCGATACGGGACGGTATGTTCGCCTTGATGACGCCGGTAATCACGTCAACAGATGGACGCTGCGTCGCGATAATGACGTGGATACCTACAGCGCGAGCCTTCGCCATGAGACGCGAGATCGCATCTTCCACCTGATGCTGAGTAACAGCCATCAGGTCGGCGAGCTCGTCGATCACGATCACAATGCGCGGCAAGGGCATCTCATCTTCATCCGGGTCTTTGATTCTTCTGACGGCATCATTATACGAATCGATATCGCGCACCTTGCGATCGGCGAACATCCGATAGCGCTTGTCCATTTCACGCACGGCGAAATTGAGGACACCGTACGCCTTCTCGGGATCGGTCACGACAGGATGCATCAGATGCGGAATCCCGTTGTATACATTCAACTCGACAATTTTCGGGTCGATCATAAGGAGGCGAAATTCCTCAGGCGACGAGCGGTAGAGCAGACTGATCAGGATTGAGTTGATACAGACCGACTTTCCCGAGCCTGTCGCACCGGCAATCAGAATATGAGGCATTTTGGCGAGATCGCATAGAATGATGTCTCCGCCGACATCTCGACCGAGAGCAGCCACAAGAGGACCGGTCGCCTGCTTAAATTCCTCGGATTGAATAATACTGCGCAACAGGACAGGGCTCGTATGGCGATTCGGAATCTCTATGCCGATCGCCGATTTGCCGGGAATGGGCGCCTCGATGCGGACACCCATGGCAGCGAGACTAAGGGCGATATCGTCGGCAAGACTGACGACTCGGCTTACCTTGACACCGGGACCCGGCACAAGTTCAAATCTCGTGATTGTCGGACCCGTTGTATAATTGGCGATGTTCGCCTCGACACCGAAACTGCTGAGGGTCTCCTCAAGTTTCCGCCCTAATTCGCGAATTTCTCGAATTTCCTGCTGTGATTTTTTCATGCCGCGATCTTCCTTAAGAAGCTTGATCGGCGGCGGCTTATAAGTGTCCATAATACTGAGCTGCCTTCTCACGCGCTCAGGTCTTCGCCTTATCGGGGTCTGCCCCTCGTTCCGATCCTGCCAACGCTCACGATCGATAATCGACTCTTCCTGTATAGATTCCTCTTTGCGCCTGATGGCAAAGTCGGATCCGGGAGACCACGTCACGGAGGCCGGACGGACGCCGGAACCAGCTGTATGATCGTCGGCATAATAAGACGAATCGAATGGAGGCATATCAAAAAGATACGGTTTGCCTTGCAAAGGTTCGCGCTGCCGTCCCCGCGCATAATCCGGCTGATAGCCGAGTGGAGGTCTCCTGAAACCTTCCTCATGTGAAGTATGAGCCGTTTCGAGATTATCGGACGACACACGCTCGAACGATTCCCACCCTAAGGGACCGCGTTGAGGCTCAGGCAAAGGGATGTCCTGACGATGACCTGCGCCATCGATCATCGCGTCAGGATCATCGAGTACTTCATATTCATCGGCATCTTCCGAGTACCATTCTCCTCTTCTGAAGAGTTTGGCGAAAAATGATCCGGCGAAAGGCGACTCGACTTGCACATACGCATCCGCGGCACCACAATCACCCGACGGTTCTTCGCCTGCCGACAAACCGCCCGAATATTTCGCGCGTTCGGTGAGTCTGGCGGGAGAAAGTCCAAACGCAAAGATGAGAATAGAGACAATGACGGCGAGCAGGATGATCACCGCACCCGTCGTGCCTGCAATACGTTCGAGCGAATGCGCAATAATCCCCCCCAGTAAACCGCCGCTCATCTTGTTGCCCTCACCTATCAGCTCAGGATGAAGACCTATTTCCCACAACTTGCCTAGCGCTCGGAAGCCGACGATTCCCTTCTCGCCGAGCGGCTCCAGCATCGGCAACAGCGTCTTATACGGTAAAGAAAACATCGAGATAAATGATGTCGCAATCACGTATAAGGATACTGAAGCGCCGATTTGCCTCGTCGTCACGGAGAGTTCACGCTCTCTAAAAAACAGTAGCGAAAAGAAAAGCAGAAACGCCGGCAACAAGAATGAAAGGCTCCCGAAAAAGCCCTTGACAACAGTATTGAGGAATCGACCGAGCCAGCCTGTCCATGAAGCGGGCGCAAGAAGCGCGAAGGCGAGCAGAAGCCCGAAAGCGAGAAAAATAATCCCCAGCAAATCGCGCTGCTGCCGTTTGGTCATCCTTGATTCCATTCTGTTTTCGTCCGTCGGCACGTTACACTCTTTCGTCTTATCGTCGATGATGTCGCAGTTATCAGAACCGCGAGCGGACAGTCACCTCTCGCGAGTTACACGTAAACATCAACGCGTAAAATACCCGATAAAATCGGCTGCCATGTAGATTCCCAAACACGTCTTGCCATCCGTGATCAAGCCGTCCCTAATCTGGTTAAGAGCGTCTGTCAGATGAATTTTCTCGACGGTCAGAAACTCTCCGTCATCCGGTCGCGCATAAGCTTTTGATAAACCGCGCGCTAGATAGATGCTGATCACCTCGTCCGTATATCCTGGCGACGGATAGTAGCGCGAAAGCAAATCCCACTGTTCTGCGATGACGCTCGTCTCCTCTGCGAGCTCTCTTCGAGCGCATTCGAGCGGATCTTCAGGGATATCCAATTTACCTGCAGGTAATTCGCGCGTCGTATCCCCGGTTCCGACACGGTGTTGGCGCACCAGAAACAGATTCTGCTCATCGTCGAGAGCGACGACACACGCCCCACCGGGATGGCGAACTACCTCACGCTTGGAGAGACGCCCATCGGGCAAACGGACATCCTGTACCTCAACGGAAAACACACGTCCGATAAATCGAGGATCGGATGACAACACTTCTTCCGTAAGAACCGGATCATTGCGTCGTTGCATGGTCTTCCGTCGCTCCGACCGTTGACGTCGTTCCGACACTGAGCCGCTCGTATCAAGCGTCTCTTTGCTTTTTTGTTCCGACGGACGGGTTACCGAAAACGAATCGCCTTCACCTCTTGTAAAACGGAACCTCGGCGCACGGTGTTTCGATACTGTCTTTTCCGTGTCTTTTTCGCGATTTATATCATGCGGCATACAAATATCCTTCTATCAGCAATCCATTCAAGTATTTCTTTGAATTTCATTAACCGCCATTTTATCACAGCGATTATTGAACTCATTGTCCGCATGACCTCTAACCTTGTACCACGTAATCTCGTGACGTAGATGTTCCTCCCATAACGCCTGCCATAGATCCTGATTCGCGACGGGCATCTTTGCGGCATTCTTCCAGCCGTTCTTATGCCAGTTGATGATCCAGTTCTCATTGAAGGCGGAGACAAGGTAGGCGCTATCGCTGTAGAGATGTACGCGACACGGACGCTTCAATGCCTGTAATGCCTTGATCGCAGCCATCAGCTCCATTCGATTATTCGTCGTATCGGCATCGAATCCTGAAAGCTCTTTCTCAACTCCTTGAGCGATAATGATAGCCGCCCAGCCGCCTGGACCGGGATTGCCGGAACACGCTCCGTCAGTATAGATCATGACCTCCGTCAGAGGTTTTTTCCTTGTCTTGGGGTAGCTCATAGTAAGTATTATACACGTTACAATCGCGAGGAAAATTCCGAACCCAGAAAAAAGAAAACAGCCGTCAATGCGAAAATGACATCGACGACCGTGTTCTTGAATGGTCGGAGTGACAAGACTTGAACTTGCGACCTCTTGCACCCCAAGCAAGCACTCTAGCCACCTGAGCTACACCCCGATCACCTCATCGATGATAGCCTCAACGACAAAAACTGTCAAGAACGTAAAGAGTATCGTCAGTTATTATGTTCCCAAACACAGTGAACAATCATTTTGTCGTCAGTTGTCATCTTTGACCTCTCAATTATTAATCTCAATTATATAAGCTTACTCTGTTGAGTATTTTTTATAAGGTCAAATAATATCTTCTTTTCAACCCGACATTTAGAATGTCGGATTAAACAAAAATCACTACCATTAAGGCTTTAAACATCCAAGCGGGATCACATAAACACCGTCAGGTCTTCGATAGACCATTTGAGTATTCGTTAATATCATAAGTAAAGACGGTTTAACAGTGGATATGTTTGCTAATTTTATTAAATTGGCACTTGCTTTATCAACTTCATTTTCTCCCAACTTTACTTCTATTCCTGCCCAGCTTCCGTCTTTTAACTCAACAATCAAATCTATCTCAAGGCCTGTTGTATCGTTATAGTAATAAACAGTTCCTCCAATTTCTTCCGCGTAAACCCTAATATCTCTTGTCGCAATTGATTCAAATAAGAAGCCGAGTGTTTCGAAATCTTTTTTTAATTTATCAGGGGATAGTCCTAAAGCAGCAACAGGAATACTGGGATCAACAAATTGTCTTTTACTTCCTTTTCTAAGCCTAGCCGAACTTCTAATGTTTTGAGACCAAGGCAAAACATCTTCTATAATAAATAATCTTTTTAAAGAATTAATATATGTATCAAAGGTTTTGGGATTTACAGCAACATCATAACACCGACTACCAAAAAATCAAAAGATTTAGTGCTAAGAAATAGCGTAAATCACTACTAAAAAATGCGCTAATTTGCTGCTAAAAAATTCTAAGCTTGGATTTCATTCTTTTGTGGAAGCTCTGAAACCCTGCGCAAATCCAAACAGCTTGATATCCAGTGAAGCACTATTGTTGTGCTCCGTGTCAATCGCATAATTTGTTTCGCCGCAGTATTCTCCATCTTCATAGATTGAAAAGTGATTGACCTTTGGTCCTGTTTTGAATCATCCAATTAAGCCATCTCTGCTCTTGAAGAATCCGGTTTATGTTTTAAAATAGCATAAACCGCTTTCTTCGTTCCGGTCAAAGTGACATCCAAAGTGACATCCAAAATGTCACTATGAACCTGTGGGCGGTATATTATAAATTTGAATCCGTTATCTTTATTTTCGTAAGAATACTTGATTCCGGAATCCTTACATAGGCTATCTATTCTCTTAAAACCGCTTCCGAACTGCTCTATATATTTGCTCAAGTACAGGATT
>JAAZMK010000121.1 GCA_012798865.1 Clostridiaceae bacterium | reverse complement strand
GCGAATCAGTCGATGAAGATTCTCTGCGAACAGAGCCTAAGATCGTTTCGAACAATGACACGCTTCCCGCTGAAAAAGAGAAAGACATCGACTTGCCTAGCGATTCCGATGTGCAATCTTCAGATACTGTAACAACTGCAAGGGGCGAAATGCCTGTTCTCGACATCTGGCGTGCCGTCCTCGACGACTTGCAACGAGAAATGCGGATGGACATTGCTCTTTGTGCCAGACCTGCTCGAATCAAAGCTGACGGGAAATTATTCGCCATACATTTTGACTCCCATCTGAAAGGACAATATAATCTTATCTCGCGACCTGACAATGCGCGTTTGATCCAACAGTTGCTCACGAACCACGTGGGAAAAAAAGTTGAGCTTCGTATCATCTTGGATCAAAAGCATGACAGCTTGGAAGGAGATTCCGCAGAGTGGGGTTGGCTGAAACAGGCAAGAGAACAAGCGCTCATTGAAGACATCCCTTCTCCTGAAGGAGAAAACGAATAGAAAGAGAGAGTTATATATGGCAAGAGGAAGGCGCGGATTCCCGCGTGGCGGGGGAATGCCGGGTGGCGGCAACCAGATGAATCAGTTGATGCGACAGGCGCAAAAAATGCAGGAGGAACTGGCGCTTGCTCAGGAGGAAGTCGCGGAAATGAAAGCTGAGGCGACGGTGGGCGGCGGTGTTGTCCGTGTCGTACTCGGTGCGGGACACCAAATTGAAGAGCTCGAGATCGATCCCGGCGTTGTCGATCCCGAAGATGTCGAGATGTTGCAGGATCTCGTCACGGCAGCCGTCAATGATGCAGCAGCAAAACTTGATGAGATGACTGAAGCGAGAATGTCGCAAGTCACTGGCGGCGGCTTCGGCTTACCGGGTTTCTAACCATGTCATATCGTTACTCCCCCGCGATCGCAAAACTGATCAATGCGTTCGCAAAACTTCCCGGGATCGGGAAAAAAACGGCACAGCGTCTTGCCTTTCATATTCTGGACGACAAGAAAGAGGACGCGCTTGCGCTCGCCGATGCAATTCGCGAAGCCTGCGCTTCCGTCCGTCTATGTTCCGTCTGCTGCAATCTGACAGAAGAGGATCCCTGCGATATTTGCCGTTCCGCTACTCGAGACAGAACGCGCATATGCATCGTCGAAAATCCGCGTGATGTCGCCGCCATAGAGCGCGTCCACGATTACCGCGGCTTATATCACGTCCTTCACGGCGTGATATCACCGATGCACGACATTGGACCTGAAGATGTCAAGTTGCGGGAACTGTTCGTCCGTCTGCGAGAACACGATGAAATTGAGGAAATTATACTCGCCACGAATCCGACGATCGAGGGTGAAGCGACGGCGCTTTATATCGCACGTCTATTGAAGCCCTCCGGTATTCGAACGACACGCATCGCCCACGGAATTCCGATGGGTGCAGCCCTTGAGTATGCCGACGAGATAACGCTCTCGCGCGCTTTTCAGAATCGCCAAGAAGTCTGATTCTGCTCAATTGGTCCATACGAACTAATCTTCTAAACGGGTCGCACAAAATGCGACCCGCCGTATTTTGTGCATCTTAGACTTTTTCCGCTGAAGAAAAGATATCGCGCAGGATAGAAGGTGTGGCGGAGGCTTTCGCGGCGACTCCATGCGCGAGAATCATCGCGCGATAACCTGCTTTGAACGTCAATCGGTGTTCCTGCGTACTCACAGAGAGCAATCGCGAGACGAGCTCCATCGCTCGCTCATCGGATTTTGCGGAATCGTGAAGGATAAGTTCGACATTTCGACCGGAACTGCAAATCCGCGCAAACCCTGAGCGTTCGCCGAACGCTCGGATGTATGAAATGTCGAGTAGTGCGACCGTCTCCTCCGGCGGATCGCCATAGCGATCGGTCAACTCATCGAAAACGTCGCGATAATCGTCCAATGTATCGATCGAGGCGATGCGGCGATAAATATCGAGACGCTCGTCGCTTTCACTTACGTAATCAGCAGATAGAATGGCATCGACAGTCAGATCGACAACCGTCTGAACACGTTGCGGCGGCGGTTCAAGCCCCTTCGCCTCTCGTACGGTTTCCTCCAACATTCTCGTGTAGAGATCGTATCCGATCGATTCGAGGTGTCCGCTTTGTTCCGCGCCGAGCAAATTTCCCGCACCACGCACCTCCAAGTCACGCAGAGCGATCTGAAAGCCGGAGCCAAGCTCCGTAAAGTCGCGAATAGCTGCCAATCGTTTTTCGGCAGCCTCTCCGATCACACGATCGGGACGATAAGTAATCAAGGCGTACGCCTGTCGCTCCGAACGACCGACGCGACCTCGTATCTGATAGAGTTGCGCCAGACCAAAGCGATCGGCATCCTCGACGATCAACGTATTGACGCGCGGCATATCGACACCAGACTCAATGATCGTCGTACAGACGAGCACGTCGTATTCGCCTTCCAAAAAAGCCTCAATGACGCTTTCAAGCTGTCGTTCCGTCATTTTTCCATGGGCGACGGCAAAACGAACACCGGGCATCTTCTCCGCCAGCTCCGTGGCGCGCTGATCGATTTTATGCGTGTTGTTAAAGAGATAAAAGACTTGACCGTGACGAGCGCGTTCGCGCAAGATCGCGTCGATAACGAGGTCTTCATCGTACTCGATCACCGCCGTTCTGATGGGCAGGCGATCCTCCGGACCTTCTTCTAGAAGCGAAATGTCGCGCATGCCTGCGAGCGACAAGTGGAGCGTCCGCGGAATAGGAGTCGCCGTCAGCGTGAGGACTTCGACAGAGGGTGAAAGCGCCTTGGTCATCTCCTTGTGGTCAACTCCAAATCGTTGTTCTTCATCGATCACAAGCAATCCGAGATCTTTAAAGGAGACATCTTTCGACAAAAGGCGGTGAGTAGCGATCACGATATCAGCGTGCCCCTCGGCGAGATCTTTAAGTATTGCTTTCTGTTCCTCACGACCGATAAACCGCGAGAGCTCACGGACCTCAACGGGAAAGGAGCCGAGCCTTTCACGCAAATTTCGGACATGCTGACGGACGAGAACCGTCGTGGGCGCTAAAAGCGCCGCCTGCTTACCCTCCATCACGCACTTGAACATCGCACGAAAACACACTTCCGTCTTTCCGAAACCGACATCGCCGCAGATGAGGCGATCCATGACCTTCTCGCTTTCCATGTCGTTTTTTATTTCAGCGATGACGCGCAGTTGGTCATTCGTCTCTTCATAGGGAAATGACTCTTCAAATTCCTTTTGCCACACCGTGTCGGCACCGTAAACGTGCCCCTTGATCGATTCCCTCTCCGCATAAAGAGAAATGATATCGGTGACGAGCCGTTTGATCGATGAACGGGCGCGCTCTTTCTGACGCCGCCACCCTGCTCCTCCCATATAGGAAAGCCGCGGTTTTGTGTCGCCGACAGGGATATATGGGGAAAGAAGATCCACGCGATCGACAGGCAACCGCAACACTCCGTCGCGATAGCGAATCGTCAAGTAATCGCGCGTCCCGTCACTTGTCGTGATCGGTTCCGTTCCTTCGTAGCACCCGATACCGTAGTCCTCGTGGACGACAAATGAACCGGGGACGAGATCTTGGTAAAAAACCTCGCGCTGTGAACGCTTCTTTCGGCGGGCTTTCCGCCTGCTGACACCGTAGAGATTCTCCGTGCCGACGACGAGCAACGGCAACGAACCGATCACGAACCCTCTCGGGAAAATACCCGGAAGAACGACCGCCATTTCTACGCCATGGTCAAGCAAAAAAAGCGATAACTGCTCGGCACGCTCATCCGAACCTGCAAATAGGAGAGCGGAACCGTGATCTTGCAGCACGCGTGCGACATCCGCCGCAATCTTATCAGGCTGATTTCGATAGCGGTTTACGGCTCCGGCATGAAGTGACATGTGCGCAGCCCCGGGAAGACCGTTCCCGGATGCGGGCATATCGACGAGAGCGATAAAACGTCGCGCGTTGTCGATCGTGCGCAAGACATCGGGCGGCGCGACCTGACAGCCCTCCGAAAATGCAAATGTATCTCCTTTTTCCATCAATCCGGTAAGCCGCTGAATAAAACCTGCGTGCGCCGCATCGAGCCTTCGCGAATAAGTGAGTGGTTCGTCGAGGAATAACAGGGGCGACGCATCTCTCACAAAGTCCGCCACCGTATAGACTTCTTCATCAATTAAAGGCAACAGGCGGTCAAGAGACGGAAAGTGCATTTTTTCTTTGAGACGCTCCAAGTCACGAAAACCGTTCGCCTGAAGTTTTTCCATCACATCACGATGAACTCCATTGCGACGATGACGAGCGATTTCCTCCGCCATCGCGATCTCTAAACGATCCGCAGTCGCTTCCCGCTCCTCGTCTGTCATGACAATTTCACGCGCAGGCGGAATGTCTACGCGGCGGATGGTGTGCG
>JAAZMK010000175.1 GCA_012798865.1 Clostridiaceae bacterium | reverse complement strand
GTCGTTTAATGAGAAATAATAACTCGTCTAAAATGGAATCGAATCACTCTTTGCTCTTTAAGCTCGAAAATAATTAAATGGATAAAATCTTCGCCTGTTGAAAATCAACTTCATCAATTCTTTTTGTCATGTTGAGGCATTCAAACAGATCATCATCGAGGACTTGACCGTTTCGGTAGACGATCGCACGATTTTGACTTCCGGAAATCAAACATTCCACAGCTTTAATCCCCATCATCGAAGCGATATATCGATCAAAGTACGTCGGCGCACCGCCTCTTTGTAAATAACCGAGTACCGTCGCTCTGGCTTCAATCTGCGTTTTGTCTTCTATATAGTTGGCAACTTCGATTGAGCTTTCAACAGCGCCTTCCGCGACAATGACAATATAATGATGCTTTCCTCTGTTTCTGGCAGTAAGTATTTTTCCTAATACGTCCCGTTCACGATCAACTGGATGTTCCGGGATTAAAATGATTTCAGCACCGGTAGCAATCCCGACATGTAATGCAAGATAACCGGTTTCCCTACCCATCACTTCTATGACGGAGCAGCGTTCATGCGAAGAGGCCGTATCTTTTAATTTATCAACAGCTACAATGGCAGTGTTCAGAGCCGTATCGAAACCGATGGTATAGTCGGTGCAACCGACATCATTATCGATCGTTGCCGGAATAAAAATAACCGGAACGCCGACTCTCGCCAAAGCGGCAGCGCCTTTCATCGTACCGTCACCTCCGCAGGCAACAACGCCGTCCAAATCGAAGACTTTTGTCATTTTTGCTGCTTGCTCCAGCCCTTCTTCCGTCGTAAAGTGCTCGCTTCGTGCCGTGTTGAGGAAAGTTCCTCCCTGACTCAATTTGCCGGATACGGAACGAGCGTTCAGTTCTACGACTTCGCCCTTATAAAGACCGTGGTATCCTCGTCTGATTCCCATAACTTGTACGCCGGAATTGATGCTGGTTCTTGTCACGGCGCGAATGACACCATTCATCCCGGGAGCATCGCCTCCGCTGGTCAGTATGCCGATTCTTTTACATTGTCGATCATCCATGTTGTTTCTCCTTACACAAACATTATATTGTCTGCTCCATCTCTTTCGGCTATTAATAAAATGTACTCTTCCGCAATAGAAAATATCTCTTCACGAATCACATTATCCTGTTCTATATACAATCGTACGAGCATGTCTCCTGCAAAATACTCTAGCATAGCGATCAAATGGATAAATTCTTCTTTTGTAAAATTATTGGGGGCGCTGAGAGAGCTCATCCCGATTAGATTTTAACGATATTCTAACGTTCTTTGCCGCTCAAAAGTGTTCAGTTTTTAGATTCGGAGAGCCTTGTAACGTTACGATGGTAATGAAGCGACGCTGCAGTGGTATGATGGACGCATAAGAGATTTATGTATTAATGAATCGCCGAAAGTAAAAGTATAAGTGCTGATACGATACGCTAAAAAATACACGAGATATATTGCCGGACAGCTGTTCTTCGCGACCATCTGGGTAATTTCACAGCTCTTCATACCGCGCTTGATGGTGGACATCGTGGACTCCGGCATCATGGCAGGGGACATGAATGCCATCATTCAGCGTGGACTGCTGATGTTGGCGGCGACCGTTGTCAATATCGCTTCGTTGTTGATTTCGATCTACTTCCTCACAAAGGTCACGGCGGGGATATCGAGAGATCTAAGATGTGACTTGTTCGAAAAGATCGTCGACTGGTCCAAGGAGACGAGGACAGGCTTTTCTAATTCCACGTTGATTACGAGAACAGTCAACGACGTCAAACAAGTGTCGAACTTTATCGACTTGTCTTTAAGAAAGATTTTCACACTCTCCATAACGGTCATCGGGGCGCTCGTCGTATCATTTTCACTCGATGCCAAGTTGGCTTCAATTATTCTGATTGTCATACCGGCAATCTTGGTTATAGGTTTACTTCTTACGACGAGAGCTCTCCCGCAATATTCCCGCATTCGCCTTTCGATCGACCGGATTAATCAACTATTCAGAGAAAACATACGGGGTATCCGTGTCATTCGTGCCTTTAACAAGTCTGATTATGAAATCAAAGAGTTTGAGAAAGCGACCGAAGAAGCGTATGAGGCGAGCGTCAAATCGGAATCGACAATGATGCTGTTGAGTCCTCTCATTTTGCTCTTCACCAATGTTCTCATTCTCATCATCTTGTTTTTGAGCGGCGGGCGAGCCCAAATAGGCGCGATCAAGCTCGGCGTTCTGATCGGTCTGATTGAATACGCGACGATCAGTTTGAATAACATTCAGCAATTCGCATCCATCATTACCATCATCCCCAGGTCGAAAGTGTCGATCGATCGAATCGCGGAAGTTCTGTCTACAGAAGAGATTCTGGAGATCAAAGAGAGGGTCTTGGAAACCGATAGAAAGGGAATCAGTTTCAAAGATATCGATTTTTATTATCCTGGCTCCAGAAGGGCGGCTTTGGGAGGCATCACGTTCTGTCTCAGGAAAGGCGAGACGAAGGCATTTATTGGCTCAACGGGAAGCGGTAAGTCAACCATTTTAAAATTATTGTTGAGAGACTATGACGCTTACCGCGGACAGATTTGCCTTAACTGTAACGATATTCAAAGCCTTCCGAGGGAGGAGATCAGTCGGATCGTTACATTCGTTCCACAGTCAAGTTTTTTGTTCTCGGGTACCATTCGAGAAAACATTCAAACGGGTAAGAGGGACGCCACGGATGACGAGATTTGGGAAGTCTTGGATATGGCAGAGATGGGAGATTTCTTCCGGGAATCAAAAGACGGACTTGACACACACATCGCTCAAAACGCGGTCAATCTGTCGGGCGGACAGAAGCAAAGGATCTCCATTGCCCGCGGTCTCATTCGAGAATCGGATTTCTATGTATTTGATGACTGTTTCTCCGCTTTGGACTATTCGACCGAAAGGAAAATCAGGCTAGCCATCCAAGAGAAATTGGCGGATCGTGGAGTCCTCGTGATCGCTCAGCGCGTGGCGACCGTTCGACACGCCGATGAGATTTTTGTCCTCGATCAAGGGAGAATTCTCGACCGCGGAAGCCACGAGGAATTGGCGGAATGTTCGGAGGTTTACAAAGAAATTCTCGCGTCACAGCTGAAATCCCAAGAGGGAGAAATCAGATGAGTACGGAACCTAGGCAAAACGGCGACAAAAAAGACGAAGGACTGCCCGGAGTTTCCAGAGGAGTCGGTGGCGCGGGACGCGTCTCGGGTCTCTTGACGTCTGGTAGCGCAAAAGACGCCAAGGGTACGCTGTTTAGGCTGTTCAAAAATTTAGCCTCGTTCAAGTGGATTTTCTTGTCGGCAATCTTGCTCACATTACTCGCCTCGCTCGCCCAAATATTGATACCGAGAATGATCGGGCAAATCATCAATCTTCTGACCGGGGTATTAACGGACAAAACTTCTCTTGATTGGAGGGTTTTGGGAGGCATAAGTCTCTTCCTCTTGGCTTTATACGTTTTGAATTTCTTGTCCAACTACGTTTCAAATATCTTGATGGTGAGGGTGACTCAAAAGGTTATAAAATCCCTAAGAAATCAAATGCAGGTCAAGCTCAATCGACTCACATTAAGTTATTTCGACCGTTCTTCGGCAGGGGATATGGTCTCGCTTCTCAGCAATGACTTGGACAACGTGGCGAATACTTTGCAAAGCGGACTTACGAGTTCGCTATCGGCGCTCGTTCTTTTGGTGGGCGTCGTCATCATGATGATCAGCATCAATCCTTTGCTGGCATTCCTCTCCATGATCGTCATACCGGTCTCCTATTTCATGGTTAAGTTTCTTGTCAAGAAAGCGAAGCCTCTCTTTCAGAAAAATGCCAAATTGACAGGAGTTTTTAACGGAAAGATTGAGGAGGCTTATCGCGGAGAAGATATCGTCAAACATTACAATATTGGGGATGAGTTGAAAAGCGAGCTCTCTGCAATCAATGAAGAATTGTACGACAGTGAATGGAAGTCGTCCTTAGTTTCTTTTATCACGAGACCTGCCGGCGATTTGATCCTGAATTCAAATTACGTATTGCTTGCCATCATAGGTGGACGATACGTTCTCAACGGTGTTCTGTCCTTAGGTGGCTTTCAGGCTTTTCTGCAATATACGCAAATGCTTCGCAGTCCGTTCAATCAGGTACTCGGGATTTTCAATACGATCATGTCCGCCTTGGCATCGGCAGAGCGCGTGTTCGGTTTTCTAGATGCCGACGAGATCGTCGAACTAGGCGATGAAAGCATGGACGCGAGCGAGGTTAGGGGAGAGATTGAATTCGATCAAGTTGATTTCGGCTACACGGATACATTGCTCTTTGATGGGGTAGATCTCTGCGTCACGCCAGGAGAGCAGGTCGCCATCGTCGGCAGAACAGGAGCCGGCAAGACTACCTTGGTCAATTTGCTGATGCGCTTTTACGAGATAAGCGGCGGAGAAATCTCTATTGAAGGTAAAGACGCCAAAACGTATCGGATCGAGGAGCTTCGAAAAGCATATTCCATGGTCCTGCAGGACACGTGGCTTTTCTCGGGCACCATTAGGGACAACATCGCCTACGGCGCGGACCTTTCAGACGATGAAGACTTAGCGGATATCGATTTTGACAGAATCAAAGAGGCTGCCGAGCTTGCCAGAGCGGATTCTTTCATCGAGCGGTTGCCTCAAGGTTACGACACGGTCTTAACGGAAGGGGCGTCCAATTTAAGTCAGGGAGAAGTTCAGCTCGTGACGATCGCGCGCGCAATGATCAAGAAAGCTCCCATCATTATCTTGGATGAGGCCACGTCATCGGTCGACACGCGCACGGAATTGTTAATTCAGCATGGGATGAAAGAGCTGGCTGCCAATTCCACAAGTTTCATCATCGCCCACCGTCTTTCCACCATCCAAGATGCCGACAGGATCATCGTCATGGATAGCGGAACGATCGTAGAAGTCGGGACGCACAGCGAATTGCTCGAGCAAAACGGATACTATGCCGAGATGTATCTCGCGGGACAATTGTAAAGGAAATCATGCCCTGATTCCGGGTTCTTACAAAACTAGAAGAGTATAATACTGGGTTGTCTGAAAACCGCTCATTTTAAACGATAACGACAATCTCCCTCTCGTGCCATGCTATTTGTTCGAACGCCGGTGTCAGTGTGCAGCCCTCATTTATATCCTTGTTTTAAGAGAGGGTCAGGGGGACAAATTAATCGAGAGGACTCCGCTGGAAATCAAGGGCAGAAACGCGCTGAAAGTCACTTATTCCACAATTTCCATAGGAGAACCTGAAGAAATCCACCGAGCTTACCTGATCGATGACGGAGAAGGACGATTTTATTTCATTAAATTTATCATCGAAAAGAAAGGGTTGGACGGTCTTTCTACCTTCGCAAGCGAAGCAGAAGAAGCTGTGAAGTCCATCACATTCAATTAAACCGACTCTTCTGTCATCGCCTTTTGAAGCGACGCATCTCAAGATTGTTTTTTATACGTAATGATCATCCGTTTTCCTATATGCTTCCCAATGAAGTAAATGAACTTACCCAACAGACGCTTATAAAGGGGTAACGGAACGCCTGGAGCATACTGCATGCCGGCATATCGGTGCCAAAAATTGTGATCCTCCGTGGGGAATTCATGTGCATCTCCTGTCGGTCTGCACATTGCCTGAAACAGGTTGAAAGGGATCAAGACCCATACGGGCGGCGCGTGCATTCGATTCGACTTGACATCCAGATAAAACTTGCTCGCTACATTTTCGGCTTTTTGTAAATCCCGTTCTGTAGGTACGTACGCATTCCAGCTCAAGGCGACGATCGGCAACTGGTAACTCTTATTGAAGCCCCATCCTGCAATCGTTCCCGCCAGCGACTTTGTCGTGCTGTTGGCGGATACGCCGCCTGTTGTACTGATGACCATCGCTTTTTTATGAAAAAACCGGGGTCGGTGAATCAAAAAAGCCAGATGATCCGTTAGGTTCTTCATAATACCGGTTAAATGCCCCTGGAAACACGATACGGAGAAAATGACGGCATCGTTGTCTTCTATTAAATCCAATATAAGTTGAACTTTCTCATGGTGAGGGCAATATTGATGACCTCTTCTGAAACAATTGCTGCATCCGGTACAAAATGGAAGATTCACATCCATCAGGTGAACTTCACTGAATTCAACCGTCTCGTCCCATGCATGAATCATCTCTTTTACACGCTGAGTCAGACGCCATGTATTACCCCTATGCGGGCTTCCGTTCATGATCAATATTTTCATAGTCGCGTCCTTAATAAGTTATCTGCTTAAAACAGTTTAATGAATGCTTGTTAGGAGGATATTAAGCATGTTAGGAAATGCGGGGCATGGAATTCAGGTTTTTAAATGCTCTTCATCAAAGCGTTACGTTTAGAAAATCGGCATGCGGCACTTATTCATTGAGTTTTTCAGTTAATATCGATTTTCCGGACTTTATGCCCTATCAACTGTTTATTTGAGTCAAAACACTTGACAAGCGATACGAAGATGTTTAACATATGAACAAGTGTTCATGTGTTTGTTTGAAATGATATTTCACATTGTTTTGAGGAGGCGATGATGATGACGGAATTAGAAAAGATGGCATGTG
>JAAZMK010000154.1 GCA_012798865.1 Clostridiaceae bacterium | reverse complement strand
GTGGCTCTCTCAATATCGTTCGCGGCACCAGTTGTCGCTAAATTGAATACGACTTCTTCCGCCGCTCGTCCACCACACAGGACTTCCAAACGTTGGAAGGCATCCTCTTTGCTGATCAGACTCTTCTCATCCTCTTCGACTTGCATCGTATAACCTAAGGCGCCGGAAGTTCTCGGAACGATCGTGATCTTCTGCACCGGTGCAGAACCTGATTGCTTTGCCGCAACGAGAGCGTGACCGATTTCATGGTACGCGACGATCCGCTTTTCCTCTTCGGAAAGGATGGCATTCTTTCTTTCAGGACCGGCGATAATGGTCTCAACCGATTCAGTCAGGTCTGCCGTTGTCACGACATTTCTGCCCATTCGAACAGCCCGCAATGCCGCTTCATTGACAATATTAGCGAGTTGGGCTCCTGATGCCCCGGCAGTCATACGGGCGACAAGATTGACATCAAGGTCGTCTTGTTTCTGAACCCTCTTCAAGTGAACTTCCAATATCGCCTCTCTCCCCTTCAAGTCCGGCAATTCCAATCGAACTTGACGGTCGAAGCGACCGGGACGTAGCAACGCGGGATCGAGCACTTCCGGTCTGTTCGTCGCCGCTAGGATGATAACGCCTTTGTTGCTTTCAAAGCCATCCATTTCCGTCAAAAGCTGGTTTAGTGTCTGTTCGCGTTCATCATGTCCGGTGGCAAATTGGGAGTCGCGCCTCTTGCCAATCGTGTCGATCTCATCAATAAAGACGATGCAGGGTGCCTGCTTGTTCGCCTGCTCAAATAATTCCCTTACTTTAGCCGCCCCTCGCCCGACGAACATCTCAACAAACTCGGAACCCGAGATGGAAAAGAATGGAACGTTCGCTTCGCCGGCAACGGCTTTTGCCATCAGCGTCTTACCTGTTCCGGGCGGTCCAACCAAAAGAACACCCGTTGGACACTTGGCACCTATATCTGCATATTTCGCAGGGTTGTTGAGATAGTCAATAATCTCTTGCAGAGATTCTTTTGCCTCCTCTTGACCAGCCACATCATCAAAATTCTTCTTGTCCTCGTCAGGTTTATAGACCTTCGCCGTGCCCTGTCCGTGGATACTCAAACCTCCGGCTCCTAATTTGCCTCTTAAGTTCTTGCTGATTCTTCTACCGACCAAGCTGAATATCAAAATGGGGAGTCCATACTGTAACAAAAGCGTGAGAAGCAAGTTAGGTGTCTCTGGTATATCCGCCGCATACGTGACTCCCTTTTCGCGTAAAATTTGCGGCAACTGAGGATTATCGACGACGCCCGTCTTGAAATACTGCACATATCCGCCTTTTTCTGTTGTGTAATTAATTTCAGTCGAAGAAAATTGGACTTGCTTAACCTCATCGGCATCAAGCGCATCCATAAAATCAGTATATGTAGCCGTTATCACCCGACGTGACATAACCTTCGGCATAATCATCAAATTAAAAACTAAAACAACAAGCCACACAATTGCATAGTAATACCAAATCTTCCGCGGCTTTCTCCCACGATCATTTGAATCCGCCTGTCCCATATAACCTCCGTTAAATATCATATATATTTCTATTTCAATAACATGTATCGTCTTTCAAACAATGATTACCCGACAACATGTTGTGTTATAATTTAATTATAGAAGACCTAAAGTCTTTTAGCAACGAACAAAACAGCGACTTTTGTCGGATTAATGACCTGTTGGAGAAAGTGAAAAGATGGCAAGGAAACAACCTGAAGTAACAGCACAGACGAGGCGCAATTTCATTGATGCTTATTGGGATCTTTATAGCTCTGATCGTAGAGACAAAATTACAGTGAGGATGATCACTGACCGTGCCGGTTATAACCGGGGGACGTTTTACGCTTATTTTTTGGATATCGACGACTTGCATCAGCAGATGGAAAACGAATTACTCCCCTCCGAGGAAAATTTCGAGAAATTGAAAAAAGCAACCGTCTCAAAAAATAGCCTTGAAATACTAGAAATCTTTACACAGATGGATCGAACCATAGGCGAGAAACTCAGTTTTCTTCTGGGTCCCAAAGGAAGCTTATCCTTCCAATCCAAACTAAAATCGACACTGAAGCACCATATTTTAAAGAGTCTTCCGCTTGATTTAAAGGACAATGAGAGCGTCGTAGACTACAAGACAGAAATTCTCTGCGCTATTTTCTACGAAACTATTCGCTATTGGTACGATCATGGAAATCAGCATTTTCACGTGGAAGAAATGACAACGCTCATGCTTCAAATGATCTTTTCAGGTCTCGTGGAGAGTTAGAGTCTCCGAATCATACATACACCTATCAAATAGGCACGGCAGAACTCCGTTATTGAACAAAATTGTGGAAAGACTACAAAACAAAAGCAATCCGGATTCATCATTCTTCATTTTCTGGTTTCAAACCTCGCTGACCGGCAATGATATGGTACAGAATTGCACAGGGGTCACAACAACCAGGATCAGAACCGACAAGTCAGCAAATAGCATACAAATTCTTCAGACATAACGTCACCTTTTCAATTGTGCAATGTGTACGTGTCACCCCTAGCACAATTTATCAGTACGAATTGAAAAAATGTACAGTGAATATACGTGACGGTCAGTCCTCCCCTCTGTTTCTAGGATTAGAGAACCAATTCATTTCTACGTATCGCCATAATTCGAAATAAGTTGAAAAACTGCATTTGGGAAGGTGCGCCGCATGGTCGATCTGTCACTTTTAGTCCACATTAG
>JAAZMK010000120.1 GCA_012798865.1 Clostridiaceae bacterium | reverse complement strand
TTTCCCGAGAAAAAGCTGTTGTTTTTCTGTCTTGGGAACCGAATATGAGAAACAAGGCTATGGCAGCCACATACAAGAAAGCATCTTCCTTGATCATCAGCGTCAAGAGAGTAAAGGCAGCTGTTCCCGTGAGGCTGCCCTTTGCGATGAAGTAAAAGAGAAATAACAGAATGGGTGCGAGGAAGACGTTCTCGTGGAAGTCATAACAACTTCCGAAAAAAATACCCGGCAACAAGAGATAGAGCGACGTCCATACGAGACGCGCTTTCTTGCTGAGACCGTATTGCTTTGCCAAAAGGTAGACCGGGATGAGTCCGGATGCCGTGATAACGACCTGCGCCACTTGGATTGTCAGCACGCTTGGAAACAGTTTGAAAATTGGTAGCAACAAATAGAGAATCGGTGAAATGTGAATTTTAAAGTGCGAGAGAAGCATATCGCGTTCAAGTGTCGTTAAAGGCAAACCGGTTCTGCTCATGTATTGGTACATCTGTGTGAAGATTCCCATGTCGTACGTCGAAGATACGAACACGCGGATTCGCATAATTAAGTACCACCCCTGCGCTACGACATGAAAGAGCAGACAGGCGACGAGGAGCATTCGACGGACGAGCAAGGGAATCCTATTACTCAAATGGACGGGTCTTCTCGCTGAGCGATCCAGTTCGCGCCACGCCAACGCGATAACCATTATAGGAAGATGGATCAGAAGACTTATGATCGTCTCGTCAAACATGATTGGAAAGTTCGGAAGAGATGATAGGTAGAATGGAAGCGCATTTCCGTCGCGCAAGATCAGCGCTGTGAACATGACGATGAGGTAGACGTAAAAAGGGAGATAGACAATCTCACGACGTCTCGTGTAAAAAGCGAAGGCGACCGTGACTAGAAAGACGCCGAGAACGACACTCGCCTGTGGAGTCATCGCCGTCAGGGTCGCGCCGTAAATCAGCCACGCGTGGAATGTCAGACGATTGACGATGCGAAGTTTCTTATAGCGGGCATACAGAATGAGAGCGCTCAAAATGAGTACGGCGGGAATAATGAAAGCATAGTGAAGCGTGCAGATTTTCTCGGACACGTCGAAGTTTATATCGTGTCCTGCGATGATCAAAAAGAGAGCTTGGGAGAGGAAGAGAGCTTGGGTAAAGGCGGAGATAATCTGCGAGATTAGGTGTCCGCTTCGCCCAGTTCGCTTCGTTACGCACTGTTCAAATAATGTATCCATACGTACACACTAGCTCCTGACGCCTTCTCTGTGTTGTGAATAGGACAGGCGATTTGACAGGGGAGGAGCGTCAAATCGTCGAGCCCGGTGTGCGCTTCGACACATCGTATCCGAGTGCGTAGTAATTGTTTTGATTGAATACGAACGGCTTGATGATATCGAGTTCGATTTTTTCATGTGCTCGCATGGATCGACCGTTGATTTGATTGATAAAGGTGATGAGAATCGGATAACGGCGGATCATCTCACGACGTGAAAACTCGAAAAGATTCGGAAAAACATCTGTCGAACGGTATTTCTTGTCGACACAGATGGGACCGTATTGGTAGGAATTTTCCGTGTCGAGAGTAACGCCGAGATACGTCATGTTGGGCAAGTCTGCGATCATGTGTTGAAAAAGAGGCCATGCGGACCAGTAGTCCCAAGACGCCGCCATGGCGTATCCGACGATTTTATCGCCGTCGACGGCAATCGCTAAGCCTCTCTCGTCTTCAATAAGATGGCGGAATTGATCCGATGTGAAGAGTGTCGTGACGAAACCGTCCGGTCTATCTTCGTCAGAAATTGTGGACACGTGATATCGCTGCTGCAACTGTTCAACGCCGGGAATATCTTCAATTGTTGCTAATCTGTAATCCATGCTCGTAAGCCTCTTTTCTCTGATCGATCTGCATGAACATTGTATCAGACGGCGAGTGTCGGAGCTTCATTCAGGACACCGTGGCGAACATGTTTGTTAAGGCAGAAGTAAACAGAGATATGTGCAAAGAGAAATAGCGCCCTCCGATCAGTATATGTTGAAAAATTTCGTTCATTTTCCGTATTTGAAGATATTTTACGAGATCAATTTGTGCATTATGATAGGGTAGTGCGAGCCTGCCATCTTTGTTTGTGTGCTTGTCAGCTGTTTGTCAAGTTTCTAAAACGTGCTATCATCGGTCAGGTGAAAGAAAGGGAGGAATGTTCTCCCTGTGATTCTAGAAAAGATTGGGAGTTGCAAAAATGAGTCTTGTTGTCTTAACAATCATTATGGCGTTCGGTGTTGTCCTTACACTCGGGTACGCTGCCATTAATTTTTTCATGGTGAAGCGCTTAGACGAAGGGAATGAGCGAATGCAGCAAATTGCTGCAGCCATCCGTTTGGGTGCTTCAACTTTTATCAATTACGAGTATCGTGTGGTCGCGGCGATTTCAGCCGTTATCGCCGTCATTCTCGGAGTTCTAATCTCTTGGCAAATGGCTGTGGCGTTTGTTGTTGGAGCCATTATGAGTGCCACGGCGGGATTTGTCGGGATGAAGATCGCTACATACTCAAATGTCCGCGTAACGAATATGGCGGAGAAAACACGCAATCTGGGCGAGACGCTGAAAGTCGCTTATCGCGGCGGTACGGTGATGGGGTTGAGCGTTGGCGGTTTTGCCATGCTCGGTATTATCATTGTTTATCTCGTTTTTGGTCAAGCAATGGGACAGTTGGACGCACTCATCGCCGGAGATGTGACGACAAACTGGTGGGGGCTGCCCGTAACGTTCACGGTGACGTTATCGGGATATGCACTCGGCTGTTCCATCATCGCGATGTTCAACCGCGTAGGCGGCGGTATCTACACGAAAGCCGCTGACATGGGCGCAGACCTTGTCGGAAAAACGGAATACCGTATTCCGGAAGACGACCCGCGCAACCCTGCGACAATCGCCGATAACGTTGGTGATAACGTTGGCGACGTAGCGGGTCTTGGTTCCGATCTGCTCGAATCATATGTCGGTGCGATCTTGTCTGCTGTCATTCTCGCTTTGGAAGTGTTTCGCGATGTGCACGTTATCGTCAGCGAGAGTCTTGTGCGAGCGATGATTCATTTTCCGCTTATCTTTGCGGCGGGCGGTCTCGTAGCCTGTGTGCTCGGCATCGCTTCTCTGCTTATCAAACGCAAGCTTTCCGATAATCCGCACCGTGAGCTCAATCTCTCTACATGGATCTCAGCATCACTGACCATCGTCTTCGGTGTTTTAATGGCGTGGCTTCTTTTCTCGAAAGTCGATGCGGTCGACATGGATAAGGCAGGTTTTGCGGCCGGCTGGATCTCGCCCCTGCTCGCATCGGCTATGGGTGTCTTGAGCGGCATTGTCGTAGGCGTTTTTGCCGAATATTACACAAGCTATTCATTTAAACCGACGAAAACGATCGCTGAGGCGACACGTGAAGGTGTCGGACTGACGATCACGGAGGGTATGTCCGTTGGAATGAAATCGACGATGTATCCAAGCATCACGCTAGGCATTGCCATCTTAGGTGCTTATCTGCTCGCAGGTATGTATGGCGTCGCGATGGCTGCGACCGGTATGTTGTCGTTTGTCGTTACGACCGTTTCCGTCGATACTTACGGACCGATCGCGGACAATGCGGGTGGTATCGCTGAGATGAGCTATCTCGATGATGAAGTTCGCCAGATTACTGATACACTCGATGCTGTAGGCAATACGACGGCAGCAATCGGTAAGGGATTTGCGATCGGATCGGCTGCGCTGGCGGCGCTTTCCATGATGACATCGTATCTCTATTCTTTTACACCGGCGGAAGCGGAATTGCTGTTGAATGCCATTCATCCGATGACGCTCGTCGGCATGATCGTTGGCGCAGCGTTCCCCTGGATGTTTTCCGGTATGTTGATCGACTCAGTTACGAAGACGGCGCGCATTATGGTTGTCGAAGTGCGTCGTCAGTTTAGAGAAATTAAAGGTCTTATCGAAGGAGAGGTACTTCCTGATTATGAGTCATGCATATCCATCGCTTCGAGAGGTGCACTGCGCGAGATGAGAGCGCCCGCACTCCTCGCCGTTGTCGTTCCCGTCCTCAGCGGATTGATCTTCGGTCCTCTCTTTGTTGCAGGGTTGCTACTTGGATCGACGCTGTCCGCCGTTATGTTGGCGCTGTTCACGGGTAATGTCGGCGGCGCTTGGGATAATGCTAAGAAATACATTGAGGTTGGCGGTGTTGAGGGAGTCGATCGCGATTCGGATGCACACGATGCGGCAATTGTCGGTGATACGGTTGGTGACCCTCTGAAAGACACGGTCGGACCATCACTTGATATTCTTATTAAGATCATGTCGGTCGTCTCACTCGTCATGGGTTCTGTCTTTTCACGATTTAATCTTTTCGATTGGATTCGTTCGCTGATCAACTGACATTAAGGTGCGATTGAAAGCGGGGCATCTTCTTCTGAAACTGCCCCGCTTTTATGTGGAAATGATCGATCTTGGAATCGTCAAGTCTGCTTTTCCACAGGGATGATGAGCGAGGCATAGATCGTTGTCCCGATACCGAGCCTGCTTCTCACGCTGACGTCACCGTTGTATAGGAGAGCGATATGCTTAACGATCGCAAGACCGAGTCCCGTACCTTTCGGTTCCTGAGAACGACTGCGATCAATCCGGTAAAAACGCTCGAAGATACGACTTTGATCGGCTTCGGAAATTCCGATTCCGTTATCTTCTACAGAAAAGGTAAGGCGTGAGACGCCCTGTCTATCTGTCTGTGTCTTAATGCGTGTGTCAAAAGTGGACCAACTCACTGTGACCGTTCCACCGGGGCGATTATACTTGATGCCGTTGTCGATCAAGTTCATAAGCAGCTGTTTTACGTGATCTCGACTGGCTGAGATTTGAAGATGTTTGCTGTTCGAGAGTTTCAGCGAGACTTTTTGCTCAGTTGCGTACGGCTCCATTTGTGTTATCACCTCATTCGCAAGTTCCGTGAGATCGAAATAATCTTCGTTCAAATTGACCGCGTTTTGTTCGATATCAGAAAGGACGAGCAAGTCAGAGACGAGGCGCTCTAAACGCTGACTTTCGACGTCCATCAGTTGCAGGAATCGATCTGTTTGCTCCTCGTTCATCACGCGCCCCGAACGCAAGGTATCGATCATGCCTCGAATGGAAGTCAACGGTGTGCGAAGTTCATGCGTCACGTTCGCGACGAAATCGGAACGCAGGCGTGCGGCTTCTGCTTCTGCCGTGCGATCGTGGAAGAGGATGGCAACGCGACGATCGTACAGAGGAGAGAGAGTCAGATGATAACTGCGCATTCCCTCCGAGGTCGTCAGTGTCCTGACGAGTTCGCGTTCCTGTGTCTGTCCGCTCATAATCTCGATCGCGAATTTGGAGATCTCTTCATCGTGTGTCAGGAGGAAGAGCGGATATGGATATTTTACGGGATCGATGAAGCGCCTGAACGTCTGCATCCCTCGTTCATTGATAAAGATCACGTCGGCCTTTTCATCGACGACGACGATTGGGGATGAAAGACCCCCAACTAGCGCATCGAGGAAACTCTGCTTCTGGCGAAGCGATGATTGTTGTTCCTCCAAAGTATCTGCCATTCGATTGTAAGAAACGGAAAGCCTTCTTAACTCGGGATATACTTGATGATCCTCCTCAATGCGAGTGGCAGCGATCCCATTGGCGAGATTTTCGAATGATTCGGTGATCGTTTCGATCGGTTGCGTAATCTTATGAATCGCAAAGGCGAGGATTCCACCCATGAGAAGTATGGAGATAAGTCCGATCAAGAGAACGTGTGTGCGTACGGAGCGCACGGTGTCGTCCTCAAGAGAGAGCGGGTACGCGATGCGAACGATCAAATCGCTGTCCGCGATAAGTGCAGCATAGTAGTAAAGGTCAAAACCCAATGTCTTCGAGTAGCGTATTTCCTCGGCTGGCTGACCGCTCTTTAATACTTTTTGGACTTCGGGTCTCATGAGATGGCTTTCCAAATCTTCAGCTTCTGAATCGAAGATGACATCTCCCGTCGTCTTGATGAGCGTGACGCGGAGTGGGATGTTACGCGCCATAAACTGGTCGACGAGCCTTTTGGCGATATGACTCAAATCAGATGTTTGTGAATATTCAGTCGTCATCCAATTGGTGATCGCGATGACGTGATTGCGAGTAGTTGTGCGATTCATTTTGCGCGCTTCACTGATCGCCATGATGGACGTTGCCAGAATGGCAATGACGAGAACAGTAATGACAATCAAGGTGATTTTCTTACGCATGATCAGCCTCTTTCAATCGATAGCCGACACCGTGCACCGTTTCAATGATGTCGGGACTCAAGTCACTCTCTTCGAGTTTTTTACGTAGACCGCGGATATGGACGTCGACAGTCCTTGATTCACCCTCGTAGTCGTAACCCCACACGCGCGCGAGCAGAACATCGCGCGATAAAACGAATCCGGGATGCTCGAGGAGAAAAACGAGAAGATTGTATTCCATACGCGTCATGTCTACTTCAAGGTCGTTAAACCACACGCGGTGGCGTGTATCATTTACGACAATTCTCCCGTGATGGATGATGCGTTCTTCGATCGTATCCTTGTCGTCACCCTTGTCGGATTTCTTTAGTTTTCCCGCTAAAACGAGACGCTGATCGCTCCTCGCAAGTAACGCATGCGTACGAGCCATAAGTTCTCCCATCCCGAAAGGCTTCGTCAAGTAATCATCGGCGCCCTCATCAAAACCTTTCAGCTTGTTGCGTTCCGACGAAAGGGCTGTCAGCATGAGGAAAGAGGAGAGTTCAAAGCGCGGATCTTTTCGCAAACGTCTTAGAATCTCGTATCCATCCATGTCGGGGAGCATGATATCGAGAATGAAAAGAGAAATAAATTGATCTTCCGGAAATGACATAAGCATGTCAAAAAGTTTCTGACCTCGTGAAAACGAGCGCACGTCGTATCCTTCGCTTTCCAAGTTAAAAACAAGGAGTTCACGAATCGAGTCATCGTCTTCAACGAGGCAAATGATGCGCGGATTTTCATGTAGGTAGTCTGTTGGTTTCATAATATTCTGTTTTTACTCCCTCTTTGTGTAGCGACCGAATATTATCCTTCACCGTCCAAATCGGATGACGACGGTGAGTCGTTTTCCTGCTCATCAGCTGCTGTGTTCGCATCCGACGTCTCTTCTTCGGGCAGATCTTTGAGATCCGAGACATATGTTCCGCGCAGATGATACACGATCCACTCGGCAACATTTTGTGTATGATCCGCAGCTCGTTGCAGATGGTTGGCGACGAGGATAAGCTGGACGAGCGCGGGAATAGAACTCGGCTCTTCCTGCATCGTCATGACGATCAGCTTTAAAAGCCCCTGACCGACGAACCCGATGCGGTCGCGCGTTCTGATGACGTGGTATGCCAATGCAAGATCACGCGAGACATAGGCATCAAGGGCCTCATGTAACATATGCGTGACAAGGTCATTCACCATGTGAAAATCGGCAGGAATCTGAATGGTCAGTCCCGAGTCGATAATCGCGAGTGTGCTGTTCGCAATTTCTTCGGCATGGTCGGCGATACGTTCCAAGTCGGTGACAAGCTTCATGTTAGCGGTGATGTCGCGCAGGTCACTTGCTCTGGGTTGTTGTCTCGCGATAAGTCTGACGCATTCCTGAGTGATTTCGCGTTCGAGCGTATCGATGGCATCGTCACCTTGAATGACTTCGTGAGCGAGAACGGCATTGCTTTCGCGCAAAGCTTGCATCGCCTTATTGATCGCCGCTTCCGCCATTGAGCCTAGTCTGATCATCTCGCGATGGATTGCTGATAAATCTTCTTGAAATTCGAGTCTGTTTACCATTTCGGAATACTCCTATTTTTATATATATTATGTACGCTTTCGCTTTCCTCTGTAAAGGTCAGGTTTGAACAACCTATCCTTACTCCAGCGGTATCGCCCATCCCCGGACATATAAGGAGGATGAACGATACCTATCCGAATTTACCCGTGATGTAATCTTCCGTTCGCGTATCGCGCGGGTTCTGGAAGATGTCGTCAGTCGGTCCGAATTCAATCAGGTCGCCTAGGAGGAAAAATGCTGTTTTATCGCTGATGCGGGCCGCCTGACTCATGGAGTGAGTGACGATGACGATCGTGTACTCTTCTTTTAGTTGTGTGATTAAGTCCTCAATGCGAGCAGTCGCGATTGGGTCGAGCGCCGATGTAGGCTCATCCATTAAGATGACATCGGGTTGCAAGGCGATGGCGCGGGCGATACAAAGGCGTTGCTGCTGTCCGCCGGAAAGTTGTGTCGCGTCTCGTCTGAGATGATCCTTAACTTCATCCCACAAGGCTGCTTTTTTGAGGGACGATGCGACAGCCTCATCAAGCACCTTCTTGCTTCTCACGCCTTGGCAGACGAGACCGTAAGCGACATTATCGTAAATGCTCTTCGGGAACGGGTTAGGTTGCTGGAAGACCATGCCGACATGGGTGCGCAAATCGACGACATCGACGGAATCACTATTAATGTTGACGCCGTTTCGATAGATGGCGCCTTCGATACGACAGTTGTCGATGAGATCATTCATGCGATTGAAACATCGCAGGAGTGTCGATTTTCCACAACCGGAGGGTCCGATGAAAGCCGTAACCTGATGTGCCGGCAAGTCGAACGTAATATCTCTAAGTGCCTGGAAGTCACCATAAAACAAGTTGACATCTTCCAAAGCGAAGGCAATATGATCGCGTTGTGATATTTCGGAAGAATGCGAAGTGCTTGCCATAGTTTCTTTCTTTGTGCCGCCGGCACGGTTCATAATTTTTTTCAACTTTGATGCGGACACTATGCTTTTCCTTTCTTATCTGACAGAGCAGAAACGACCTTGACAGTCAAATTGAGTGCGAGTACAAGGATGAGGATCACGATGGAGATGGCGGACGCCAGTTCGAAGTTCGGGTTCTCGCCTCCCATCAGAACGTAGATCTGCACAGCGAGTGAAGTGGCTCCGGATCCAACTGAAGGCGAATCTTGGATCGCAGTTCCCATCGTGAAAATAAGTGCTGCAGATTCGCCGATGATACGGCTGACAGCGAGAAGACAGGCGGAAAAAATGCCGTTTCTTGCGGATGGCAATACGACGCGGAAGAGTGTTTCCGTCTGTGTCGCACCCAGCGCAAGACTTGCCTGGGCGTAGGAGGACGGAACGGAACGTAAAGCTTCTTCCGTCTGTCGGATCAGGACAGGCAAGAGGAGAACGGCCATCGTAAGACTGCCGAGAATAATGCTCTGCCCGCTCGCTCCGAATAATTGAATAATAGGGAAGATGAGCGTGATACCCATCATACTGAAAATGATCGATGGGACACCGGCTAAGAGCTCGATGGATGAACGAACGAACATCGTCAGGCGATTCTGTTTAGCTATGGCATAAAGGTAAATCGCTGCGAAGATGCCGATCGGTACTGAAAAGAGAAGTGACAATCCGATCAGCATGAGCGTCGCGACAAGAGAACCGCGCATACCGCCGCCCGGCTCTTTACCGTGAAATTCAGTGATCTGCCTAGCATCGCGTTCGAGGATTGGAATCCACTCTTGCGGACTCTGCTGTTTCAAGCGTCCGACCGTGATTTCTTCGCCCGAGCTATCTATAAAAATGAGTTTATTAATGTTCATGCCGGCTTTGAACGGAGCCGGTTTTCCCTGAGTCGGACCTGCTGTCGTAATCTTTCCGTTACGGAGAGGCGAGTGGTCGTCGACCCATGTGAGTGTGTGTACATGGTTCTTTTCTTTATCGATCTCGTCGCGAACGGCAAAACCGAATCTCGTGGAGATGACCTCGTCGTCCTCAAGCGGCTCGGGCGGGGTAAACGTTGCATTAACGTCATGTTCATCGCTAAAACCGGAGACAATGTTTTTAGCATGGTAATCGCCAAAAAGAACGGAGCGGTCGAGAAGTTTCCAACCGTTAGAAAAGATAAAAACGAGTATTGCGACGAGAACCCACGCTGATATGCCGGAGGCGATCCAAGTAAACGATTGCATTACGGTATCTTTTATCTTGCGTATGCGTGTCATGAGACCGCGCCTCCTTTCTTCTCTAATCTCCGCTTGGCGGCATGTACGAGAAGGTTCATCGATACAATGACAATCATAAGGACAACACCGACGGAAAAACGTATTTCGTAATCAATACCCGAAGTCTCATGTAGTCCGGTCAGCATGGTCGAGGTCAGTGTTCTTGTAATATCGAAGGGATTCCAAGAAGGTCCAGCCAAGGCGTTGCCTGCAATCATGGAGACAGCCGTCGCTTCCCCGAAGGCGCGTCCGAGTCCGAGCGTGAACCCCGTTGCGATGGAGGATCGCGCGGCGGGAACAATCACTTTGAACGATGTTTGTGTCGGGGTGGCGCCGAGGGCGAGGGAGGCGGAGTCGAGCTCTTTCGGTACGGCTCGAATACCGGATACGGCAAGCGTCGTCATCGTGGGGTATGTCATGATAGCAAGGAGCAGAATGACGGCGAGGGAGGAGTTACCTCCGTAGGTAGAGATCCCGAACAAATTAGCGAGGTCTCTAACGAGTATCGTAATTTTACCGGCGGCAAAGACTCCGTAAACAACAGAGGGGATCGCAGCGAGCGTCTCCACAATTGTTGTAAGAAAGATACTGAGTTTTCCTTTTGCAATCCTTGTGATGAGTACAGCGCTCAGAATTGCCAACGGCAGCGCAAGCAATCCTCCCGTGACGGAAACAATTAGCGTGTTGATAATGACAAATCCAAGTCCATAGATTCCTTGGTCGGCACGCCAGCGCGATCCGGTCAAGAAGTATTTGAGATCGACTCTCTCTTCCGCACTGCCCAAGAAAGGTCGCACTCCTCTCGACGTGACGAAGATGATGATGAGGATCACCATCATCGCGGCAATCACTCCGGCTATCCTGAATAAATTCCTGAAAAGGACGTCAGTTCCTCGCCTCCTTTTACGTATCTTGGCGAATTTTGCTTCTGACGCCATATAATTCTCATTCGTGTTTCCCATATTCTATCCGTTTACTCTACAGCCAATGCGCTAGACATGATAATGGTGCAGACGACAACTTGCATTTATCAACTGCACCGTCAATCGTTCTCACAAACTTCCTTTTATTATATGCCGAAAATCATTCGAGTTAACCTGTATCTCACTGTTTGATATTATCATCGATTAGTGAAAAGGCGGAAGCGAAAGCTCCCGCCCTTTGTTCTGTGCTTCTGTCTATGTTGCTATTTTCCTACTTCGTCCCACGTCGCGGTAGCGCCGGTAAAGATCTTGTAGAGATCATCTTTTGTGACGTTGCTGAGGGGATTGTCCTTGTGGACGACTGCGACAATGGCGTCTTGGCAGAATGCTTCGCTACGCATTGCCGTGCCGACAGGCTCTTTATCTTCTTTAAACTTTCTCGATGCGAAACCGATGTCAGAAGCGTTCGGACCGTCTTTTTCATCGCCGAGCACGCGAGCCCAGCCGTCACCGGAACCTGTCTGATCGAGTTTGAACTGAACGTTTCCGGCGATACCCTGGAATGACTCCAATGCCGCCTTTACGCATTTCTCGACTGAGGTTGATCCGCCACAGACGATCGTGAGCGCACTGTTGTCTTGATCAACGATAGGATGGTTTTTCTTAATCTCGTTCCAAGGCTTCCCACCTTCAACATCGGTGATGCCGCCTGCAGCGACAACGACCTCACGACCTTCCTTTGAGTCCGTCATGTAGGCGAGGAACGCCGCGACGATTTGCTTTTGCTCTTCGCTCTTGTAGTCATCAGCGGCACGTGTGGTGAAGCAGAACGGACGCTTGAGTGTGTAAGTTCCATTGATGACGTTTGCCTCAGTGGCCTCAACGCCTTCATAGCTCAGAGGCTTGAGGTTGTTCTCGGCAAAGTTGGTGACGAGCGAGACGTAGCCGATACCGTTGACGTCCTGTCCGACCTGTTGTGCCATGGTGCCGTTTGAAGAGACTTCATTCGCCTTTTCCGTCAGCTCTCCCTTGAAGCCGATGACAGCTTCAAAACCTTCGCGTGTTCCGGACGCTGAGTCACGTGTGTAGACGTGAATGGTCTTGTCGCCAACCGGGGGGGGATCCTGCTTGCTAGGTGCGGGGTCCGTCTTGTCAGGTACTACGGGTTCCGATCCATTGGGATCAGGTTTCTTTTCGCAAGCGGCGAGCGTGAAAATCATCACAAGCGCCATTACGACTGTCAGAATGGTCATAAGTTGTTTTTTCATTTTCATACTTCCTTACTTTCTCCATTATATTTTTTTCGTTTTGTTTTTGCTTGTCATTCATTGACGGTTTTATCGTAGAAAAGCTCTATTTTCTGATGATGTTAATAATGTAAAATATTTGTAAAGTCGCAAATTCGTCGAAAAACCAGTCGTCTTTGCTTCACCAGAATGCACACTCGTGCCTCGGAGATTTTCATGCCATCTTAAAAGATGGTTATAATAGTCTAAACTTGTTTATAGATGATGAGCGGGGGAGATGTCTCTGATGTTTAAAATCAAGAAGGCAGTTATAACGGGCGGAAGTTCCGGTATCGGCAAAGAATTGGTCAATCTTTTGCTTCAAGACGGATGTGAAGTCTTCAGTTTATCGAGGACGGTGCATCCACGCGAGAGTTTTAATAACAAAGGGACGCTCCACCAGATCGCATGTGACATCACAGACGAGCAATCTTTGAACGACGCCTTTTCGCAGATTGGCGAATTGACTGACTCGTTTGATGTGCTGTTTTCGAATGCCGGATTCGGGATTTCCGGTCCCATTTCAGATACGCCGAAGGAGCAGGTGGTCAGGATGTTTGACGTTCACGTCTTTGCCGCCATGGATACTGTACGCAAGAGTATTCCGTTTTTGGCACGCAGCAAAGGTCGGATCATTTTAACGAGTTCAATCGCTGCTGTTGTCTCGCTCCCTTATCAGAGCTTCTATTCTGCCGTCAAATCGAGCCTCAACATGCTGGCACTCGCACTCAATACGGAACTGAAACACGACGGTATACGCGCCGTCGCCATTATGCCCGGCGATACGGCGACCGGCTTCACCGCTAGCCGCGAAAAGGTGACGTGCGACACACCTCATGTCTCTGCACGTTATCACCGATCAATCGCCAGAATGGAACACGATGAGCAGATGGGGGTATCCGCTGTATCGGTTGCCCGAAAAATGCTCCGCATTGCGAGAAAGAGCTCACCGAAACCGCTCTACGGCATCGGCTTCTTCTACCGTCTCGTTTTGGTGCTGTTCAAAATCTTGCCCGTTCGCCTCACTAATTGGGCTACCGGTCTTTTGTACGGTTAGGATAGAGGTCAGAGGTAACTTCTCTAGACAAATCAAAAATCTATGTTAAAATGGCAAAGTGCCTGTCGAAATAGGCATTTACGGGCGATTAGCTCAGCTGGGAGAGCGCTGCGTTCGCATCGCAGAGGTCGAGAGTTCGAATCTCTTATCGTCCACCAACCTGAAACGCAGTTATTGATACGTTTTCCCGTATTGGTAACTGCTTTTTTGTTTTGAGAGTTCATTTTCTGTCCGGAATGTGTAGCGCGATTTCGCTGCTGTCTTTGAAACGATAAAGCATGCTGTATTCGCCTTTTTCGGATGCCATCGCGCCCTCAGCTCATGCCAAAAATTGAATGTCAATACGAAAAAAGCTTTGTATGATGTGGTGTGCCCAGTGGCACATAATTAAGATGCCTGATGACCGAATGCGACCAAAAACGACCGAATGTGACCGAGTATGTTGAATCAATTGTTCCATTACCATAAAGTGAAATTGTACTTTGAGAGAGCGATTGCTCGTTAGTAAAGCATGTCAATGAAGCTAGTTCAAAAACAACACTTCTTAGTTGAGGGAGTGTACACATGACAAGGAGATCTAAAAAATGAAGAATAATAGGACGTTAGTATGGTTGCTTGTGCTTGTATTCACGCTGATGGCGCTCCTTCCGGGCATGCCGAGCGAAGTGTTTGCGGAGTCGACGCCAACACCGCCGTCTCCACCGAGTCTTACGACGGGTGTCAACCCAAGTTATCCGAGTACCCTTCTTTTGTCGTGGGTTTGGCCGCCTGATGGATGGAATACTGAATGGGAGGTATCGTTATCCACGGACATGATGAATACTGCATTATGTGGTGAGATTACCAATCCGGAAAACGAGACATCTATAGACTTTGCACATCCTGAACTGTATTCGGGTCCTCCGGGTATTGACTTGGCAAATGAGACAGTATATGTGGGAGTCAGGTTCACTCATGCTACTGAATGGGGTGTACATTCCGAGTGGTCGAATCTGTACGAAGTAATACTTGACCAAGACTCGAATATCGTGAGTGTGACGCCTTATGGAACATCGCCGCCTGAATGTCCGAGCTCGGATAGTCCCGACGGGAAACACGAATGGGAGACAAAAGTAATCAAAGAGCCCACCTGTACCGAGACGGGCTTGAAGAGCAAAAGCTGCAAATACTGTAAGGAGCAGGGTCCCGATGAGGAAATCCCTGCCCTCGGACACAAGTGGGAGCGGAAGGTCAAGAAAATGCCCACCAGTACGGAACCCGGAGTGTCAGTTTTGGTCTGTGGCAGATGCGGGCTTGAAAAGGATGACTCGGAAGCGCCGATAGAGTCAGAAATTCAGGAATGGACCAAGGGTACAAAATCGCCCGCGACCTTCGATACAGATACTCCTTCTGATGACTTTTCACATGTCAAGGTAGACGATGAAACTGTAGATGAATCAAACTATGATGTAAAAGATAAAGAAGGCTCAACGACCATTTCTTTCAAACCGGAATTCCTTGAGACTCTGCCTGAAGGTAGTCACATAGTTGAAATTGTTTCTAAAACAGGCTCTTCTTCGATCTATTTGCTTATAATCAAAGAACCAGATATTGAGGAAACTCAACCAAGCGATGATCTGCCAACAACGGGAGAGAGTAGCGGACATTACCCATGGTTTGCACTGATGTTCTTCTTCGCAGGTGGATTAATCCTATTAGAACGCAAGAAGATAATGTCGAAGCATAGAGATTAGCTTATAACCGACTGCTAGGATAAGTAATTGATAAAGGGAGCTGTTTCAAAATTGTTATGCTCCCCGTCAATAGAACAGTGAATAACAATAATATTTTAGGAACCGTCAGTGGTTACGCCATTGGCGGTTCTATTTTATATATACGGTGAATTTATGTAATAGACGCTACTATATTCAGTCTACTTATACCATTCCGAATCAGGGAAAAATGCAACAATAGCAATCATAACAATCATCTTTAACTCATATTCCCGACTCATTCAAATAATTATAGTTGTAGGCGGCATTCAGCTGTTTTCCTGGATACGCAGTATAAAAGTAACATTTGCATTGCATTTTGCAGAGGTGCCCGATATACTGCTAACGGTGCGCAATGTAAAAAATGAATGTAAGACTTTCTAATATGAATATGGGAGTTGATTGAAGTGAAAATCAGAAAGCAAAATGGTTTTACTCTAATGGAAGTACTTATCGTGGTCGCAATCATCGCCGTCCTCGTAGCGATTGCTATTCCCGTTTATCATGGCGTGGTAGAGAAAGCCCGAGTCGCTGCGGATGCTGTAATCATGCGGAATGCTCAAACCGCATTTGCAGTTCAGGAGCTGACGACGGGCATAAAGCCCGGACCGCTAGCAGTTTACGACATCGTAAGCAATACATTTATTGAAAAGATTGATTTTGATGCCGAAGGTGGGGTTTCAATATATAAATTTTACGGACAGGCTTATAATAAAAATGGCGGAACGGATCGGAACGGTAATCCTAGCGAAGGTATAAACGCCCATATATATGTCGATGATTATGAAGTCAGTGAGGACTACGGTCCCGAGGCTTTGATCTGGTGGGCCGCGCAATATGACCCCGCAAAGTGGAGGTGAGATTGATAGCTAGCGCCTATACACCTCAATTTACACCCATAGGTTATTCTCCTTTCAATACATAAATTATTCCGGATAAGGCGGCAGATTTTGACAGAAAGTCTGTCGCCTTTTTCGTGTGCGATAAGTCGTCGATTTCAACGCGTTTGAGCAGGAGACGATGTGTTTGTGATGGAGAAATCTCCCTTATTTTTGCATTGACGCTTACAATCCTTTTACATCACAGTGCTAAACTTTCTAAACGACCGTAAACACTGTGTGAAAGGAACTAATAAATATGTTGGGCAGGTTGCTAAGAAAAAAACGCAAACAGGAGGGGAATACAGGATTGCTTCATGAGCCTACAGAAAAAATCGTACGCTCGAATCCAATCAGTCCATTGATAGAGGATATTTTGGATGGACAATGTATTCGCCCTGTGTACCAACCCATTGTATCTCTTCAAAACGGTGTGATTTACGGCTATGAAGCTCTGAGTCGCGTCACTCTACCCGATTGTCATTTGAACATAGAGGAACTTTTTGAAGAGGCGACTAGAGCCAATAAATTATGGGAATTTGAGATGCTTTGTCGTACTCAGGCGCTAAAGGGCGCGAATCTAAAACCGGCTCGAATGAAGCTCTCCCTAAATGTGGATCCCAATATCATCTATGACAGTGAATTTATTACGGGATTTACAAAAAATAAGCTTTTGAGTTTGGGATTGAATTCTGAGGATATTATTTTTGAAATTACGGAAAAAAGTTCGATTAACTCGCCCGATGTTTTCACCAAGGTGCTCGATCATTATCAGAGTCAAGGCTTTAAGGTAGCGGTTGACGACTTCGGCACAGGTTATTCAGGTCTGGTACGGGTGTGTTCCTTTTCTCCTGATTTTATAAAAATAGATATGTCTATCGTGAGAGGAATCCACAAAGATAGCAAAAAGCGTTCAGTTGTTTTGGGTATTGTTAAGTTCTGCAGGGAATCCGGTATTCAGGTTATTGCCGAAGGAATCGAGACAAAAGAGGAACTGACTACTCTCATCGATTTAGATGTGGATTACGGGCAAGGATGCTTTTTAGCTTGTCCGGACGGGAAATTTCAGGTTTTACCGGCAGATGTGGAGGTTATGATCCGGCAGGTGCGCCAAAAAAATCAATCTCCTCTTCCGTTGCTTCCGGGAGTAGAGACAGTGGGAGCTATTTGCAAACGCAAGGAGACGGTTGCGCCCTATGACAAGGCACTCTCGGTTTATGAACAAATGAGACGAGCCCCTGAGATGACAGAGGTGTGCGTCACGGATGATGAAGGCAATGTCCACGGAATTCTTACCCGAAATTATTTGCTTGGATGTTTTAGCGGGCAATATGGTTACTCACTGAACTGTCGTCGCTTCGTAAATGAATTATTAAACTGGGAGTACATGACGGTAGACTCAAGCACTACTGTGGATGAAACGGCGAATAAGGCCATGGCTAGGAATCTTGACAGCGTTTATGATGCCATCATTGTCACCGAACAGGGGAAATATAAGGGAGTTGTCACCGTTAGGGATTTGCTGCTTGCTGCCATCGATATGCGTGAAAAGAGGGCTGCCGATGCAAGTCCGCTTACGGGGCTTCCCGGCAACAACACCATACAATTCACAATCGAATCAGTGATTAGAGGATCGGAACCCTACGCTATCATTTATTTGGATTTGGATAATTTTAAAGCTTATAACGATGTCTATGGCTTCCCCAACGGAGACTCCATGTTGAAGACTTTAGCGCAAGCCATGATGCAATGCTGTGCCAAGGATGATTTTATGGGGCATATAGGGGGGGACGATTTTGTAATTGTTACTCGACATCGCGATATCGAAAGCATACAAAATCTATGTGACAGTATTATTAATACCTTTTTTAACCTGATTCAACCTCTATATTCCTCATTGGATTGGGAGCGCGGCTATATCATGGCTAAAGACCGGCACGGATTCACGGATAACTTTCCGATTACCACTTTGTCTATGGCTGTCGTGACAAACCAAGAAAGAGTTTTCACTGAAAGCAGTGCTTTGTCTAAAGCGATCGCAGAGGTTAAAAAACAGTGCAAGCAACAAAGAGGCAATGCGGTTATTATCGTATAAGGATAAATTACTCTAGTAAAATTTGCTGAGAGTATGCTTTTTCTATCAATATGAGTTTTTCTTTCCCAAAAGATATGGCAGTTGTTTTTGTCAGCAAGTCAGAAACCTATTTTCTATTCTCAAAATCCATTGATTCCAAGGGATTTTGAGCTTCATCTTCCCAAAGACTCCCGGGTGTTCTTTTACTTAAATTTTAATCTTTCACAAATATGTCCTAACAATGAATCAATACATTACTTTTGGCACATTTCATTTGACTTGTCTGTGTAATAATGGAACTGTGAGAAGGGGAGAAGGCAATAGAAACACTGTAAGACACCCCCTCTTGCTGAATACTATCTTTTGTTTTGGAGAAGAAGGATTATGAATAATAGAAAAATAGCTAGAATCCTTTGGGGTCTTGCATTGGTGGCGATAGGTGTCGTCTTCGCGTTGAAGGTCCTAGGTATAGCCGATATTAAAATCTTTTTTAACGGATGGTGGGCGCTCTTCATTATCGTTCCATCTTTTGTCGGTTTGTTCAGCAATCGCGACAAGTTGGGGAGTTTATTCGGTCTTGGTATCGGTGTAGCCTTGCTTCTTTCGGCTCAAGGCATTCTTGATTTCTCGTTGATTTGGAAGTTGCTAATTCCGATTATTATCGTTTTGATCGGTCTGAAGCTGATTTTCCCTTCCTCGTGGCGTCGCGGAACACATGAGAGAATTGAACAACTGAAGCACGATAAGCAGGTTCCCGTAAAAGATACGGCGGCTTTTTCAGGGCACAAGATCGATTTTAGCGGACAAGTTTTTAGAGGTGCTGAATTGGATGCCGTTTTTGGAAGTATTTCGTGCGACCTTCGATATGCGATCATTGAAGAAGATTGCGTCATTACTGCGTCAGTCGTCTTCGCGGGCATCAGTATAAAAGTTCCCGATCATGTGCACGTTGAGATTGCTTCCGAGACGTTTTTCGGAGGTGTCTCGGACAAGAGACAAAAAACAGTTACGTCCGACAATCTGCAAGATAAGAAAATAACCTTGTATATCAGGGCAAGCAGTGTCTTTGGAGGTATCGACATCACATGAAATCTTGGCATTATATAATAAAATATGCCGCTATCGCGCTAGCTGTCTTATTGGTCGTTGGTGTGTTAGCGGGGTTTATGCGACTTTTGTCGTACTTTTTACCCGTGTTGTCTTCAAATGCCACTCGTGAATTTAAGACATTTGAGATAGGAAACGAGATTAAAGTCTTGAAGATTGAAGTTCATCAAGTAGATCTCGAGATCTTGACAGCCCCGGATGCTGTTTTTAGGGTGGAAAGCAACTGTAAGGATTTAACAGTCTTGGAGAATGAGAATGAGCTTTTCGTAAAGGATAAGAAAAGATTTTTCCTCTCCGGAAATGGCGATGCCGTGCTTAGACTTTTCATCCCCGAAGGCACGGTATTTGATGAAGTGCACATAAGTACAGGTGCGGGGAAAACGGATCTGGAAGACATACGGGCAAAAGTGATCGATGTGAATTTCGGCGCAGGAAAAGTTGTGATGCAAAATGTAGCTGCAACCGACAACGCGCTCATTGATGCCGGTGTGGGGAAACTTTCTATCAGGAAGAGTCATTTTAACAATCTGGAATTGGACATGGGTGTTGGTGATCTTGAATTTTCCGGCACACTATTGGGAAGAAATGCTTTCAAGTTGGGGGTCGGATCGAGCCAAATCGATTTGACAGGCTCCCTGGACGATTACAGGATTCATGTTGAGAAGGGCATTGG
>JAAZMK010000119.1 GCA_012798865.1 Clostridiaceae bacterium | reverse complement strand
TCAAAACTGCCTGAATCGATGGTATCTGAGGGCTCGATCAATAGCCGTATCTCGTCTCCTTTGGCAAGGGAGCCTATTTCGCTTATCCCTTTCTTCTTCTTATCAATTGAGATGGATTGTCCTTTAACCTCGACGCATGCCTTTTCGATTTCAGTTGTACTCATATCGAGACTTAAATAGTGAGGACCAGCTTGTTTCGCTTTCCAGTTCAATTCAATTTCCCAGTCAACGGAACCTGCCGGACGCGAGAAGGAAAAACGAGTATTGGCTAAAGACGACGAACTGACACCATCTCCTTCTCGAGATTGAGCTCTCAGCTTGGAAAAGAGTGAAACTTTCTCGCCGATCAGAGCGTTGGCAAGATCGCCCTGAGTTTTGAATGGATCACCGTAACGGCTTTTATATTCTAGGAGCGACTCATCCGCAACAAAAGCAAGAGGAAAAGTATAGTCGTTCCGATACACCGTCACATGGCTGTTACCGAGCGTAATGACACGCTCATGGTCTTCATAAGGAAGCTTATCGCGCGCGATCACGTATTTGATGCGAAACAGCGAATCGCAAAATAAGGTCGATCCCCTGTACTGGTAACTGTTGATGCCGTTATTTTGGTATCCGGCATTTTTGAAGAAAGCAACCGGTGCTTTCGGAGATGATGAAGCGAATAAAGATAGACCATTTAAGCCATAAAGTGCGGGGTCATTCGATGTCTTGTGGGGTTTGACTTCCATCCTGTAAAACGATTTGTCTTCATCCATCGCTTTTGTCTGTTTGGCGGCTTCCCGTATGGATGTGACGATGGCACCTGACGAATAGCCGTCACGAACGCCAAAATATTCATTCTGTCCGATGTGGTAGACTCCCGAGAATGTTGAGAGAGCAACCTCAAGTAGCATAACGGCGAGAAGGAGATTGACCTGAATGTTGCGTTTGATCGATCGCATTCTGAATGATGAAAACAGCAGTGTGTAAATTAGTATAAAAATTAGAGTTCCCCACTGCGTCCATGGGGCTGTCTTCAGTTCGGAATCGAGAGCAAAAACGACAGGAGCGACAAACGCAAGACAAGTTCCCAGCAATCCGATTTCGAGCGGTCTGAATTCACGAGTTGAACGTAATCCGTCGTATGCGACCGCCAAAAGCAGGAATATCGCAACGAAAGAGTATCGGTATGGGAGTTGATTCGGGTAGTGCATACCGTGCCAGAGAAAATTGAGGATTTTGATGTCGAACGACAAAAAGATAAATAGCAGCAAGAGCCCGTTCAAAATCTTCTCTCTGACACGAATACGACCCGACAAGAAATATATCGGCAATAGAAACAATACGGGAAGCCCGCAATAAAGATTTGGAGCACCTGAGCGAACGGTTGGCTGTAAAAACGGGAACATCTGCCCTAAATAAGTCAGCGGCTCGCCGATCAATTCAAATTTTCGCGGGAAATGATCTCCAGCGGCAGATGTCAGCGACAACGACCGGAAAGTCGGATAAAGCAATATGGCGGACAGCGCGACTCCTATTGCGACAAGTACGACAACCTTGCATACAATGAGAATCTTTCTTCTAATTCCGGAGCCCTCTGTATAGCGAAACAGTAGAATTGGAAAATATAGCGCAATAAAGATAGAGGCAAAAAAGGCCGTATAGTAATTACAAACAAGAAGCATCGTGACTGAAATGGGAAACAGAATCCATTTACCATCACGTATGAGGCGCACAAGCGCTAACACAACGACTGGTAGAAGAATCAATGAATCGAGCCACATGATGTTCCATGAGTACGCCAATGTAAATCCCGACAAAGCGTAAAACGTCGAGAAAGCGACTGCAAGAATACCCTTTCTCCTGTAACTCACCAATAGAAACCAGAAAAACGCAAATCCCATGAGTCCGACCTTGATGAGTGTCAGTAGAAAAATGCCCTCAGTCAGGAAAGGAGCGGGAAACAATAAAAGAAGAAGGTTGAGCGGACTTGCCAGATAATAGGCGAACAATGCG
>JAAZMK010000118.1 GCA_012798865.1 Clostridiaceae bacterium | reverse complement strand
TCTAATCATACAACGGAGCGGAAACCAGCTGATGCACGAGAATAAGGATACGTCAAAACAAATAGCGGAAAAGAGCGGACACGATTTCGTCCTCTCTCCTTCTCAGGGTCGCCAAAAAGAGAATATGAAAGCGGCGATTATCGGTTTGTTTATGAACATACTCCTCGCCGCGCTCAAAATGTTTATCGGTGTGATCTCCGGCAGTATCGCTATCTTGGCGGACGGCTGGAACAATTTGTCCGACTCATTCAGTTCCGTCATGTCGATCGTCTCTCTTGCCATGGCGTCAAAACCGGCAGATAAGGAGCACCCCTTCGGACATGCGCGTTTTGAGTACATCGCATCGTCCGTCATTGCGATCGGGATGCTCATCGTCGCCGTGCAGCTCGGTTATCAGTCACTACTCCGAACAATCACGCCACAGCCATTGAAGACGGACATCTGGACACTCGTTGCCCTTTTCGCCTCAATCGGAGTGAAACTCTTCCAGTTCTTCTTTTACCGTTATCGCGGCAAGAAAATCGTCTCGACCGTTTTGCTTTCCGCGGCGCAGGACAGCCTCGCCGACGTCTGGGCGACAAGCGGCGTGCTGGTTGCTACGGCAGCCTATGCGCTGTGGGGTTTAAACATTGACGGACCGGCGGGGCTTCTCGTAAGCCTTCTCATCGCGTGGTCCGCGATCAGCATCATCCGCGAGATGGTGACACTCCTCATCGGTTCCAAGCCTCCCGCAGAGCTGACCGAAACAATTATCGAACGCATCTTGGAAACAGACCGCCGCATTCTCGGCGTACACGATCTGATCGTACACAATTATGGTCCGGGGCGTATCCACGCGACGGCTCATGTCGATCTCGACAGCCGTGAAAGCTTTCTTGAGACACATCTCATCGTCGATAGAATCGAGCGAAAAATCAAGCGCGACCTCGATATCGAGTTGCTTGTCCGCGCCGACCCGGCTAATATCCAAGACGAAGCGTACGCTGAAGTTCTGAAACAGCTTGAGGAAGTGACGGCATCAATCGCGCACGGTTTCGATATCCACAGCTTTCACTTGTTTCATACGGAAGACGGAAAGCTTGTCGCCTCTTTCGACATACATGAAAAGGGACCCTGTGCATTAAGCGACACGGAAGTATTCGACCTCATCCATAAGAAAATGCACGAACATAACGAAAACATCATTCTCTGGATCACGCTCGATCGCGAGTACACACGTTCTGTTCATTATGAGACAATCAACTCCGCCGTCATATCCGAACCTGAGTGAATCTCTCTCAATTGCATTTGAATTGCTTGTCTTGTTAGAATGATTAGAGTACGGGCTATTGTAGTCTCGCCGAAGCAGAAACGAGGACATGCCATGAAGCATTTTGTGTCGGGTAACGAAGCCGTCGCGCGCGGTCTATATGAAGCCGATGTGCGCGTCGGCAGCGCTTATCCCGGAACTCCGAGTACTGAAATTTTCGAGAATCTCCATCCATATGAGAGCATCTACCACGAGTGGGCTCCAAATGAGAAAGTGGCGACGGAAGTTGCATATGGCGCCTCGATCGCAGGCGTCCGCGCAGTTGCGGCGATGAAACACGTTGGACTCAATGTTGCCGCTGATCCGCTCTTTACGGCGGCTTATAACGGTGTCGGGCGCGGATTTGTTATTATATCAGCCGACGATCCGAGTATGCACTCGTCGCAAAATGAGCAGGACAACCGCCATTATGCGAAAGCGGCGAAAATCCCGATGTTTGAACCGTCGGACAGCCAAGAGTGCCTCGACATGATGCGTGAAGCTTTTGACGTCTCCGAACGCTTCGACATCCCCGTTCTTTTCCGCATGACGACGCGCGTCAGCCATTCGCGAAGCCTTGTTGACTTCGGCGAACCCTTAAAACTTGAAGCGTTTCCCTACAATCGCAATACGAAAAAATACATCGCCTCGCCGGCGAATGCGATGGTGCACCGCGTTGAGTTGGAAGAGAAAATGAAAGGTCTTGCCGAGTATTCCGAGACTTCACCCTTCAATCTCATCGAAAAGCGCGGCGATAAGATCGGCGTCATTAGCGCCGGAGGAGCGATGCTCATCGCCAAGGAAGTTTTTCCGGAAGACACATCGTTCTTAAAACTCGGTTTTACTCATCCTCTGCCGATAAACTTGATCCGCGACTTTGCCGAGAGCGTCGAGACGCTCTACGTCATCGAAGAACTCGACCCGTTCATGGAAACAGAGATCAAAGCTGCCGGGATCGACTGCATCGGCAAAGACGTCGTGCCACCCATGTACGAGCTGAATCCAACGCTGTTGCGCGAGGCACTCACAGGCGAAAAGGTCGCCACGCAGGAAGTCGATGCAAAAGCCATTCCCCGCCCGCCCGTACTCTGTCCCGGATGTCCGCATCGCGGTTTCTTTTACACCATGTCAAAACGCAAAGACGTGATCGTCGCAGGCGACATCGGTTGCTACACGCTCGGAGGCTCGCCGCCCTTGTCGGCGCTCGATTCCGTCATCTGCATGGGCGCCGGATTCACACTCGCGATGGGTATGTCGAAGGCCTTTGAACAGATCGGCGAGAAGAAAACGATTTTCGGCGTGTTGGGCGACTCCACGTTCTTTCACAGCGGTATCACCGGCGCGATCGAGATTCTATACAACAAAGGACATGTCATCCCCGTCGTTCTCGACAACAGCATCACGAGCATGACGGGGCAACAGGACAACCCGGGCACCGGTTACACACTCATGGGAGAAATTGCTGACGTCGTTTCGATGGAAGCGATATTTCGAGCTGTCGGATATAAAAAGATTTTCACTGTCGACCCGCAAGATCTCGACGCCATGAACAGAACCGTTGACGAGGCGATCGCCTGTGAAGAACCGTGCGCCATCATCGTCAGACGCCCCTGCGTCCTGATCAAGCGCATCAAGCACGAACGGGCTCTCTGTGTCGTCGACCGCGACAAATGCAAGAGTTGCCGTCGTTGTCTCGGAGTCGGCTGTCCCGCCGTGTTCTTTGAAGACGGAAAAGCGACGATCGATCCGAATCTCTGCATAGGCTGCACCGTCTGTATGCAGGTCTGTCCATTCGACGCGATCTATAAGGAGGAAGAGTGATGAACAAGGATGTCAGAACGATTGTCCTCGCCGGGGTCGGTGGACAGGGCACCATTCTCGTCAGCCGCGTGTTGACGACGGCTCTGATCGACGCGGGCTATGATGTCAAAATGAGCGAAATCCATGGCATGGCGCAACGAGGCGGTAGCGTCTCGACGACTGTCCGCTATGGCAAAAAAGTCGAATCCCCTCTCGTCGGAAAAGGCGCCGCCGATATTCTCGTCGCTTTTGAGCAGATGGAGGCCGTGCGCACCGCTTCTGTCCTTAAAAAAGACGGCATCATCGTCGTCAATGACTACAAGATCATGCCTCTGCCCGTCGCATCGGGGACGGCTGCATATCCGGACAATTACATCGAAGAGCTCTCAAAAGCGTTTCGCGTGATCGCCTTTAACGCAGGACAGGCGGCAATCAAGCTAGGCAACGCGCGCGTCATGAACATCATCCTGTTGGGCGCGATGGTTGAAGCCTTCGATATGGGTAATCTCGATTGGGACAGCGCCCTCGTGAAACACGTGCTGCCGAAGTTTTTAGATATCAACCGCAAAGCGTTTGGGAT
>JAAZMK010000021.1 GCA_012798865.1 Clostridiaceae bacterium | reverse complement strand
TAGGATTTTCAACCCCTATGGCACGCATGGCGAAAACGGCGTTCTCCAGTATTGCGCGCTTCTGTTCCAGATCCGGATAAGTCACCATGCCGCCGTCCGTTACTACGAACAGTTTGTGATACGCCGGTACATCGAGAAAACCGACATGGGAGATCAGACGACCCGTCAAGAGACCGTATTCCTTGTTTACGACCTGTTTGAGCAATATGGTCGTGTCGATATTCCCCTTTAACAACATGTCCAGCTCTTGTCCGCGGACACGCTGTACAGCAATCTTTGCCGCCTCCTCGGGTGAGTCAACGACTAGATACGCATCCTTGCGCTCTTGAAGAGCCGACAGTCCTTTGAGCACCTCACGGCGCGATTCGTCGAAGAAAAAAAACGGTTCGACAAGTCCCATCCCTTCCGCTTCTAAAGCCGCCCCCACCGTCCCTACATCGGGACAGACGACAGCACAGCGTTTTTTTTCGGGACGATCCGTCACGCGATTCACAATGTCTTGAAAGCGGTTTCCCATACTCTCCTCGATTCCGTTTTATTGCCAACTCAATGACTATTCTGTTTATAGATTACCAAACATTCCGCATGTTGAGAGCGCCGCCATGGCGTGTCATTTCAGATTAAAAGCGAATTTGACAATGCATATCCGTTATAATGAGTGATGTATGGAAAATAGTGAAATATATAAGGAGGATTTTTAAATTATGAACCCTGTACTTAAAACCATTCAAGAGAGAAGCAGCATTCGCCGCTACAAAGACACGCCGCTCACAGAAGAAGAACTATTCCTGCTTAAAGATGCCGTTCTCGCCGCACCGACGGCACGGAACTTGCAAGGACTTCGCTACTACTTCATTACGGATCAGTCGATCATCAAAAAAATCAACGAACGCGTCATATACCACTCAAGCGACGCGGTGCGCGCAAGACAGAAGGAACGCGGTTCTGTGAGTTTCTTCTTCGACGCCCCGCTCGTCGTCATCATCACGGCTGGAGACCAAATGTGGCCGGATATGGATGCGGGCATCGCCGTGGGAATCCTCTCCATCGCCGCGCAATCGATGGGGCTCGGCAACGTCATCCTAGGCATCCCCGCCTTGGCTTTCCAAGAAGATGATCCTGAGAACTGCGGTCAATTGCTTGGATTCGAAGAAGGCGAAAAATACCGCATCGCGATCGCGATCGGACACCCCGACACTGAAAAAGCTCCACACAAAAAGAATTTTGACCTGATCAAAGATTTCTAAATTGCCCGCTAAGTCGTTAGCATGCGAGCGACCTCGCCTTATTGACGTTTCAACGAAGAGCTCAGGTATGGGAGAAGGAACTATCGATTCGCTAGAGATTCCTCGAGAGAGATTTGCTCCGCGTATTCAGAAATCTGTATTTCCGGCAGGAGGTAATTTTGACGATATTGAGCAACCATCTCGTGGAAATCGTCGCTGTCTTCCAGCGTTCTTAAGAAGATATGGTGATCCAGGCTCTCGCGCGAAAGCTCGATCATGCAGACTGCAATGTTTGAGCAGTGGTCTGCAATTCTCTCCATGCCTGTCAGAACGTCATTATAAATAAATCCTAACTCAAGCGTACAACGCCCGTCCTGCAACCTTTTAACATGGCGTACGCGCAGCTCGTCGTTTAATCCGTCGATGACTTCCTCCAAAGGCTCTACGCGTGCGGCAAGGCTGAGATCGTCATCGATGAAAGCCTGAACCGTCATATCGAGCAAATCTTGCAGGGCACGCTCCTGGACGGCGAGCTCATTGAGTGCAGTTTCGGAAAAAGTGATTCTTTTGTCGTACATCTCTCTTGCCGAGAGTGCGATGCTGTACGCGTGATCCGATATTCTCTCTAAGTCTCCGATACTCTGCATCATCTGTGTCAAAGTTCGGCTATCCTTATCTGTCAGTTTGCGCGCGCTGATTTGAACCATGTACGTCCCGAGATGGTCCTCGTAATCATCAGCGAGTACCTCGAGATCGCGACTTTCCTGATAGCGCTGTGCGTCAAAAGAATGAAGCAGACCGATCGAAATTTCATAATGGCGTTTGACGAGTTCCGCCATCTGGCAGACCACTTGACGGCTCTGCGCGACGGCTAGACCGGGCGATTCGAGAAAACGCGTCTCCAGTGCACCGAAGATTTTTTCTGTTTCGCGCACTTCTTCTCCCCGCTTGCCATCCGGCAAAATCCGCGTGACGAATTTTACGAGCTTATGGCGGAATGGGAGAAGAAGCAACGTGTTCGATGAGTTATAAAGCGTATTGAAAAACGCGATATTGACTGCCCCTAAACTCTTATCGAGAAACGCGAAGGGGCGAAAGAGATTGATCGAGTAGAAGACTGAAATAAAGACGACACTGCCGATCACATTAAAGAATAAGTGTATCAGCGCCGAGCGCTTGGCGTTCTTCGATGTATTGATACTCGATAGCATGGCGGTAACACACGTTCCGATATTCTGTCCAAGAATAATCGGGATCGCCGATCCGTACGTGACGACTCCGGTGGCGGACAGTGCCTGCAAGATACCGATAGAGGCTGAAGAACTTTGGATAATGGCCGTCAAGACTGCGCCGACGAGCAGACCTAGGAACGGATTTCTGAAGCGGAGGAATAGTTCGCGAAATTCAGGCGAGTCTGCGAGAGGAACGACGGCATTGCTCATCGCCTGCATTCCGAACATCAGAACGGCAAAGCCGATCGCGATCTTGCTGACATTTCGTTTCTTCTCGTCTTTGACGAACATGAGAACGCCGACGGCTAAAAAAGCGATCAGCGGTGCAAAAAAGGAAGGTTTAAGCAAATCGAGATACGTTCTGCCGGCACCGAGCGTTCCGAGCGTGAGAATCCACGCTGTCGTCGTCGTACCGATGTTGGCGCCCATGATGATTCCGACCGACTGTGAAAGTGAAAGCAATCCGGCATTGACAAGTCCGATGACCATGACTGTCGTCGCGGAGGAAGATTGAATAATCGATGTAATACCGGTTCCAACAAGAACGGCCTTGAAAGGATTCGATGTCACGCGCCCAAGCATATTCTTAAGCTTAGACCCCGAGAGAAGCATCAATCCGTCACCCATCTCCTTCATTCCGAAGAGAAACAAGGCGAGTCCGCCGAGAAGGGTTGCAAAAGAAAAAATATCCATCGTTACCTAAGTAGTAAATCGCTCCGCAACGAGCCGTATGAACCGGGTCTGTCGCACCGTGACGATCGATTCGAACGGGATGGACAGCGGATAGACCCAACCTAGACAATTATAGAGGCTATACCGCCGTTCGTAAACAGTTAATTTATTGTTAAAAAATAGAATGTACACAACGTATTGATTGGGACGATTCGACAAACGTGACGGTGGTATACTGAACGCATGATGAAGAGAAGGAGAGTATTCCTATGATCACTGTCATCGGTAGCATCAATATGGATCTCGTGGTGATGACCGACAGGGCTCCTGAGGCGGGCGAGACTGTTCTCGGCAAGGATTTCCACCAGATTTTCGGAGGCAAGGGCGCCAATCAAGCTGTCGCAGCCGCCAGATGCGGCGCCAAAACGACGATGGTTGGGCGCGTCGGAAATGACTCGTTCGGCGATACCATCCTTAAAGGCTTGAAACAAGAGTTTGCCGATGGCGCTGCCATCGAGAGGATTGACGGCGTACCGACGGGAATCGCAGTGATCCTCGTAGATGCAAAAGGGCAGAACCGTATCACCGTCGTCTCGGGGGCGAATCACACATTCAATGAAGAATCGATTGAAGCGGTGCGTCCCGTTATTGCTCGTTCGCGCGTTCTCCTTCTTCAGCTCGAAATACCTTTGGACGCCGTGCGCCAGTCGCTTGCCATCGCGCGCGAAGAGGGCGTTTTCACGATTCTCAATCCTGCTCCCGCCGTGGAGTTGCCGGCGGATATGTATCAACTCATTGATCTCTTGACGCCGAATGAGACTGAATTATCGATCTTGACCGGTTTACCGACCGGAACGCGCCCACAGCAGATCGAGGCGGCGCGCACACTTCATCGTCGAGGCGTCAAATCTCTCATCGTTACGCTCGGCTCATACGGTTCGCTCTATATCGATCACGAAAAAAACGTAAAACATATCCCCGCCTATCACGTCAAAGCCATCGACACGACAGCGGCTGGCGATTGTTTCAACGGTGCGGTGGCGTGTGAAATCGACCGCACGTTGGCAAAACGGTTGACTGGCATTTTCGCGCCCACGACGGATGAACTCGTTCGAGCGATTGAGTTCGCGACGAAAGCGTCTGCTATCAGCGTGACAAAAATCGGAGCGCAGCCTTCGCTGCCGTATCGGCATGAAATCGATGACTTTGACGACTGGTATCGCGCTCATACTGAATAAAACTGCTAATCATTTCGTTGATTGCGTGTAACATTCCGTTATTGCCAATCTTTTGCGGCTGGGCTATCCTTTACTATAGTTTTCAATCGATCGGTAGAGAATCGTCCATGCCGACGGTTGGATTCTTATTAAGCGCCCTCTGGACGGGCGCTCAAAAAATAATGAAAAGGAGAAACTGATATGCCGGACAAAGCAACACGACAACATCTTCCCGCAGAAGATAAGAAAGAACAGGTCGTGATGACGACGACAGCCGATGGCGAAGCACAAGATCAGGACATGCATGCATTCTGGCATAGCAGCTCTCACTTACTTGCGCACGCAGTCAAACGTCTTTATCCCGAGACGAAGCTGGCGATCGGTCCCGCGATTGAAAATGGTTTCTACTACGATTTCGATCGCGAAGGCGGATTTACGACGGACGATCTCCCCGCTATCGAAGAAGAGATGAAAAAAATCGCCAAAGCGAATTATAAAATTGAGCGTTTCACGTTGCCCCGCGACGAAGCCATCGAGTTCGTCAAGCAACAAGACGAGCCTTACAAACTTGAGATGGTGCTGGCATTGCCAGAAGACGAAGAAATTTCTTTCTATAAACAGGAAGAATTTATCGATCTCTGCGCGGGACCTCATATTCGATACACGAAACAAATCAAAGCTTTTAAGCTCCTCAGCGTATCCGGCGCTTATTGGCACGGCGATGAAAAGAATAAAATGTTGACCCGTATTTACGGCGTCTCGTACCCGAAAAAAGAGCAGCTCGACCGCTACCTCACACTGCTCGAGGAGGCGAAACTGCGCGATCATCGCAAATTGGGCAAAGAGCTTGAGCTTTTCATGACGTCGGATGCCGGACCCGGATTCCCGTTTTTCCTGCCTAAAGGCATGGTGTTACGCGAGTTGCTCGTAGATTACTGGAAAGAGCTTCACCGCGAAGCGGGATACGTACTCGTCTCCACTCCGATGATCCTCTCGCGCTCTCTGTGGGAAGCGTCGGGGCACTGGGACCACTACAAAGACAACATGTATACAGTTGAGATCGACGAACAGGACTACGCCGTCAAACCGATGAACTGTCCGGGCGGCATGCTGATTTACAAGAATAAACCGCACTCTTACCGCGATCTTCCCTTGCGTATGGGCGAGCTCGGCCTTGTCCATCGCCACGAAAAATCAGGGACGCTGCACGGACTGATGCGCGTGCGCGCCTTTACGCAAGATGACGCGCATCTCTTCATGACGCCCGAGCAGATCGAAGACGAAGTGACCGGTATCATCCGCCTTATCGACCGCATCTACCGTACGTTCGGCTTCCAATACCGTGTGGAACTCTCCACAAGACCTGAGAATTCCATGGGCGATATCAAGGACTGGGATCGCGCCGAAAACATCTTGCAGAATGTCTTGGAAGATCTCGGTACGAATTACATCATCAACCCGGGTGACGGCGCATTTTACGGACCGAAAATTGACTTCCATATTGAGGATGCGCTGGGACGAAGTTGGCAGTGCGGAACAATCCAACTCGATTTTCAGATGCCGCAACGATTTGACCTCGAATACACAGGCTCTGACGGTGCGAAACATCGCCCGACCGTCGTACATCGGACAGCATTGGGGGCGCTTGAACGCTTCATAGCGATCTTGATCGAGCATTACGGCGGTAAATTCCCGTTTTGGCTCGCGCCGGAGCAAGTGCGCGTCCTCTCAATTTCCCAGCAGAATTCGGCGTACGCCGAACAAGCTGTTGCGCGGTTAAGAGGTGAAGGGTTCCGTGTGGAACTCGATGCGCGCGATGAAAAAATCGGATACAAGATCCGTGAAGCACAGCTCGCGAAAATCCCTTACATGCTCGTTGTCGGCGATCGCGAAGCGGAGGAAATGACACTGTCCGTCCGTAGCCGCGATGAAGGAAACATCGGTTCATTGGGTATTGAAGCGTTCATCAAGAAAGCACATGAGCTGAATACAACAAAGTATGACGCAACTGTCGTTGAAGAACGCGACTGAAACAGCAATTAATAGCGGATTGTACACATTGAACAGCGTGCCTTCTCTTGCGGATCATGAGTAAGACGGGAACGGAGTCAATGCGAAGGAAAAAGATAAAAAATGGACTTCGAAAGCCGAAACTGAAGGCTACATACGTAGCGCTCGGCATCGCTTTATTCATTTCGCTCGGACTAATCATCTTGCGCGCCGTCGCTTTTAAAAATGCCGCGGTGGCAGATGCGTATTCGGAAAAGGTATTCCAACCCTTAGCTAAAGGTTTGTCATCTGTCGTTAACCTTCTCCCCTTTTCCTTGACTGAACTACTTGTTGTCGGAGGAGTTCTAACCCTTATCGCGCTTACGATCCGCGGCATCGCAAGGCTCATTCGCTACCCCGCTTGGAGATGGCAACGACTCCTGAAGTCCACACTCGTAGCATTCACGATCGCCCTCTTTGCGCTGGCGCTCTTCCTAACATTTCACGGCATCCATTACGCGCGTTCACCTCTTTCGGAAGCGCTCGGTCTCACAGTCAAAGAACGCTCTTGCGAGGAACTTGAACACGCAACCGCCGTCTTCGCCCGTGCGGCAGGCGAGGTGCGCGAAGGTCTGCCGGAGGATGAAGACGGCGTCCTTTTCATCAGTTCATATCGCGATCTTTTCAGAGATTCTCACCTTGGATGGGATAAGGTGGGCGAAATCTATCCGGCTCTGAAGAGCTCCATTCGCCCTGTACCGAAAAACGTGCTTTTGTCCCATTACTGGTCGTACACCCACATCGTCGGCATGTATATGCCGCTCTTCGTCGAAGTGAACATCAATACTGATCAACCCGATTCCGCCATTCCTGCAACGGCGGCTCATGAGGTCGCGCACGCGCGCGGTTTTGCACGCGAAGACGACACGAATCTCGCCGGATATATCAGTTGTTTCCATCACCCCGACCCCGTTTGGCGTTATTCCGGCTTAATAAGCGCATGGAAACATTTAAACAACAGGCTCTACGGTGAGAATCGCGACCGTTGGGCGAATGCGTATGCATACATCACTCCAGCCGTCGCCCGTGACTTGAAGGCGGAAAGAGAATACTGGAAAGCTTTTGAAACGCCGATTGCGACGATCTCGACGGTCGTTAACGATGCTTATCTGAAAGCAAACAGGGAAGAAGACGGTGTCAAGACCTACGGTCAAGTCGTCGATCTGCTCCTCGCTTACATCGAAACGATGGGCGCCCCGTAGCGATCTCTCGGTTGACACATGGTCAAGTTAGAGTAGAATTAGTGCTTGTGGAGAAAGCAACATGGTATTTTCGTCGCTCATCTTTTTATATCTGTTTTTGCCGCTCTGCCTTCTGGCCGTTTGGCTGACCCCTAAGACCGCCGTTCAGAACGCGATCTTGCTCGTATTCTCGCTGTTTTTTTATGCTTGGGGCGAACCTATATACGTTGTGCTCATGGTCACTACTTCCTTCGTCATCTGGCTTTCGAGTTTTTTCCTGAACCGTGCACGGTCGAAAGCTAAGCGGCGATTCTGGCTTGTTGTTGCGATCACTATCTCCCTTTCGAGCCTCGCCTACTTCAAATATGCGGGCTTCTTCGTCGAGATTCTCAACGTGATACCGTTCATCAATTTCAAGGTTCCTAACATCTCTTTACCGATCGGCATCTCGTTTTACACATTTCAGGCGTTGACGTACATCATTGATTTATACCGCGGCGAAATTGCCATGCAGCGGTCGTACTGGCGTTTTCTGCTCTACGTTACGCTCTTCCCGCAGCTGATCGCGGGACCTATCGTCCGCTACGCCGATGTTGAATCGCAACTGTCGAAACGCCGTATGACACTCAGCGGCGTAACGTCCGGAATTGGACGTTTCCTTGCCGGTTTGGCGAAGAAGGTTCTTATCGCAAACTACGCGGCGGAGATCGTTGAAGTATGCCTCGAATCGGATCACTTCGGGCAAATTAGCTCGGCGACGGCCATTCTCGGAATACTTGCTTATACGATACAAATTTACTTCGATTTTTCGGGGTATTCCGACATGGCGATCGGTTTAGGGCACATGTTCGGCTTTCACTTTTTGGAAAACTTCAACTACCCCTATATCTCATCAACTATTACCGAGTTCTGGCGCCGTTGGCATATTTCGCTGAGCACATTTTTCCGAGACTATCTCTACATCCCTCTCGGAGGCAATCGCAGCCACCGCGTAAGGAATACCCTCATCGTTTGGTTTCTGACGGGTCTGTGGCATGGTGCAAGCATCAATTTCGTCATATGGGGACTCTACTATTTTGTGATACTGATGTTCGAGCGGAAATTTATTCTGCCTGTGAAAAAGCGAATTCCTAAAGTCTTCGGTCATCTGCTGACGATGCTCGCTGTTATCTTCGGGTGGAGTATCTTCTATTTTACGGAGCCCGCAAGATTTTTCACATTTATGGGGCGCCTGTTCGCACCCGGACTCGCCGGGTTTGCCGATATAGATGCGCAGATCCTATGGAAACAACACCTCGTCTTCATCGTCGTCGCCGTCATCGGCTCGACGCCCGTCTTGCCATGGCTAAAGATAAAATTGAACCGCCCGTTAAATCGAATCGCCTCCTCGCGTGTCGGTACCGTCCTCCAGCCGCTTGGCGTCGCGTTGCTCCTTTTAATTTGCACGGCTTCGCTTGCAGCATCGAGCTATAACCCGTTTATCTACTTCCGCTTCTAAAGGTTTGTATGGTAGGAATGTCATTGATGAATAAGAGAATTCGCAGAGAAAATCAGGTCATCACCATTATCGTTTTCGTTGTTATCCTTCTGGCGGTAGGTTTTTTGCATTTGGTCTTACCCGAAAAAGATGAATCCGTAGAAGAGAAACGCCGTTTGCGTCACTTCCCCGAGCTCAATTTCCAAGATGCAAAAACTGGAGAACAGTCCGTCAAAATCGAGGGATGGTTCAGCGACCAGTTCCCTTTCCGATCAACGCTCATTGAGGTCGGCAAGGGTTGGCGCAAAATCGCTTTCCCCAATCTCAATAAGGACGGGGTGCAGATAATCCCGATCAATCACGATCTGACGGGTGAAGATGACCCCGACGAACCTGATCACTCGGAGCCTATCGATACGGATCCGCTGCCGTCACAAACAGGTGATCCGATAGAAACAGACCCGCCCATTATTCCGACCATTGAAGAAGGCGAGGTAAAAACTACAAAAATCGGAGTGATCATTATTAAAGATCGCGCCATGGAGCGATACTACGGCAACGAAAAGAGACTCAAAGCGTACGGTGAGCGCCTCAATAAACTTGCTGCGGGCTTACCCTCCGGCACGCGACTCTACAGCATGGTCGTACCTACGGCTGTCGAGCTGTTCGCGCCTGACAAGTACCATTCAGGCTATTCTTCGCAGAAAGACTGCATTGAAATCATCAACGATACATTGAATCCGGATATCAAGAGGGTCAACGCCTACGATAAACTGCTTCAGAACCGGGACAAATACATCTACTTCAGGACTGACCATCACTGGACCGGACTGGGAGCTTATTACGCTTATGTCGCCCACTGTGAAAGCGCCGGTTGGACGCCTGTTCCTCTAGAACAAATGGAACATTACACACTTGAAGGAACGTACCTAGGCTCTCTCTACCGTGCAACGAAGGAAGACGTTTTAAAGAACAACCCCGACACAACCGAAGGGTGGAAACCGCTCGTTGACTCCTATAAAGCGACGGCGTGGGACAAGGGCGACATGGCTTCTTCATACCAGATTCGTCTCAACGACGAAAGGATCGTAGGCGACAACAGTTATCTCAACTATTCCGGAGGCGACCGCGCGCTCTTGAAAATCGTGACGAGCCACACGAGCGGTCGAAAAATTCTGGTTGTCAAGGACTCGTTCGGCAATGCGTTCGTCCCCTACCTTGCGAACCACTACGACGAAATTTATGTGGTCGACCCGCGCTATTACAGACGCAGTTTAAAGACTCTTGTCAGTGAGAACGCCATCGGAGAAGTCATGATTCTAAACTACATGTTCGGCACATCGAACTCGACGTGGTTGAAGAGATTTGACGCGATCGCCGAGTAAGCAGACATTTCTTTTACGCCGATATCTGATAGACTGAAATAAAAAAAAGGGGGAATACGCCATGCGTTTTACTTTTCCTGATTTTCCTTCAACATACGAAGAATTCCTTTCGCTTGCACCCGATTTTATGAATCGACCCGAAGGAACAGCCGCGCTTCTGATCGTCGCACTCAAGGTTTATACGAAAGACCGAGATGCGGGGCTCGCCATGCTCAATCATCTGCACGGTCCGAGACCTTTGAGCAATCACGATAAACAATTCCTGAAAGATCGGCTCTCGGACAAGCTCTATTTGCCCGATTCATACGCCGTCGGAGCGACCGTCGACAACAACTACACGCCGGACGAACCCTTCTCTATCGATGTTGAACACGATCCCGTACCCTCACATGAGGATTTCCTTTTCCGCGTGCGCATCACGTCATCGGGTGCCGACACGCCGCGTCTCGTCGTTCTCCGTAGGAAGGAATCAGGAACAGAGTGGTTCGTTTGGGAATACCCCGGTATCGTCTCAGGCATTCGCGTCCCGAAAGCGGAAAATCCTTGGGCATAAACTGAATGGCTTACGATTTCCACTCAACTATCGAGCGACGCGACGGGTCCTCTCTCAAATGGGATCAGATGCTCGCTTATAATCGAGATTTGCCGGACGACGTCATACCTCTGACGGTCGCCGACATGGAATTGAAGAATGCTCCCGAGATTATGGAAGGCTTAAGAGTCTTTCTCGATCATGAAATAACGATTCTGGGCTATACGGGACCTCCGGAGTCGTACACGGAAGCCGTCGTTCATTTTCTGGCGACGCGTCATGCGTGGGATATTGAACGCGACTGGATTGTCAACACGGCGGGAGTCGTCCCAGCCTTCTATCTTGCCGTGCAAGCGTTCTCTAGACCCGGCGAAGGCGTGATCATGATGAGTCCGGTCTATCACCCCTTTTTCTTTGCCGCGGAACAATTCGACCGTCACGTTGTCAACTGTCCCCTTATCGATCGCGATGGGCACTATGAGATTAATTGGGCGTTGTTTGAACAATTGGCAAGTGATCCTGTAAACACGACGCTACTCTTCTGCAGCCCACATAATCCCGTCGGGCGTGTATGGACGGAAATGGAACTGCGACGACTCGGTGACATCTGTTTGAGGCACGACGTGCTCGTGCTGAGCGACGAGATACATTTCGATATGGTCCTCCCCGGTCATCGCCATATCGTTTATGCGACGCTTGGCGAGGAATATGCGCAACGTTCCATCACTTTCTCCGCTCCAAGCAAAACGTTCAACCTCGCAGGACTGAAAACGTCCTATGTCATCATTCCGGACGAAAGGATACGCGAAAACTTCAAGAAGCACATGAGAAAAATATCGGCGGGGTCTCCTACGATTCTCGGCTTCAAAGCGTGTGAAATCGCCTATACGAAATGCCTTGACTGGCTTGATCAGGTCATCGATCTAATCGACAAGAACAGGCGTTACGTTGAGAATTATTGTCAGGAGCGAATTCCTGAGATTAAACCGTATCCTATGGAGGGTACATATTTGCAGTGGCTCGACTGCAGTTCCCTTCAGCTGAATCACGATCAGCTCATGGAGTTGTTATGGGGTCAGGCGTATTTCTTCGCTACGCTGGGACGAACGTTCGGAGAAGGTGGAGAAGGCTTCGTAAGAGTCAACCTTGCATGCCCGACATCGTATTTGGAGAGCGCACTCAAAAGACTTGACCGGGTCATCCGATCACGCTAGACCTTGCTGCCGGCGTTTACGCCGGCAACAAGAACATATGTTAACGATCTTCCAGCGCGACTTTCAAGCCGATTCTGCCATCACAGCGGTACCGCTTGATTTTGTTTCGTTTGAAATATTCGATGACATTGTCTTGGGCTGAAGTGCTGACGACGCGCACGCGCCCTTCTTCCTCAATTTCCTCATTTGAGACACCGAATGTATCGGCAGTAATGCCGTAGTGAAATTCCTGCATGGCGACGCGGAAAGTGTGGTCGGGCTCCACGGGGACACCCCTATACGTCATCAAGCCAATCTCCCCGTCCTCGAGAACCTCGACACGGAATTCCGCATTCCACTGGTAGAATTCACGTCCGTTTTCTTTGTACAGGTAACGCATCAGATGCGTCAACATCTCCCGCAGCATCTTGCCGGAAACAGAGAAACTGATCATCTGTTCGTTGTACGGGAATATTTCGAGAATATCCGTCAGCGTGACAAGCGGGTCGAGGCGCTTTTTTCTGATCGAGCCGGAGCCGATAAACGCAATGTCCACCCCTAGTTGGTATTTGAATATGTCAGCGATCAAACTGCCTAATTGCGTCTCGCGGAACCGCACTTCATGTTCAAACGCATGGGGGAGGCGGCAGAGGACGGTATTGTATTTACTGTCGACTTCATCTTGGTAATGTGAGAGCAATTCATCCATCACGGGATCTTTCGGACAGTGCGAGTCGTCAATCGGAATCGTCTGCCACGTGAAATCGTGAACGGAATTCGTATCCATATTGATCATCAAATCGTAGCGCCCTATGAAATCGCTGCCTGTACCCACCTGCGTGATGAGGATGTTGTTGACGAGTTCGGGTTCTTCGAGCATGGTGTGGCTGTGCCCTCCGATAATCAGATCGACACCGGTCTCCGCCGGCAACAGACTTGCAAGCTCTTTGTCCCGCTCGAATCCTATATGTGTCAGAAGAACAGTCAGATCAATGTCGACATCGCGATAACAGTTGCAGATGTACTCGACTTCTTTCGCCGCATCTTCAACGGAGATAAAAGTACCGAGAAGAGGTTCGTTGCGATCCATAACTTCCTCAGTGATAATCCCGATGAACAATATACGAATCCCGTCTATCTCCTTAATGAGGTACGACTGGAATAAATTCGCACCGGTTGGTTTGATGTAAAGATTCGCATTCACAATCGGAAAGTTCGCGCACCGCTCAAGGAACATGAGATGCGCAAAACCGTAGTCTGTCTCGTGGTTGCCAAGCGTGACGACGTCCGGGTCAAGCAGATTCATGATGAGAATTGTTGAGATGCCCTTGTATTCCTGATCGATAATCGATCCCTGCAACATATCGCCGGAAATCACATAAAGGACTGGATCTTCCTCCTCTGCCCGAACCTTCTGGACATAGCCTGACAGCATGCTCATGCCGCCCACCATCTTCTCATGCATCTCCGTTGCGAAAAAATCTCCGTGAATGTCATTCGAATGCAATAATACTAAACGTCTCAAATGCATGTATAGCCTCCCGTACAATCCAAGTGTCACTTTCACCAACAACAATCTCTTGTGATTCTATCACGAGAAGATAAAAAACGAAAAAAGTCGACGATTCCCAGTAAACACGAACCGTTAAACCGCCTTTTGTCAATATTCAATTTAATATAGTTGCATAAAAAAGTAAGCTGTTGGATAATAAAAATGTCACATATAGCAGTGTACTAGGCTACGGATTCCTTATCGGAGCTCGTCTGACATCTGTCGGAACTAGCAGACCCCGGGAAACCGGAATCTTTTTGGACTCCGGAAAGGTTTCGCAGCACCACCAGTGCATTAACTAAAGAAAAGGAGAGTAGCATGACAC
>JAAZMK010000117.1 GCA_012798865.1 Clostridiaceae bacterium | reverse complement strand
GCACCTGTAGCCGGCGGTCCCGCAGGCGCAGCGGAAGAAGAAGAGAAGACGGAATTCGACGTCGTTCTCAAGAATGCAGGACAGGCGAAAATCGCTGTCATTAAAGCGGTGCGTGAGATTACGGGACTCGGCTTGAAAGAAGCTAAAGCTCTCGTCGACGAAGCACCAAAGCCGATCAAAGAAAAGGTTAGCCGCGAGGAAGCGGAAGATGCCGCTAACAAGCTCAAGGAAGCCGGTGCGGAAGTCGAGATCGAGTAACGATTCGATTGATAACCGATTCAAATGGAAAAGGGAGGTCGTTTCATGTGAGCAACCTCCCTTTCTTTGTTCATACTATTTGTTAGCGATCGATTATTATGTAGTTAAACCTATTACGTTCAATAAAACTTTCGAATCTGATCGTTTTTTATAGTTTGAATTGAATATCATCTTCCGCAAAATCATGTGATGGTGCTTCTTTAACTTTGTCTTTCGTTCGTTCTTTGACCTCATAGAAAAGTTCAAACTCGTGCGCCAACCTGTTCACACGCTTCAATAACTGTTTTCTTGCGATGATCCCGAGGAAAGTGTTATCTCGTTCCGTGACGCACAGGTAGTTGGAGTTGACTAAAACGTGGAGAACATCCTCGAAAGGGGAGTCCCTGAAAACGCGAGGTACATTATTCGTCATGACCTCTTTCACTTTTCGAACGGGCAGAAGATCCCAATTATAGTCTTCATTATCGAGCAAACCGTTGATGATGGCAGGCATGGTGATAATGCCTGCGACGCGGGACGATTCGTCCAAAACGGGAACCGACGTAAAGCCGACACTGGAGAGCAGCAATAATGCATGAAGGAGTGTGTTTTCAGTTCTAACGGTGGCACACTGAGCGGCATCAATCATCAACGAGTCTTCACCTTGTAGTAAAAATCTCCCGATATTACGTCCAATCATTACCGATCCTTTCAATTATTGCGCGCCGGAGAAGTTCTCGGCGTGCGTTTGAAGTGACGCCACAACGAGATAGTCTTACGTTGAAAGATAGAGGAGCACAACAAAAACAATTTTCTTCAAGTGGTTGTTCGAAGAAAAAATATAGCCCCCCTCCTTTGTCACTATTCATATTGTACAGTAGAAGTGCAGGAAGATGGCAAACAAATTGTGAACAATGAGATCATGGATGTAACAAATTAGTCGCACATAAAAACCATAACGATGATAAAATACAAACATGGATTCTCACTTAATAAAACTTGATGAAGCAAATCGCCTTGTCGATGCGGGGCACTTTGCCAAGGCGTTGGAGCTTTTGTCGGGACTTATTCATGAAGTATCTGGGAAGTCCCCTCTCAAAGGACATGCATGTTTGGTCAGAGTTCGCGCTTTGATCGGTTTGGGCAACCTTGAAGAAGCACTTCATTTGGTTGAGCAAGTGCTCGACGGAAAAGAACGCCAAGTCCTCCAGAGTATTCTTCCCTATTTTTTGCACGAACGTGCAAGAATAGCACATCTTCTTGACGATAAACGGGGTGCTATTGCTTACTACCGCGAAGAATTGCTCTATCTTTCATCATCCATGTCCCGATATTTTCCTAGGCTAGCCGATAATTACATCGCTCAGGGGACTATCTTTCTTGAATTGGGCGATCGGGCGGAATGTGACATTTACTTGAGGTTAGCACATGATTATGTCGACAAAGGTACATCGGACGGGACATATGCGGCGTTGTTGACACTAATGGGGCGGTGTTGTTTGATGGATGGCGAACTATCGAAGGCGCTCGAACTTTTTTGCGAAGCACGTGATCTATATAGAGCGAACGGATTAATTCATGAGTCGACATATTTAGAGAAGAAAATCGCTGAACTTCAACAATGATAAGAAACAGATACTTATGGGCGAAGACAAAAAACAGATACAACTGATTGCTCAGAAAACCGGTAGTGGAACAATTTTGCAAGGACCGATTGTCCCGGTCCTTTTTTCTGTTTCCGTTCCGCTGATGGTTACGAACTTGATCAATGCTATATATAACTTGACAGACGGGCTCTGGGTTGCTCAGATCTCGCTAATCGATTTCTCCGCAACGAGCTTTATTTGGCCTCCGCATTACCTTTTTGTTTCACTGGGTATCGGGATTTCGATCGCCGGCACGGCGATCATTTCACAACTGATTGGTGCGGGTGATAAGGAGCGCGCAGAATCGTATGCGACGCATGTCTTTTACTTTTGTCTTTTCCTAGGCGTGTTCTTTTCTATAGCGGGTTATTTTTTGGCGCCTTCGATTGTTAGATGGATGGGCGCGACAGGTACTTTACAGAAGTCGGCGACAACGTACTTTTCCGTTCTGATGACAGGTTTTGTATTTGAAATGGTGTATCTGTCTTTTTACGCCATTTTGGGGGCTCAAGGCAAGACGCGCGTGACGACCATAATCAGCGCGATTTCGGCTGTCATGAATATTGTTCTTGACCCATTATTCATGTTTGCCCGTGTCCCACTTATCAATGTGCCGGGACTTGGAATGGGGATTGCGGGTGCCGCATGGGCGACCGTTATCTCGCAGGCGGTGCGCATGATTCTGGGCGCTGTGGCGATTCGCTCCAATATCAACGAAGTGAGACTGCGTTTAAGAAAAACGAAGCTGACGACAATGCAATTTGGACGTCTCGTTCGTACCGGGTTTCCAACGGCATTGGGGCAATCAAGTGCGGCGCTTGGTTTTACTTTGATGCATTCTCTTATTGTTGCTTACGGCGATGCGACGATTACCGCATACGCGGCTGTCAACCGCGTCAACAGCTTTATCATGATGCCTGCTTCCGGAGTCGGCGGCGCGTTGACGCCGCTTGTTGGACAGAACATGGGTGCGGACAATCGCGAAAGGGCTCGAGATTTCGCCCGTGCCGCTTTCCGGTATATCACATATTTCACTCTTATCGGCGGTGCAGCGATGTGGTTTTTACGTCACCCCATCCTGTCGCTTTTCATTCGCGAAACGGGCGTCCAAGCCGACCTCGTTTGGGAGCAATCGCTCGAATACGTTATATATAGCGCGCTTATGACTCCTGCGATGGGATATTTCAACGCGTTTTCCGGGATTTTCAGCGGGGCGGGGTATCATCGGTATGCTGCTTTTCTTTCCATTTTTCGATTATGGGGTTTCCGTCTTCCGTTCATTTTCTTGTTTAAAACGTTCACTAATCTCGGATCGACAGGTTTGTGGATATCCATGCTTGCTTCCAACATTCTCATCATCCTTGTGGGTATGATTATCTACAAAAGGGGCAAGTGGTATACAGACCCCATTGTTCGCCATTAGCTGTCGTATGCCGTTGTATGCATAGACAGAACAGGTAGAACGTAATGTTAGTAAAAGGACGTTCAACGATGCACGTCTCCGCACGATTACATATAATTAATAAGCGATGAAGTGATTTGATGGTGTGCTCATAGACAAGTTCCCTCTATGATCAGATTTCTAGGCAGATGGAGATGAGGTATAGATGATGACTGTTATTTCTCAGTTTTCGGCGATGTTTCTTAAACCGGTAACGTTGCCATTTGTCTGTGCGAGTGCGCAACCGTGGGTGATCGTATTGATTTCTGTCGGCGCCATTCTACTCGTTTATTTATGGTTCGAGTTGTCTCTCGGACGTGT
>JAAZMK010000116.1 GCA_012798865.1 Clostridiaceae bacterium | reverse complement strand
TATCTTTCGGGCTCTTCAAGTTTTTCTTTTATGTATGGTGGAGTAGGCATCTCTCCGATACGTTCGAGCCAAGTAAAAAAATCTCCCTCATAAATAAACTCGACAATGCGTGCGCCGTCCGGCTCAACATCTAGAATGACACATTCTGCACCATCCTCGGAAAAAATGATGCGATCCCCCTTCTGTGCTCGCCGCGCCGGTTTGACAATTGTGCGCCATGTATTCCCTTCTATATTGCGCAAGAGCAGAAATTCAAGTTTTGCGCCTGTCGAATCACGACGTCCATAAATTCGCGCGGGTATTACGCGTGTGTCGTTGAGAACAAGACAATCGCCCGATGACAGATAAGAAGGCAAATCGGTGAAAAGACGATGTTCGAGGAGATTACCGCTCCTCATGATGAGGAGTCTGCTTTGATCGCGCACTTTAGTCGGTCTATTGGCAATCAATTCCAGCGGAAGATAATAATCATAGGATGAAGTCAGAAGATCGCGGGCGATTTCTCGTTCTTCGCTCTTTCGCGGTAACTCACCAAGTAGCGATTCAATCGCGGAGATCGTCTTTTTAAGCGCATGTTCTGATCGTTCCGCACGAATGCGCGGACGATCCTTTTTTTTGATGCGTACAAGTTCCGCGGCTAACGGTAAGAGACCGTAATTAGCGTTCATAGGTTGAAAAGTTTCCTCGTTCGAAGATGACACCCAGTGCGCCAGTGCTCCCATCATCGTCTCCGCCGAGGGGATCATTGACTCAATCTCTTCACATGAGAGCGATTTCGCCACGCCAAGAGCGGTGATGGCAGCCATTAGTCCCGAAGCGATCGCCTCGACGTATCCTTCAAGTCCGGAGAGCTGACCGGCAAAAAAGAGCCGTCGATTCTCGCGAGACTGGAATCCCTTTGAAAGCACGGAAGGTCCGTTTAAGAACGAGTTGCGATGCATGACACCGTAGCGCAATATCTGTACATTTCTGAGCGCGGGAATCATGGCGAATACACGTCGTTGCTCGGAAAACGTCAACCTAGTCTGGCATCCTACAAGCGATACCATCGTCCCCTTTTCGTCCTCCCGTCGAAGTTGAAGACAAGCGTAAGGTCTCTTACCCGTTCTCGGATCGATCAATCCGACAGGACGGAAAGGTCCGTAGCGAAGTGTATCCGTGCCGCGTTCCGCCAACACCTCAACTGGTTGGCAATCCTTAAAATAAATGCGGTCGAAATCGCGAACGGGCGCTCTCTCGGCTTCTGCCAACGCTTCGCGAAATGCCGAATATTCGTCTTCATTCATCGGGCAGTTAATATAATCGTCTCCGCCCTTTCCATATCGCGACGCGACGAAAGTATGTTTCAAATCGAGTGTGGATGCATCGACGATGGGCGCGACTGCATCGTAAAAATGCATTCCGCCGACACCGGTCATCTGTTCGATGGATTCATAGAGCGACCCAGATGTAAGCGGTCCGGTCGATATAATAACGACATCGCCATCCATGACATCGTCAAGGTGGCGAACGGTCTTCTCAACAATCAGGATGTTCGGATGCCGGACGATGGCGTCCGTAACCTGTCGCGAGAACTTGTCGCGGTCGACAGCAAGAGCGCCGCCCGCAGGTACGGAAGTCTTATCGGCGATCGCGAGAAGATGCGAGCCCATAGCGCGCAGTTCTTTTTTTAAAAGTCCTTGAGCCGTATCGATGCGATCTGATTTAAGTGAATTGCTGCAAACAAGCTCGGCAAAAAAATCAGACATATGCGCTGGTGATCGCACGCCCGGTTTACTGTCAATCAGCGTAACGTCGGCGCCAAACGATGCGGCAGTCAACGCAGCCTCTGATCCGGCAAGTCCCGCGCCTACAACAGTCAGTCTCACCCTTTTGCTTCCGCCTTCTTATTTGTCTTCTTCGTGGTCGCCCTTTTCTTTTTTGCGTTCGTAGGACAATCTTTATTACTGCAGCGCTCGTAGGTGCGTCCGCGGAATCTCTTCTGGACCATATAGCTACCGCATGTGTCGCATTCCTTTCCGTCAATAGGCAAGTCAAAACTTGTAAAATCACAATCGGGATCGTTTGTTTTATCGCAGAAGAAAAGCTGGTTGCCGCGACGAATCTTGCGTACACGAATCGGTGACCGGCATTTCGGGCAATGCGATTTTGTCTCCTCTGAGATCGCTTCGGAATATTTGCACTCCGGATAGCGCGTGCAAGCGATAAACTTGCCGTAACGTCCGACACGAATCACAAGATCTCCCTCTTCACATAAAGGACAAGTTCGTCCCGTCGGTTCATCCTCGATGACGATTTTCTCTACCGTTTTCTTGGCATTCACAACATCTTGGTGGAAAGAATCGTAAAATTTCTCCAAAAGCTCAACCCAGTCGAGCTCGCCGGATTCGACATCATCAAGTTCCTTCTCCAATTCAGCCGTAAATTCTGTATCGACAATGTCGCGGAAATTCTCTTCCAGCATGCAGGTAACAGTCACGCCGAGTTCGGTCGGTTTAATTTGACGCCCCTCGCGTTCAACGTACATACGATCAAAGAGCGTAGAAATCGTCGGCGCATATGTCGAAGGTCGTCCGATGCCAAGCTCCTCCATCGCGCTGATCAGCGAAGCCTCTGTGTAGCGAGGTGGCGGTTGCGTGAATTTTTGCTCGGGTACGAGCTTATCAAGCAGAAGGCGTTCGCCTTCATTAAGGACAGGCAGATCGACAATTTCAGGCTCGTTATCCTCATCGCGATTACCATTTTTATCTGTATCTGATTTCTCGTCTCCCGTTATGCCGTATAGGCGAAGCCAACCAGGGAACACTAGTTTTTCACCTCTCGAACGAAAGAGGTGATTGCCAGCGAGAATATCGACCGTAACACGCTCATAGACTGCCACTTCCATCTGCGACGCTATAAAACGGTTCCAGATTAACTCATAGATCTTAAACTGATCGGAAGTCAAGAATTCGCGTACGCGTGATGGCGGCAAGTCGAAGTGAGACGGGCGAATCGCCTCATGAGCATCTTGAGCGCTGCTCTTATTCTTATAAAATGGGGCTCTCTTCGGCAAATATGCATCACCGTATAGTTCAGCGATCAAATCTCTGGCGGCTTGAACGGCGTCAGCGGACACACGAACGGAGTCCGTACGAATATACGTCACAAGCGATGTATGTCCGTGTGGACCGAGGGTTATGCCCTCGTATAGAGACTGCGCGGCTCGCATTGTGCGACTAGACGTGAATCCGAACGTACGTGAACCGGCCTGCTGTAACGTGCTCGTCGTATATGGAGCAAAGGGGCGGCGTTTGCGCTGTCCCGGTTTGACTAGATCGACAACGAAGTCACTCCCCTCTAATTCTCCGAGGAGAATATCGAGATCGTCTTTAGAAGACAACTTGATTCGCGATACGCGACCACCTTTTTTCACGCCCTGATATAGAGATGAAAATGGCGTGTCGTCTGCGCTCTGCTTTAAAAGCGCCCGCAATTTCCAGTATTCTTCAGGTACGAAAGAATCGATTTCGCGCTCGCGCATGACGACAAGACGCGCCGCAACAGACTGGACACGACCGGCAGACAGACCGCGCCTGATCTTTTGCCAGAGCAACGGACTCAATTCGTAGCCGACGAGCCTGTCAAGGATACGGCGCGACTGCTGGGCATTGACAAGGTCGATGTCAATTGGGCGTGGATGGTCGACCGCCTCGTTGACTGCCTTGCTTGTAATCTCATGGAAAGAGATACGACAAGGATTATCGGGCTCAATATTGAGCAGATACGCCAAATGCCAAGCGATCGCCTCCCCTTCGCGGTCGGGGTCAGTTGCGAGAAGCACTCGGTCAACCTTTTCAGCGGCCCCTCTCAATTCTCTGACGATCTTATCTTTCCCGGGCATAGTGATATACATCGGGGCAAATTTATTCTTAATGTCTACTCCGATTGTTGAAGTCGGGAGATCACGGATATGTCCGACAGACGATCGGACATCAAAGGATTGTCCGAGATATCGTGCGATTGTCTTCGCTTTAGCGGGCGATTCCACCACCACAAGTGTCTTTTTACTCATTCAAATAATCTCCAGTCTGAAGTCAAACATTATATACATGAGAAAATTGTCGCTGTCAAAGAAGATAGAAAGCTAAACGATAAAAAGATTGCAAAGATGTTACCCAGATACGACCCCAGATCGTACATATAGACCGCGGTAAAGGCTGACAAGCCCCTTGGATTGCAAATTTGCTAATGAGAGCGCTGTCTTACGCAAATCGAGATGGCATTGCTCCGAAATGGAACGAAGGGTCCGCGGAGCGGACGCCAAAAGATTCAGAATACATTCTTCTTCTTTGCTCACATCATTCTGCGCCATCTCAGGCTGATTGCAATAAGGAGATAAGCAGCATATATTGATCGATTCATCTCCATGGATCGGATGACTAGGTATGCGGGGAATATCGTCAATCGATTCGACTATAATGGCGCCTTCGCGAATCAGATCATGACAACTGCGACTTGTACCGCTTAGGATTGATCCGGGTACCGCACAGACATCTCTTCCGTAATCAGCTGCAAATCCCGCCGTTATCAATGTACCGCTGAAGCTTGACGCCTCCGTCACAAGCACTGCGTCGCAAAGACCGGCTAAAATACGATTTCTGGCTGGGAAATGATGCTTTCGAGGTAAAGTTCCAAAGGGATATTCGGAGACGAGCGCACCACTGCGGACGATCTGTTCGAATAGGGATGCGTGTTCTTTTGGGTACACGATATCAACACCGCAGCCAAGGACGGCTACAGTCGCCGAACCACCCGTGATTGCTGTCCTGTGCGCCTGTCCATCAATGCCGCGAGCACCGCCCGAAACAATCGTAATGCCCCGTCGTACCATTTCCTTGCAAAGTTTCTTCGTCACTTCCAAACCGTAAAAGGAAGGATTACGCGTTCCGATGACCGTGATAACAAAGGGATCATTGAGTGAAGAGATGTATTTTCCGCGATAGAAAAGAATCGAAGGAGGTTGGTCAGTATGAAGAAGTCGTTCCGGGTAGTCTCTATGAACAATCGAAACAGCATCACTGTCAGTGGTCGGAAGAAAACCATCTGTATGCGACAATTCATTTAGAAAACGTCTGTAGAGCTCGTTTTGTCGCGGTGATTCGTCTTTCATTGTGAGCAGTTGATTCTGCAACCCTTCAAGACCATGAGCTTTCTCCAGAATGATGGAACGCTCGCTATGCGGGATGCGAAGTGAAGAGGCGGACTTAGTAAACGCCATGGCGATCCTCAACCGAGCTACCGTCATCCGCTTAGCCTCAATTCTGCGGCATTACGAATGGCAGTCGAGCCTTGTAATGACTTGCTTCAGCAATATCAATCTCTCTGATGTACTCATGTTGCTCCAAGTCAGCGATCGTACGGGCAATACGCAACATCGAAAAGAATGATCGCACAGATAACATTCTCCTGTCGGCGATATCGGCTGCAAATGTCATCGCATCATCGCTAACGGCAAAGTAGCGCTCAGGATCCGGCACCCTGACTTTTGCATTGAGGAAATTTGTAAGCCCTCTCCTTGACGCACGCTCTTGTTGTTTCGCCCATGCGTTTGAAATGAGCTTTTTCGTCTCATTGGCGCGCATCGTCGAAGTCGTGGAATCCGTATCAGGTATGGAAATCATTTCCTGTGTATCAACGCGTGTCAGGGATACTACAAGATCAAAACGGTCGAAGAGAGGTCCGCTGATTCGCGACAGGTGACGCCGGACAGCCGCATCATCGCATCGACACTGACCCTTCTGCTCCAAAAGGTATCCGCATCTACAGGGATTACACGCAGCCACAAATAGAAAATCGGCAGGAAAAGTCGCGCTCCACTCGGCGCGCGCAAGATGAATATGACCCGTTTCAAGAGGTTCACGTAAAGCATCGAGAACGCGGGGCTGTATCTCAGTCACTTCGTCTAGGAATAAGACACCGCGGTGCGCGAGCGTACATTCGCCAGGACTTGGAATGATGCCGCCACCGATAAGGGCGCCGCACGTAATTGTGTGATGTGTATGACGAAAAGGTCGACTTTTGACGAGATCTCCTGAACGAGGAGCATGACCGGAAACACTGTAAATCCTTGAAATTTCAAGTGACTCCTCAACAGTAAGCGGAGGCAGAATCTCCGGAATAACGGATGCAAGAGAAGTCTTGCCGCACCCCGGAGCGCCCATTAGTAGGATCGGATGCCATCCAGCTGCCGCGATTGTACATGCGCGAATTCCCTCTTCCTGACCTCGAATCATTCCGAAGGGATCAAAAATCTCCAAATCGTGCGCATCCTCAGGTGCTGATGCGATGGCGACGTCGCCCTTTGGGCTACTGACACCTGAATATCGCAGAACCGCCTCCTTGAGCGTGCTAACACCCTCATATCGAATGGAGTCGACGGCATTTGCTTCTCTTTCGCAAGCGGCAGGACCGATGACGTGTCGAATTCCTTGTTCTTTCAACGAAAGAAGGCGCCCCAGTGCGCCATGAACATAACGGACATGACCGTCAAGTGACAACTCTCCGAATGCTGCCGTTTCCGGTGCCTTTGCCATACGTACAACTTGATCGCACGATGTCAAAACTGCAAGTGCGAGCGGAAGATCAAAAGCGCTCCCCTGCTTCGGCAGCGAGGCGGGAGCATAGCTCGCGATGACACGTCCCTTAGGAAAATTATAGCCGCTGTGTCGTATCGCGGCACGCACGCGATCACGCGATTCCCTTATAGCATGAT
>JAAZMK010000157.1 GCA_012798865.1 Clostridiaceae bacterium | reverse complement strand
ATCCCGCAGAGAACAGGAATCACACTTTTTCCCTATTTTTGCACGTGGAGTATAACGTCGCTCCATGTAATGATGCATTTCTGCACATAGTTCCTTAACCCTGTTTCGTTGTTGATCATCAATAAGAATTTCTAATCTGCGTTTCGTTGACCCGTAAAACAATGTCGCATGACAAATGTCACAACCGAGCATTTCTTCAAGGCACATCGCTTGTGCAGCAACTTGAACAATATCTTCGTCTCCTTTTTTGGGAACTCCTCGCTTATACTCAATGGGGACAGGTTTATACTTTCCTTTTATTCCGTATAGTTCAATACCTGCGTCATCATTCATGAATTCAACAACATCACAGACGCCTGTAAGACCCAATCTACGCGAAAAAACATGTAATCCTCGTGCAATCAGCAGATCTCCTCGTTTTTCAAATCGTCTCGCTGATTCATGAACCGACTCATGAATTAAATTACCGAGAGTTGTGAAAGGATTGTCGCTCCACTCCTTTTCGATGTGAATAAGAGCCCATTGTCTTCTACAATAAACAAAGTGTTGGATGCCTGACAGCAGTAGCCATCTGTCTTCAGGATATTCCATCATAACCATCACACCTCTTCGTCGCTCAGCCACCCTACATATAAGAGTGGCTGAGCTTTGCACAATTTAAGTCTCGCTACATGCGAATCATCTCCACATTATCAGGGAGCTGCGATTTGAGTATCTCAACCTCATAGTCGCTATAGCTTCTCGCAGGTTTGTCCTCATCAATTCGCTTCACTTTAACTAAATCAAATAACTCATGCGCTGGCGCATTTCCAAGCTCAGATGCATGTTTAAAAACGATTAATTCTCTGACGCACATTTTCCCGCGGGCAGCAGAACGGTCGTGTTCAAACATGTTTTTGATGGCTTCCCATAAGAGCTCTAGATCCACATCCGAAAACCCCGTTGTCTTGCGAGCAAGATTGGCTGAAATATAACCCTCCATTTTGTAAAGCCCATACGGAATGATGAATTTATTCCCAAATTCTGTCTTTTTTTCGAGGGCATCTTTTTCAGTTGTAATGGCAACACGCGTGATCGTGATCTCTCTCGGCACTACTGGATCGACCGATTGAGCAAAACTGAACTGCACCGGACCTCTCACTTGTCCGCAATTGAGTGCTCCCTTTACAAACGTTGTCATGACGGCACCAAACGTGCGAATGTCGAAAAAATGCTCGCACATATAATCTCGCAAGATGGAATCGATATTGGGATTATCCTTCTTGAGTTCTTTAAGTTTCTTAGTTGTTGCATCCTCTGAATCGCTTCCCGATACTTCCGAGCCTTCTTGCTTACTCACAGAATTGATCGCTCTCAAGTCGCTACGATTTAAGGGTATATTTTCCTTGATGTAGATTTCGTACCCTTCAACACCCTCTTTTACTGTTTCAACATAATTACGAATCTTGCGTTTAATGCAAACATCCGTGACGATCCCATGACCTGTTTCAGGGTCAATCCGAGGCATATTATCTGCATCAGGGTCGCCGTTCGGGTTACCATTTTCGACGTCAAATAAGACGACAAAGTCATAACGATTTTTGATAGGTGTTATCATTTATTTTTCCTCCTTTTTTGTAAAACTCTTTTGTCTTTGATGGTAATAGCCCAAGGCAAATACGCCTTGATCTTGCAAGCTTAGGTGCGATGGAAACGATGTATCCATGCGCCCAAGTAGCTCAGCAATTTGTTTTTGATGATGATTTGCGGGTTTAGTGTCTAGCTTTCTTAGATGACTCTGCGCTAATTTCATGAGCACAGGGAAGACCATCGCCGGGGTACCGCATGCGGCATTAAAATATCGATCACGTATCGTCTTATTGATTTCTGGACTTGCGTCCAGCTGAAGCTTCTCAAGAACAAAAAACAGTCTCCCAAGAATATACGGAATGTAGTTGGTTTCTTCATTAAGTTTCACGGAATTTACAGCCTCCTTTACTATTTCATTCTCAGCGTTTTTCAATAAATATGCCTTAATTAACGCCGCCCTTCCTCTCGTTACATGTCCTTGCTCAGCAAAGATGCGGCGAAGGACTGCGAACAACAACGTATCCGGATAACGCCTACCCTCAATCACAGCTCGAAAAAAATCGCCTGCGAGCTGTGGTGATGGTTTCGGATTCTCGGCATTTCTATTGACCGTTTCATAGAGCAAGCCCCACATGGTCAGCAATTCTCGCTTATCATAGGCCGGCTTAACAATTTCTAATCTTTTCCAGTGCTCATTGATGTTTCTCATGAGGCTACCGAAACTACTCCGATAAAAGAGGCGAACAGAAATTCTTCCAGCATTTGGCGATAGTCCCAGTATGAAAAAAGGCGTGTTAGGATCAATCTGCTCTTCGCGGTAGTCTATTGTTTTCCCTTGAGACAACATCTCGACCGACTCTTTGAGTGTACGACTGTCAATTGAAATCACTTCAGGGTCAGGATTAAATGACATTGCCAAAAGGCTTGGGTATGACCTTTCGCTCGATTCTGCCCAGAATACGAGCGTCACATCACCAATAACCAGTTTGTGATCATTACTTTGCAACAAGTGATTCAGGGCATGAGCATATGCATTCGCGACCCTTTCACTCACAGGCGCATTGTAAGACTGAGTACGACCATATGAGCAAGCGGACTCTATATTGAAGCCTACGAGCGATGCACCACTTGGTTGAGCCCCGAGAACTCCTTTTATTAACGGATGAATTCGCGCAATGCGGTCTCTTTCTCCCGTTACGAGACACTGTCCGATAATTTCCTCGATTTCACCGCTATCGCGTGATAGAAAAGCGCCCACTGCAGCCTTGATCGCTTCATTCTCCGTAATGTATTTCCCATCCGTCATCCAGACAAGAGTTCCTTTTGTCCGTACCTCTTCATAGATATCGCGTAAAGCGGGATGTTGATCAGCTACATCCGGATCCCATTTTTCGTAAAAACGCATGACTGCTTGCGCATCAGGGTCATCAATGTCCGCAAGTAGAGCCGTGTGAAGTTTCTTGCTTGCAACAAAGCATTCTTTCGCCCTACTCTTTACTTGATCTATCCTGTCTGGCGGTATAGTCTTATTGTTCGGTATTCCGAAGAAATACGGAGCTGTATCACATAGCAGGTGCGGAATCACCGCCGATGTCCGAGTGCCGCGAGCCGGAATTTCCATCATAAGAGGTCTCTTCTTAATTTTCCCTCTTTTATCTACGTGTGTTTCGAATAAGGGAGTAATAGCTAGCAATTCACCTTGCGAATCTATTTCAACAGCATATGACACTCTCTCCATTGTCCAGCCTTCCGGAGCGATCTCTCCTCGTTCGAGAAGACGATAATATAGATCATTTAATGACCGCAAAATCATAGGATCACTCCTCCTTCATTGTCACGCATCCAAGCTACTGGGTCAGGAGGCGATATCACGCCTTCGACCATTTTTGCCCTAAAAAAGATAGGCTTAATATCTGCTGGATTTCTATAGTCAAAATCCAATAGCATAAATCCCAAATCCCGCGTTTCTTGAATGGCGTTAATCTCACCACCTTCCCACAAACGGAACCGTGCAGGAAACTCTCTAGTACCTAAATAAGGTTGATGATACGATTGACCGCGATTTAAGCGCCTTTTTAAGATAGACTGAAACTTCCCCGGATTGTCAGATTCTGTTGCCTTATCCGTCATTTCAAAATGCGCTTCAATCACATAGCGAACATTTTTCAGCACGACCGCTGCTCTCTGCTGAATTGATTGGCTTGTCGCCAAAAACAGTTTTTTGTCTCCTCCCCTCGCTACCGACAAAACATTCTGTGCAGATATCTTTTCAGATACTTCATTTCGCCTAATCGATGCGAACTCAATCGGATTAAGCACGTGGATTCGATCAATGACAAATCGCATTCCATGATGAAAGAATACCGCCTCCAAAATCCCTCTCGCAGCACTGGGCGTGATGACATCATACGTCAACCGTTCTGTTGAGAACTCGGGGGCTGAAAATAATGCATAGTCCCCCCATATTTCCACTTTTACAGCCAAAACTTACCTCCTTTCAAAACAGTCCTTCTTTGTAATCATATAATTGCTGCCATCCTCCCTTCTGTTGTGTTTTAGTAATTTCAATGTAACTGCCTTTCTCAGAAATGTCAAACAAGCTATAATCATTGTGTCGAGCCATTTGCTGGTTCGTGGATTGAAATTGTTGCGTTTTTGAGACCGAACAAGGCTGCGAGTACTCGCAGCCTCCGGTTTCAAACAATAAACCCTGTACCTCCTTTAGGTTCAACTCGCAATCCCTTCTCTTCCGTATATTGTGATGTGTCCCATAGAATTGCCGCAACATTATCCGTGCCTTCACGAATCTCCTCCACACAGCGTTGAAGTAATTGGTAATGATTCTTGTAAATAGCCACAGAATCCATCCCAAGTCTACGCAAATCTTCTCTATTAACTTCTTTGCGACGTAGCCGTTCCAAGAGTTCTTTATTTTCATCGGAAGGAATGTATAGCGTAATTGTTTCCTCATCTATCATTCGGAAAGATTCACAGCATTTTCTGAAATCGAAGTTCACATGATTCATTAGTACACCACTCATGTCGAAGGAGTGCTCCCGCGTGTAAACAAGATCCTCTTTAAAACCAACTTCATCCACGTAATATCGAAGCTGTTCAAAATACGTTTTGATCGTCTCAAAATCGTCATAGGAACCATATTTACGTACGGCATGTTCCATAGCTGAGTAACGGCGTTTTACATATTGCGGGACTGAATGATCGGACGAACTAAAAACATGAACGACACTCTCATTTCTGTCATTATTGCCCTCTCGATTGCACCGCCCTCCCGCCTGCAAAATGGAATCTAGGCCGGTCTCCTGACGAAACACACACGGAAAATCAATATCAACACCAGCTTCTATGAGAGATGTGGACACGACTCGACAAGGCAAACCGTCAATTAGCAACCTCTCCCGGATATTCTCCAGAACGCGTCGCCTGTGATTTGGTGTCATATATGTTGATAAATGAAAACGTCCTTCTCCTTCAAGCAGGTCAAAGAGAGTCTGAGCTTGCTTACGAGTGTTAACAACACATAGCACCCTGTCTCGTTGATTCAGCTGACTCGCCAGTTCCTCATCAGTCAGAGAACCCACGTGCTTGTAAGTAACCCGTCGCAGTTTTTCATATAGCTCAACCGGGTCTTCGATTATTTCACGGATAGGCGTCTCTGGGGCAAAAAAATGAACAATTCGATCTAAAAATGGTTGCGTTGCCGTACAGAAAACAGAAGTAGAGCCGTAATGCCTGACCAGCTCTGCAACCCCCGCGACACATGGATACAAGTGCTCCAGCGGAATGAGCTGCGCTTCGTCGAAAACAATAACCGAACGCGATATATTGTGAAGCTTTCGACAGCGCGAGCTTTTGCTTGAAAAGAGAGATTCGAAAAATTGCACGGTCGTTGTGACAATTATGGGGATATCCCAGTTTTCCGACGCAAGTCTCAGTTTTCTGGCATTTTCGCTTGGGTTTTCCGATTCAGTTGGATCAAATGAGTAGTTCGAGTGATGTTCCAAAACATGATCCGCACCTAATATATCTCGGAAAACATTTGAACATTGCTCAATAATGCTGGTATACGGAATAACATATATGATTCGCTTTAAGCTGTGAGCCACAGCGTGCCTAAGCGCAAAACCTAATGATGCAGTTGTCTTTCCTCCGCCTGTTGGAACCGTAAGCGAATAACAACCACGTTGGTTTGCTCCTTGTTCCAAACAACGAAACAGTATGTCTGAACGTATACGATTTAGCTCACCTGTCGGATTATCCCATCTTGCGACATAATGTCTGAACTGTTCAAAAAGCTCTTCCATCGACGCATGATTCTTAAAACGCTCCTTGTCTGGGGACATGAAAGCTTCCGTATCAAGATAATCAGCATCCACAAGACAAGAAAAAAGCATCCGGGTAAAAAACGCTTGACTAAAACTCGTATTTGGACCATTGCGCATTGGCAACCACTCGGGGATTTCCATTTCAGGGACAGAAATCTCATCTAGATATCCCGCAATATTGATCTGTTTATTCCGAGCAACTTTCTTAATTCTCCCCTTCAGAGTTGGCATGGCTTCGGTTGATGCATCTGTGCCAAAATCAGGTAAACCAGTGTGGTGTCCCGCCACACATAAGCTGGTAATAGGATCATTCTCTTTACTCGAAAACCATGCTCCTACAGACGAGTGGTCGCATTGCACATTTTTGCCGCGAATGCGCTCTTGAAATACCTGTTGATATTTCCCGATATCATGTAATACCCCTGCTCGGCGCCCCATTTCTCCTGCAGAAAAAGAACTGGCGAACTTTGCCGCCAGTTTTGCTGTACCATTCAAATGATCTGCAAGATAGTGTTCGCGCCCATCGTCTGCTCGGTGTGCTAGAAATATACTTGTTCGATTGGTTTCCTTTTCAGCATCTGCGTTAACCATTGTTTCACACTCCCTGTTTATCTTCTTTTAAAACACTGTTACTGGAAGGTTGAAGTAGTCACGGGAATAGGGACGGAGCAAAAATTGGTCCCCCCGCAAAAAATCCTTCGTAGTAGTGCAGTGAGTTTATCTTAAGCATCGCACACCTCCGAACTGGACTTTACGTCATTATAGATCATTGTCTTTCCAATATAAAAGCAACAAACCACGTTAAAAATGCAAACAAAAACCGCCCGAAGGCGGTCTTTTGTGCAAGCGGTGGGTGTGCCTGTCCCCACATCTCATTTCTCACCAGTCTTTTCGACCCGGTAGCGTAGCGACACTTGCCTCTCGGCTTCTCTACATCGCCTGCAATGAGATTGTAACATTACTTCGGTTCTTTGCCAAATTCCTTTCTGAGCTGTTTTTCATTGATAATTCTTCCCGAAATGATTGTATTCTCAAACGTTTCATCCATGCTTTCGTCAAATTTTCTCACTACATACAAAAGATATCTGCCTTCATATTTTCTTACCAGCTTAAATGAACACGGATCATTATCTAGCATTGTTCTGCTCGGATACATTATGGCTGTCTCCATATTACTAAATAAAACATGAGCGTCCATATACGGCTTACCATCGAATATATGCACAACTCGCTCGTTAGAAATTGTTATCCCAGATTTAAGTAAATTGTGTTTAGAAACAACGTCATCCGGCAAATTGGCAATATGCTTTTTCCCCCGCCGATCTGTTGTAAACCCGTGTTTTTTAAGAAACAACTTTGCATCATCGGTCCATGGGTTATCTGATTTGTCTCTTAGTTTAAGCATTACGCTGCGCGGTTTACTCGACTGAATATTCGGCTCTCTATTAGAAAGAGGAGGATACTCATTTTTAGGAGCTGCCTCCTCTAGTTCTGCGATCATATCATCCAGTATGATCTGAGTTTTTCGCTCTAAGCGAAAAAAATCTCTTTCGCTTAGTAACCTGCACCTAGCTTGTCGGCCGTTTCTTTCGACTGGAAGGCAGGGATGACAGCGCCATCGTATTTGTCCTCGATGAACGTCTTGATCTTGTCGCTTTGGAGCGCTTTTAAGAGTTTTTGCAGAGCTTCCTCGTTGGCGCGACCGTCCTTCACCGCCACGATGTTGACGTAGGGGCTCGAGGAACCTTCGACGAGGATGGCATCTTTGAGGGGATTGAGACCGTGTTCAATCGCATAGTTTCCGTTGATGACGGCACCGTCCGCATCTTGATACGCAAGCGGAATCGCAGCCGCTTCAAGCTCCGTAAACTTCAAGTTTTTCGGGTTGTCGACGATGTCCTTCGGCGTTGCGGTGATCGTCACGCCATCTTGCAACTTAATTAAGCCGGCTTCTTGCAGAATCAGGAGCGCGCGCCCTTCATTCGTCGTGTCGTTCGGCACCATGATCTCCGCGCCGTCCGGCAAGTCGTCGAGTGACGCGTATTTCGTCGAGTAGAGAGCCATGGGCTCGACGTGTACGCCTCCGAGAATCTCGAGACCGAACTTCCCTTCGCGATTCTCTGTCACGAAGTACGGGATATGCTGGAAGAAGTTGGCGTCGATATCGCCGTCGGATAAAGCGATGTTCGGCGTCTTGTAGTCGCTGAACTCGCGAATTTCGAGCGTCACGCCTTCTTTCTTCAGATCTTCGACGATCTCCTGAAGAATCTCAGCATGGGGAGACGGGCTTGCGCCGACGATGATTTTCATCTCATCTTTTCCTTTATCGCATCCTGCCGCGATAAGCAAAACAATCGACAAGACGAGTGCTATGGCAATGAATACGCTCTTTCTCTTTTGTGTGTTTTTCATTTCTATTACCTCAACTTGTTATTTGATGGATCATCGTGTGATGATCGGGTGGTTTTATTTCATTCGCCCCGGTGCCGCGGGCGTTGAGACCTTGATTATTGCTTAGGTAAAGGCTTCTCCTTTGTGCATATGTGTGCCGTTGATGTCGTGAAATCGTATCCGGCAACTTCATCCATATGTGTTTGTTCGCGTGCCGCCGACGTCACAACATTGCATTGTCAATGCTCCTTGGCGCGACGGTTTCTTCAACTTATCAAAGTTCATCAAAGTGCCGGCGATGTTCCGTCGCGTCGCAGACGATTTTCGATCAGGCGACCGAGGAATTGCACGATTTGGACGAACGCGATGGTAATCGCCACGGCGACGAAAAGGTTCAATGAGTTCCT
>JAAZMK010000115.1 GCA_012798865.1 Clostridiaceae bacterium | reverse complement strand
TGGATGACCTGAAGACTGCTAATTTTTTACATATTGAACCAGATTCTGTTTTTTATAGATTCTTTTTAGAATCTACTTATCCGTGGGAACTGCTCGGTAAGATCGGCGATTTTGTCAAGGCGATCGGAGCTTCGCTTTCTTTGTCCGATTATGAAAAAATCGGCAACGACGTTTGGATTTCTAAGGAAGCGACTATCTACGAATATACGATAATTCAAGGTCCTACGATTATCGAATCGGGCGTAGAAGTCAGACCGGGAGCATTTATCCGCGGCAAGGCCTACATCGGTCCGCTATCTGTTGTGGGTACGGCTACCGAGATCAAGAATTCATTTCTGATCGGTCATGTGGAGGTGCCGCATTACAATTACGTCGGAGATAGTATTCTTGCCTTCGGAGCTCACTTGGGCGCCGGTTCGATCACTTCGAATCTCCGTGCCGATAAGGGCGATATAACGGTCCGCTACAAGGGCGAGAGTATTGACACGAAGCTTCGTAAATTTGGCGCGATCGTTGGGGAGTCTGCTGAAATCGGCTGTAACGCCGTGTTGAATCCAGGCGTTCTGATTGGTGAAAAGAGTGTTGTATACCCTTTGTCTTCTGTGTTCGTGTCCGTACCCGCTCGCCACATTCATAAACAGACAGGCGAGATCAAATGCCAGATTCGTCACAGATAATATCGCTTTCACCACGAAAAGACTTTTAGAACGCTCCAAATCCGCTTCAATAGACAACATCTCGGTTCGTGTAACGTATTTGCAGGTAGAGAGAAAAAGAGATTCAATCAAATAGACAACATCTCGCGTTCGCATCGTCTCTTAGCGGTCATATGGTAGAATATCCGTATGATTTTGACTCTCTTCATCGTCTTTGTCTGCTCGCTTATTCTCTTCTGGAAGGGAATTCTCGGGTATTACATCGGGTTTGCCCTCATGGCTTCCTCTTTGGGCGCCATGATTTGGATTCAAATCAGGAATATCCAGATAAGGCGCAGCATCAAGTCCGACGCACGTGAACGAAAGGCGAAGTGGGGCGGCGAATTGACGGTAGTCTCCGGTCTTTCAAGCGTAACCGGGACTCCATGCAGGCTCTTTATTACAAGATATGATGAGCTTATCGTTGAAGACCCCATCAGTGAGCGCATCATTCCGCTTGAAGAGATTGAGAGAATGGTCCTGCTGTACGGAAAGACGCTCGAATCGTTGAACGATGTCCAAATCGGTGAGGAGGTCGGCTTCCATTCGGTACCGAGATTTTCTCACGTCCGCGCTTGGATTGCGCGTAATCCGCGCTCGAGAAAACGACTTTTTCTCGCCATAAGATTTCGCAAACCGTTAACAGTGGTCGAGTATTCTGAGATGGCAGTTTTTTCCGATCTCCATCAATTGGGTAACCTCAACGCTTTCGGTTTGAGACCTGAGATAGCTGTGAGGACGGTCTTTCTGCCACGAAAACTGCATAAGAAGAGAATGCTCCGCCGTGGTGCACCGATGCACTTTCCTAAAATTCAGCGCGAATACCGCGATGAACCGAGAAGGCAAATACACAAGCATGCGCATAATGACTTAGGAACCGCGGTTCCGCCTCAAGGCATCAAGTTGGCGCCAGCCGTTGAGCACGATTTCGATTCAAAATTCCCGAAATATTTGCCTTCAGTCAAGGATTCCCCCGGGGCAAAAGTTAATAAGAAAGAAGCTGTCACAGATGAGTAGAGATGTAGAGGACGCGATCATTCTTTGCCGATCGATTGAAGAAAATATCGGTCGCGTCATCGTAGGCAAGGAAACGACGATACGGTTGATCATGATCGCTTTGACGGCAGGTGGTCATTTGCTCATTGAGGATGTACCCGGCATTGGAAAAACGACGATGGTGCGTGCACTCGCACGTTCACTTGATTTGCAGTTTTCGCGTATTCAGTTTACTCCTGACGTCATGCCTTCCGATGTGACAGGGTACAACGTCTTCAATCCGATGACGGGTGAGTTTGAGTTCCGCCCAGGCGCCATCATGACCCAGATTCTTCTTGCGGATGAAATCAACAGAACTTCACCGAAGACACAATCTGCGTTGCTGGAGGCAATGCAGGAAAACCAGGTGACGGTAGATCGACGGACTTACCATCTGCCTCGGCCTTTCATTGTTCTCGCGACACAGAATCCGATCGAACAGCAAGGGACCTATATACTCCCCGAAGCGCAACTCGATCGTTTTATGATGCAGATTACGCTCGGCTATCCGAGTTTTGAAGAAGAAATCAATATTTTGGATCGCTTCTCTGAAGATGAGCCGATGGAAGCATTACAACCCGTTGCTTCCGCAGAGGACGTAATCTGGTTGCAGGAGACGGCACGCAGAATTTACGTGTCTGAACCGATCAAACAGTATATTTCTCATCTTGCGCAAAAGACGCGCTCACATCGCGACGTCGAGCTGGGTATTTCGCCACGTGCAACACTGATGCTCCTCCAAGCTGCCAAGGCACGAGCATTGCTAGAGGGTAGAGGGTTCGTCGTCCCTGAT
>JAAZMK010000114.1 GCA_012798865.1 Clostridiaceae bacterium | reverse complement strand
GCTTGCGGAGAAGCCGATCATACGTCTCATCTGATGTCAACGGACGATCGAGATTATAGTAGGCGTGATTGAGTTCACGGAGCAGCTGAGTCAACTGACCAATAAGGACAGAGGCGGCTTCCCGATCGCCGGGATTATCAGTCGACAATACTGACTGGATGCGGTCACGATTGAGATCCATGCTCACCACCGATTACAACTATACCTTGCCGTCACAACCTAAAACATTCTTGATCTTATGCGCGACAATTTCCTCGATCGCCAGTCTCGCGGGACCGAGGTATTGACGTGGATCGAAGTCAGCAGGATTCTCGCCGAGATACTTTCGGACGGATGCAGTCATCGCAAGGCGAAGATCACTGTCGATGTTGATCTTACAGACAGCCATACCGGCTGCCTTGCGCAACATATCCTCAGGAATACCGATCGCGTCAGGCATAGAGCCGCCGTACTTATTGATTGTCTCGACGAATTCGGGGACGACGGAACTGGCACCGTGCAGAACAATGGGAAATTCCGGTAGACGGCGTTCAATCTCCTCAAGAATATCAAAACGCAGCTGCGGTTTTTGTCCCGGCTTAAATTTATACGCGCCGTGACTCGTACCGATCGCGATAGCGAGTGAGTCACAGCCTGTGCGCGTTACAAATTCTTCAACCTCATCGGGATCAGTATACGAAGCATCTTCAGCACTGACAACAACTTCATCCTCGACGCCTTCAAGACGACCGAGTTCGGCTTCCACTACGACTAGAGGATCATGGCTGTGCGCATAGTCAACAACGCGACGCGTCAGATCAATGTTCTCCTCAAAAGAGAGATGCGAACCGTCAATCATCACAGAAGTAAACCCTCCGTCGATACAATCCTTACACAGTTCGAAAGTATCACCATGATCGAGATGTAACGCGATGGGCAAACTTGATTCGATCATCGCGGCTTCTACGAGTTTCATAAGGTAAGTCTGGTTTGCATAGCGTCTCGCGCCTGCCGACACCTGCAATATAAGCGGAGCGCGCAGTTTGCTTGCCGCATTGACGATCCCCTGAATGATTTCCATATTGTTGACATTGAAAGCGCCGATTGCGTAGCCGCCCTCATACGCTTTCTTGAACATATCTTTGGTATTGACTAAAGGCATGATCGTTTCCTTTCTATACGACTCATATGGTCGTTTTTTCAGTTAATTTAAGTATAGCACCCGCGATGCCCGGCATCTCTAAAAACTGCTAATCATCACGCGACAAACGCTTGAGACGTTCGAGTTGGACAATCAAACTTTCAAGTTGATCTTCGTATTGCATTTTCTTCTCGCGTTGCGCATCAACGACATGAACAGGCGCCTTCCCGGTGAAGTTTGGATTGCCAAGCATGGCTTCCGCTCTAGAAATCTCTTGCCTCAAGCGCTCTTCTTCATTCTTCATGCGTTCGAGCTCTTCTTCGACATTGACAAGCTCACGCAATGGAATCGCGATCTCACCGCCGGTAAAAAGAACCGTTACATCCTCTTCATCAAATGCAGAGCCGTCTTCAATCAGCTTGAGCTCCGATATGCCGGCAAGCCTAGAGAGTGTCGGAAGACCTTCCTGAAGCCTGGAAACGAGCGCACGATCGTCAGCTCGGAAACTCGCAGGAAAACGATGAGCGGGAGCGATCTTGTACTCGGCACGCAGATTTCTGATGCCTCGTATGGCGCTGACAAGGCTCGTCATAGTCTTCGCGGCATCGGCATCGTATTGATATTGACCGGCGTCGGGCCAATCCTCTAAAACCAATAGTTTCTCTTCATGCAAAATGCCGTAAATGCGTTCCGTAACGAATGGCATAAACGGATGCAGTAATTTAAGCGAGTCGGAAAAGACGCGATACAGAACGGCTTGAGCCGCCCTCCCCGTTCGACCTCCTTCCCTTAGCCTTTCTTTAACAAGCTCAATGTACCAGTCGCAAAAATAATCCCATAGGAATGAATATATTTTCTCCTGAGCCATTCCGAGCTCCATTGCGTCCAAATTGTCAGAGAGCGACGTGATTGTGTCCTTCAACTCCGATATGATCCAACGGTCTTCAATTTTAAAATCGTCGTAAGAGACATCGGTAAAATCGATATCGTCATCGAGATTCATCACGATGAATCGGAAAGCATTCCAAACTTTATTGATAAAGTTTCTGCCATTTTCAAACTTCTCGTCCCGGCAGCGCAAGTCCTTACCCGGCGTCGTACCGACCATCAGACCATAGCGTAAAGCGTCCGCACCGTACCGATCAATAATTTCAAGAGGATTGACTCCGTTACCGAGCGACTTAGACATCTTGCGCCCGAGCTCGTCACGAACCATACCATGAATCAAAACGTAACGGAAGGGAACCTTGCCTGTGTTGTGGAGAGACGAAAAGATCATCCGTGCAACCCAGAAGAAAATAATATCATACCCCGTCACGAGGACATCAGTCGGATAGAACGTCTTGAAATCCTCCGTCTCATCGGGCCAGCCAAGAGTTGAGAAAGCCCAAAGCGCCGACGAAAACCAAGTATCTAGCGTATCTTCATCCTGTTTCAATCTCTGACTGCCGCATGATGAGCATGAAAAGGGAGTCACTTCGGATACGATGATTTCGTCACAGTCTTCACAGTACCATACGGGAATACGATGCCCCCACCAAAGTTGACGTGAGATGCACCAGTCACGAATTCCCTCCATCCAGTTAAAGTAAATCTTTTTGAAGTGATCGGGCACAAACGTTGTGTCTCCCTCACGGACAGCTTCGATCGCAGGACCTGCGAGAGGATCCATCTTGACGAACCATTGCAGCGAAATTCTCGGCTCGACAATTGTGTCACAGCGCTGGCATGTACCGACGTTATGGCGCATCGGCTCAACTTTGACAAGATACCCCTGTTCTCTGAGATCGTTCACAATGGCTCGGCGCGCATCCAAGGCGGACAGCCCCGCATAGGAGCCGCACTCGCCAGTCATACGAGCATCATCCGTCAGGATGTCTATTACCGGCAAGTTATGGCGCAGTCCGATTTCGTAATCGTTCGGGTCGTGTGCCGGTGTGATTTTGACATATCCGGTCCCAAATTCGGGATCGACATAAGAATCGGCAATAATCGGGATATCGCGATCAGTTAAAGGAAGATGAACCATGCGTCCGACGTGATGACCGCGTTTCTCATCGTCGGGATGTACAGCAACTGCCGTGTCGGCAAGCATCGTCTCGGGACGTGTGGTCGCGATAGCGATTGAACCCTCCCCTTCTGCGAAGGGATAGCGAATCGTATAAAGAGAGGCGTCCATCTCCTCATGTTCAACTTCAATGTCTGAGATTGATGTCAGACAAGATGGACACCAATTGATCATGCGTTCGCCGCGGTAGATCAGCCCCTCCTCATACAAATCCTTAAAAACGCGCAGGACTGCCCTTGAGAGTCCCTCATCCATCGTGAATCGTTGGCGTTTCCAGTCACACGAAAGTCCGAGCCGCTGTTGTTGTCCGGTAATGCGGTCGTGATAAAGCTCTTTCCACTCCCAACAGCGTTCAAGAAATGCATCTCTTCCAAGCTCCTCCTTTGTGACACCCTCTTGGGTCAACTGTTGAACGACGAGCGCCTCCGTCGCAATAGAAGCATGGTCTGTTCCTGGCAGGAAAAGCGCATTTTTACCTCTCATTTTTTTGTATCGGATCAGGACGTCAGGAAGGGTATTGTCAAGTGCGTGACCCATATGAAGCTCACCTGTAATATTGGGCGGCGGCATCACGATAGTAAACGACTCCTTCTCAGAAGGAGCTTCTGCGTGAAAAGCGTCACGATCCAACCACTTCTTATAGATAAGCGGCTCTTCCGATTGCGGATCAAAAGTCCTGGCTATAGAGTCTATCTTTATCATTGATTCAACCTTTCTTCTATAGATTAAACATGTTGGCTAATTATCTAAAATGACCGGACGATAATCAAGTTTAACTCTTATTAAGATAAGACTTCCACGAGCGCTCGGGTCGACAATGCGAAATCCGAATCTGACGATCTCTGCAGTATTATTTGCCAACTCAGTATCTGCCCACCTAATTACTTGTTGTCTGAAAGCATCTTCGATTTTTCTCGGCGGCGACTCAAAGACGACACCATTCGCATCTTCCAGTAATAATTGAATCTTCTTCTCCTGATGGTCTGGATTGAGAAGCACGAGTTCAACGGCAGAGTAGGGTGTCAAGTCGAGCGGCGGGTACCAAGAGGCTAGCGCCACGGCGGCATCAATCTCGACAGGTCGCTCGTCGGCATTTACGTACTCAAGTCGTAAATCGGAATGACTATAACCGTTCACCTCATTCGTCAGCGTCAACTCGCCGCGTCCTTTCGTGACTTCCCACAAGCGTTTCAAACCAGGCAGATTTTTCTTGCGCGGTCTCGGCGAATCACCTTCCAACATTTCATCCCAAGCGAATGATTCCAACTTGTCCATGTCAAACCACGGCATCGGAACAAGGTATTGGGAGGGTTCCAAGTCAACTCTAAAAGGCAATACAGGTATCCCATCCGATCCCAATAAATTGGCATCTCCATTAAAAGCGGAAAATCCATATGTCAAAGACACGGGATCGTTAATCTGATCATGCCATACGAGAACGCGGACACCGTACAGTATGCGCGCATCCGCCTTGACAAACACGCGATTGCTGTCACAAATAGCGAAACCTTTCAATATAGTTTCGCCCTGACGCAGATAGAGTCCACCACCGCGTACGGCGGAAGGGGTAAAGTCGATCATCCACTTGTTGCCGATCCGTTCCAATGAAATCGGTTCCGGTGCACTTGTCAGTCGATCATCACCGGCGATAAGACCTGAGGCAAGTCGCGCCATACGACGCCCGACTTCTCTCTTGGCATAAGGCGTCAACACATAACAAAGCGACGCGTCCTCGCGATAGGAAAGCGGAAGATCGTACAGCGTGACGAGTCCTGTATTTGCATTCAGCGTATGCCTTGCCAGCGCAAGCATCTCATTGAATATTGCAAGTCCGGTCACGTTCATACCGTTATACAAATAAGACGGAAGTTGCGTCAAGATCAATGTCAGTTTCTGCTCTACCGGAACGAATACTTCATTGAACGTATCGACAAGATAGCGAAGCGCCCGCAAATAATACTCCGGTCCATCAACGTCGCTCTCCCCTTGAAACCAGAGGACGCCACGCAGTGACAGACCGACAAACGGCGCCACCTTGTGATTGAACATAGCACTAGGCTGCTTGCGCGGCGAAAACTCGTGTGCGAGAGGAATCATCTGCTGAAGGAGCGTTGATTTTCGAATCGTGGCTCGCGGAACGACGAGGGGAGCAGGTTTATCTTCATCCGGCTTTCTCCCGTCGAGAAGCGCGACAGTCTGCGGTCGAGGGAAACTCCTAAATCCACCGCTCCCATAGCGATGTTCTCCCGGATCCCTTTCAGCGATCTCTTCATTCCAATTATCGCGATCGCGATACAATCGTACCTCTCGAACGTGATTCCTAATGATCGGGTCGTCTTCAATAATCTCGCGAGGGAGCCATGAGTGGATATAAGTGCCGGGACAGGCTGCATTGATCACACCTACGGGAATTTGCCATTCATTGTAGAAATCGACAGCAAACGAAAAAGCAACGGCAGACTGATCCTTCATAAGGTGCACTTGATCGCCGCGTTGCCACTCGCCTCCCTGCGCTTCTCCAAGCGGAGTAAAACTGTACTCTTGTATTTGTCTGGATAGTCCATCGAGACTCATTTGAAATAATCGAATATCTCGGAGATTCACGCATTCGTCCAGTGCGTGTTCAACGTCGGAATCGCGCACTGTCT
>JAAZMK010000113.1 GCA_012798865.1 Clostridiaceae bacterium | reverse complement strand
GTGCAGCTTTTTCTCGATCGTTTTAAGGAAGAATTTGGCGAATTGAATTGCCGTGATCTGCGAGAGAAACATCTAGGAACAGATGACATGGACGCTCCTGAACGCCGTGCGCAATGTTTGGAGTTTGTCAATTGTGCTATCGAAATCGCGACAGAGATTGTGGAGGAGAGGGCAAAGGTCTGACATTATATGGATAAACATTTAATTAAGAAGTACGCCGAGGTTATCGTTGGCATCGGTGTCAATGTGCAGGAAGGCGACAACGTACTAGTCAATACCGGCACTGAGATGCCTGAGCTCTCACGCGCTGTCGTTCGCGAGTGTTGGAGACGCGGCGCAAGAGATGTCGTCACGATCATCAAAGACGACGAGATGACTCTGGCTCGTTATGAAGAGGGACGCGACGAAGTCTTCGACGTATTGCCCGATTTTGAAGTCGCATATCATGAGAGCATGCTGAAGGAGAGGTACCATCGCATCTCGCTTCGGGCGCCGTCTCTCGATCTTCTCAGGCATATCGATCAGGAGAAGATTCGGCGTTCGCAGAAGGTGGCGAATGTCGCATTCGAACCAATCCTAAAATATATGGATGCCGGTGAGATCAAATGGGTTGTCGCCGCCTGCCCGTCCATGCGTTGGGCAAACAAAGTGTTTCCTGATCTATCGGACAATGACGCTTTGACCGCGCTTTGGCAGCAGATTATTTCTATTTGTCGTATTGATTGCGATGACCCCGTTGCGGCATGGGCGGAACACGATGCGCGCTTAAAAGCGTACGAAAGATGGCTCAATGAGCAGGATTTCGAGCGCTTGCATTATGAGGGATCATGCGCGGATTTTCATGTTCATCTGGCCGATCGGCATAAGTGGATCGGCGGCTCTTCTGAGACGCCTGACGGCGTCAAGTATATGGCGAATATCCCAACGGAAGAAATCTTTACTACGCCTCATGCCGATCGCTGTGTCGGCTGGATCAAAGCGACGAAGCCTCTAGCCGTGATGGGTAAGATTGTCGAAGATTTCTCGTTCACGTTTGCGGCAGGACAATGTATCCGCTTCGAAGCTCGCAAGAACCGCGAGGTGCTCGAGACGCTACTCATGATGGATGAGGGAGCGAGACGTCTCGGCGAAATAGCGCTTGTACCGCATTCGTCCCCGATTTCACAATCCGGTTTGTTGTTTCACAGCACGTTATTCGATGAGAACGCCTCGTGCCATTTCGCTCTCGGCAAATCGTACGCTGAAGCTGTGCATGGCGGCAGTACTATGACGAAAGAGGAGCGAAGGGAGCACGGAGCGAATGATTCGATGATCCACATAGATTTTATGGTTGGCGGACCGGATCTTCAGGTAACAGGCTTCAGGAAGGACGGAACGTCTGTTCCCGTACTGATAAATGGCGATTGGGCGATTGAACCGCACTCGCTTTAGCGTCGTATCGTAGGGTGCCTGTGTCGTCTGACCCGTCATGCGCCGATATGTGTTACGGTGATAACGGGAGGTTTCTATGATTATCGGCATTGATATGGGCGGCACTCATATCGACGGTGCCGCGATTGAGAACGGCGTTCTCATCGCTTCCGTCAAACATCAAGTTGATCACAGCGATTATTTTGCGAGCATCTGGCGGTGTCTTGAGGAGTTGCTCAGCCAAGTCGACAAGGATAATGTCGAGCGCATTCATTTGAGCACGACGATCTCGACGAACGCCATCATTGAGGGGCGACTCGCCGATGTCGCCTTAATCTTACAGACCGGTCCCGGGTTGCAGTGGCATTATGAAAGGATGGGCGAACACATCATCTATCTGTCGGGCAGTGTCGATCACCGCGGTATTCTTGTACGCGATCTCGACATGGCGGAGCTTGACGATGCTCGCAAGCAATTGCTTGAGAGCCCTGTTGACGCATTGGCGGTCGTCTCAAAATTTTCGACAAGGAATCCTGAGTTTGAACGGCGCATCAAAAAACATTTTGAAGACGATTATAACGAGATTACGATGGGGCATACACTGTCGGGGAAATTGAATTTCCCTCGACGCGTTAGAACGGCATACTTGAATGCCGCAGTCAGCAGGACATTCAAGGATTTTGCCGAATCGATGCGGGAGGCGCTTCGTCGCAGCTCGATTGATGCGCCCGTCTTTGTTCTGAAAGCTGATGGAGGGACTGTCGATCTCGACGGTGCCATGTCAAAGCCTGTCGAGACGATCCTATCCGGTCCGGCAGCGAGTTTCATGGGGATGCGGGCGCTACTTGACGATGAACGGTCGGATCGTGTCTTAATCGATGTTGGCGGCACTACAACCGACTTGTTTTTTCTTGTCGACGGTGTTCCCGTATTCGAGCCGCTCGGCATCGAGATTGACGGTCGGAAGACGCTCGTAAGGGCGCTGTTCAGTCAATCAATCGGGATCGGCGGAGACAGCCACGTGCGTTTCGAAGAGGGTGCGTTAAAGATCGGTCCTCGACGATATGGACTTCCGATCGCGTTCGGCGGCGATTCGATGACCCCGACGGATGCTCTCGTATATCTAGGGAAATTAGAGGGATCTTATCGTGATAAGTGTCTGCAAGCAGTTGAGCGGATGGC
>JAAZMK010000112.1 GCA_012798865.1 Clostridiaceae bacterium | reverse complement strand
CACCTGAGTACATGGCGAGCTTTTTCACGCCAAGGCTTTTCAATTTTCGCAAGACGGCAGGGGCTTCTTCCCGTACCTCGTCTTCAAAAAGAAAGCTTGCGAGGAGAACAACTTCGCGATCTCGCTCTTCTTCCACTCCACTACTCATGGCAAAGAAAACGACACTGAGACTCTCATCCGTTTCGGGTACGACTAGACCGATATCAGACATCAAGCGGGTATTGCCGATGTAGAAGACAATATCGTTGCGCCTGCCCTTTACGCCACGTCCGGGCAACTCTTCCAAATCCTGAACCTCCGCCATGGCGACCGGCTCTCCTCTTGCCTCCAAAAGCTCGGCAAATCGACGCAATGAATCGGCGACGAGATGCGTCGAGCCTCTCTCAAGAGCGAGCGCGAGGGCGAACAATTCATCTTCCGAAAAATGGTCCGTATAAGATTCGATCCGGCTGAGTTCCAGTTTTCCCGTCGTTAGCGTTCCGGTCTTGTCAAAGACAATCGTCTCCACTTGCGCAAAACGTTCGATGACATCGCCTCCCTTGATGACTATGCCGCGCGTTGATGCCAAGCCGAGACACGAAAAATAGCTGAGAGGGACTGAGAGCACAAGAGCGCAGGGGCACGAAATGACGAGGAGGTTCAATGTCCTCTCAAACCACTTCAAAAATGGATCGCCCGTGATGAGAGGCGGTAGAACGGCAAACAAAACCGCAAGAACGATAACAATCGGCGTGTAGTAACGGGCAAAGCGAGAAATGAGTCTCTCCGTTTTGCCCTTGCGAAGTGACGCCTCATCGCTAAGCTCGATAATTCTATATAGAGTTGAATCATCTACAGTCGCATCGACCTTGGCACGCAGAACAGCATTTAAGTTCAAGCTGCCGGACATAACCTTGTCGCCCACGTCAACGGCGACCGGCAAACTCTCTCCCGTCAGCGCTGAAGTATCGATTTCCCCGCGACCTTCGACGATTTCGGCGTCGAGAGGAATGCGAGAGCCGGCGGGAATGAGAATGATTTCACCAATCTCGATTTCGCTCGGATCAACCTCAACGTGTTCCCCATTACGTTCGACGACACACGTATCGACAGAAAGATCGAGCAAGTCGGAAATAGATTTTCGAGATCGGCTGATGGCGATTGATTGCGCGTATTCGCCGATCTCGTAGAAGATCATGATCGCTGCCGCCTCCGGCCACTCGCCGATGGCAAGCGCGCCGAGACTGGCAAGCGACATGAGAAAATATTCGTTCATCCAGTCTTTTTGCGTCAGCTTATTCCAAGCCGTACGCAAAACAGAAAATCCGGCAATGCCGTAAGCGACGAGAAAGGTTGATTTTGATAAAAGTTCAAGGGAAATGTGCCATTCTATGCCGCGAATATTCGTTATTAGGAGGATTACCAATCCGAAAAGAAAGAGTGTTAAGGCGACCTTGATCTTTTGCTTGTCATCCTGAATTAGTCTTTTGACCTTCTCCATGCTTGGCACCGAAACTAGATTTGAAATTGCGCACTCGGTTCAATACGGTCAAAAATAGCCTTGCTCTCTTTGAGAATGCTTTCCTTTTTCTCAGGGTCAAGCTTAATTTTTACGAGCCCCGTCATGACACTGATGCTCACATCGCCAACACCGTTCAATTTCCGAATTTCATCCTCGATCTTTGCGCAACAGGCGGCGCACGCTGTACCCGTAAAACGCAGGCGTATTGTTTTCATATTCTCTCTTACCTTCGATATATATTTCCTAGTAGACGCGTTCTTCCAAAATGTGCTCAAGCCCCATGTCGATGATCGTCTCGACGTGTTCGTCCGCCAAACAGTAATACGACAGCTTGCCCTCCCGTCTATAGCGCACTAAGTTATTGGCGCGAAGAGCCCGTAATTGATGCGAAATCGCCGACTGCGTCATATTGAGAATTTCAGCCAAATGCATAACGCAGAGTTCTCTCTGCCGAAGCGCAGACAAGATCGAAAGTCGTGTACTGTCGCCGAACATCTTATAAAGGTCGGCTAGATCAGTCAGAAGCTCTGGCGACGGCATATTCTCCTTAATTTTTGCGAGCATGTCCTCCGTCATCTGACACGTGCTCTCATCGCTCGCACCACATGCCATCTTTTCTAATTCCGTCATCATCATCGCCTCCTCAAAACAATGTGAAATATCATTTCAAACAAACACATGAACACTTGTTCATATGTTAAACATCTTCGTATCGCTTGTCAAGTGTTT
>JAAZMK010000111.1 GCA_012798865.1 Clostridiaceae bacterium | reverse complement strand
TTGACAAAGGAAGATCGCGCTCTCTATCTGGCTCTTCCTGATTTGCCCGACTTGGAATCACGCGTCATGGAATTCGACGAGACCTTGCATCGTTATATTTATAAGCGCGTGAATGCGATATCGGATGCCGACATCATCGCCCTGATTCGAGAGACGCTGTCTTCGCGCATGACGTATACACTCAGAGCCGCCACGCCAAAAGAGGGTGAGGAGTTTGTCGGTTGGTTTCTCCGCGAGAAGAAAGGATATTGCACCTTTTTCGCGACAGCCGTGACTGTTCTTGCGCGTGAAGCAAAAATTCCTGCACGTTATGTCGAAGGTTTTCTAGTACCCGCCACGGAACCCGGAGCGGCAAAGAGGCAAGTCCTGACCGGATTAAACGCCCATGCTTGGACTGAAGTATGGATCGAGGGCGCCGGTTGGATCCCTGTCGATGCGACACCGGGAGGAGTACTTGACGACATGGCGCGCTCCGATTATGCGGCACAGCACGAGAGCGAAATCGAAGATCCTCCTCCGACTGAACCGCCTGAAGAGACTGAGCCCACCGATACAATTGAGCACACGTTGCCGGAGCCCGACCCTCAGGAAACCACTCGACCGAGCGGGACGGGACGTTCCGGATCAGTCATCTGGTTGTTATACTTTGCCCCGCTTTTGATCTTTTTGTCATGGCGACAGTTTATTTACAGAATCAGGCATCGCGAGAAGTATATCGAGCACAAGTTGTCGCGTTGGGGTATGAAAAAACTCGTCATTCGCATTACGTGGGACATCTTCGCTTTATGGGCGTTGGACGGGAAACAACGCAAAGATCACGAATCAATCCGCTCCTTTATACTGCGCGTGGAAATCTCGCGTTATACAATGTTTCCGCCCGAGTTGATCCGGTTCATCGAGCGCGCGCTTTATGCTCCGGAAGGAGCCCCGATCATTCGCGAGAATGAATCACTTCGGACATTACTTGATTTCTATCGCGAAGAAGAAGTTTACCTGCGCAAAGTACTTGAGAAAAAACGCTGGATCTTTTACCGCTGGCTCACATCCAAGCGACATCCATTTTGATGCACTGAGAGTTATAGTACGCATTGTTAGACATGAAAGCAAATTTTGATGAAAAAAGATATATCTCTGAACGCGAATTTGACGCACACATGGCGATCGTGAAAGATTGGACGAACAGTTTCATCCGTGATACCGGCGAGGCGCCTACCTATTATATTCGCACATTCGGTTGCCAGCAAAACGATCGCGACAGCGAACTTGCTGCAGGTATTTTAGAAAAGATGGGCTTTCGCCCCGGGGCTTCTCCTGAAGCTTCAGACGTCGTTCTCTTTAACACTTGTAGTGTGCGCGCCAATGCGGACAATCGCTTTTACGGTCATCTGGGGAGCTTAAAACCGATTCAAAAGGGTGAACGTCCATTGATCGGCGTTTTTGGCTGCATGATGGAGCAGGATATACACGTCAATGCAGTCAAACGCACGTTTAATTACGTCGATTTTATTCTTGGTGCCGGCGCTGCTCGCGTGTTGCCTTATGCGATTTCGCAGACGCTTTTATCCGACGGAGCTAAGAGAAACACTATCGACTTGACGGATTGGCGCGGTCTCGGCGACGATACGTCGTTGCCCGTGTGGCGTGCTGATCCGCACCGCGCGCTTGTCACAATTATGACAGGATGCAACAATTTCTGTTCATACTGCATCGTTCCGTATACGCGCGGTCGCGAGCAGAGCCGTTCCTATGAAATGATTGTCGAGGAGTCAAGACGTGCCGTCGAACGCGGCGCGAAGGAGATTATGCTTCTCGGACAAAATGTCAATTCTTACGGAAATGATCTTCGGAGAAGGGGAAAGGTCGACGCGCCGACCTTTGCAAAATTGCTCCGCGAAATCAGCCGTATTGAAGGATTGTGGGTCGTGCGCTATATGACGTCGCACCCAAAGGATCTCTCCGATGATTTGATCGAAGTGATCAGCCGGGAATCTCGCGTCGAATCGCATATCCACCTGCCGCTACAATCGGGTAGCGATCGAGTGCTGCGTCGCATGAATCGCCGATACGATTCAGCACATTATCTTGATCTCGTTCGCAAATTGCGATCAGCTCGCGACGGCATCGCGATTACGACTGATCTGATCGTCGGGTTTCCGGAAGAGACGGAAGAGGATTTCGAAGCGACACTACGTGTTATGGAGGAGGCGCAATTTGATGCAGCTTTCACTTTCCTATACAGCCCTCGCGTAGGAACTCCTGCCGCCGACTGGTACGATGAAAGCCAGCAGGAAATCGTTCGAGAACGATTCAAGTGTCTGGTAGAATATCAGAATGAATGTAGTCTCGCTTCCAACAAAAAACTGGAAGGGCAAGTCGTGGAGGTACTTGTCGACGGCATGAGTCGGCGCGATGAGACGATATTGTCCGGCAGAACGCACGATGATCGCCTCGTCAATTTCCCGGGATTGCTAATGAGCAGCTTCACTTGTCAAGAGTGGTCGTCTAATGAGGTTTTCGTCCCGCATGAAGTGAACCGCGGCGACGTTGTCCAAGTCTTGATTGAGAGTGCAGGCATGTATTCATTGGAAGCCAGACAAATACAGAATGATTAGTGCGCTCGGAGGAAAGTCATGGCGCTTACCTTTGACAATGTAGATCGAACACGGCTCACGCCGATGATGTTGCAACTGATTGAGCAGAAAGAGAAGTACCCCG
>JAAZMK010000110.1 GCA_012798865.1 Clostridiaceae bacterium | reverse complement strand
CACGGTCAAATTTGTCTTCCTTGACGTCGTTGACTGACGTACCGGGGTTCGCTTTCACAAAGGCTTGGATGCCTTCGTAACAGGCTTGTCCGAATGAACCGTCATCAACACCTGACGTGGTCAGAATGCCTACGTGTAGACCTTTTTTGTCGTCTTCGCCGCCCTTACAGGCAAAAACCGTAAAGGTGAGAGCGAGAACCAGCAAAATGGTCAGTGCGATTCTAATCTTTCTCATTTTTTCCTCCTTAGTGCAACAAATGCTTTTTCTGAGTGATGTTCTTTTTTTATATATTACTGACAAATCAACTCAACTTCAACTAGAGTTTTGGTTCAGGTCGTTATTTGTTACATATTATTTCCGCCCAGTCGCCCTTAGTTGTAGAAGTCATTGAGCTGGCGCATCAGTGTGACTTCATGTAAGCGATCTGTTCCGGCAATAGTGTGTCGAAGCTTCCGCCAAAGTCTTTCAGCTTCATCTCAGCGACGGCTCTGTCGACTTCATCCGGTATGGCGTGGACTCCGGCTCCAAGCTGACCTTGGTGTTCGAGGATGTAGAGGGCTCCCAATGTCTGGAGTGAAAAGGAGATATCCATGATTTCAACAGGGTGACCATCTGCCGCCGCGATGTTGACGAGAGCGCCGTTCGCTATGATATTGACCCGCTTGCCATTTTGCAAGAGATATGAATCGATGTTCTTTCGGGCTTCTTCCTTAGAGACTGCCATCTTATTCAGACCCTCCAAGTCAATTTCTATGTTGAAATGACCTGCGTTACAAACGATGGCGCCGTCTTTCATCACGTTGAAGTGCTCGGGACGAATGACATCGCAGCAGGCAGTGGCTGTGATGAAAATGTCGCCTAAGGGAGCCGCCTCCGCCATGTTCTTTGCCTCAAAGCCATCCATGACCGCCAAGATCGATTTGACAGGATCAATTTCCGTCACAATCACTCGGGCACCTAAACCCTTTGCCACTTTGGCGATGCCTCTTCCGCAATAGCCGTAACCTGCAACGACAACGACTCGACCGTTTACTTGTAAATTCGTCGTCCGCATAATGCCATCCCACGTTGACTGACCTGTGCCATATGTGTTGTCGAAGAAAGACTTGCACCGCGCGTCGTTGATCGCCATAACGGGAAAGTGCAGGAGACCCTGCGATTCCCAGCCCCTGAGACGCTGTACGCCGGAGGTTGTCTCTTCACAGCCGCCAATAAGGCGCGTCGCATAGTTCTTACAGTCCGTCAGAAGCAAATTGAACAGGTCGGAACCGTCGTCGATGACGATATGAGGCTTGCATGCCAAGGTCTCTTTCCAAAGGGCGATCGTGTCTTCGGGATCACTCCCATGGATCGCGTAGACTTCGATGCCGTCGTCGACGAGGGCGGAGCAGACAGCGTCCTGCGTCGAGAGCGGGTTGGAGCCGGTGACATGCATTTCAGCCCCGCACCTTGCCAAGGTTTTTGCCAAGTATGCTGTCTTCGCCTCCAAGTGGATGCTGAGTGAGATTTTGAGCCCTTTGAAAGGCTTCGTCTTTTCATACTTATCGCCAATTTGATTGAGGACAGGCATATGCTTGGCTACCCAGGCAATACGTTGATGTCCCTCATCCTTTAAAGCGATGTCGCGAATCCTTGCCATATCATTACCTCTCAAACTAAAATATGAAGCCCGTCTATTCGAACAAGGCTTTCAGGCTCTCTTCGTAAGGAGCTCGGCAAATGCCCCGATCTGTCACGATGGCGTCTATGAGTTCGTGGGGCGTCACGTCAAATGCTGGATTGTAACAGCGGGTCTGGGGCAGAGCCATGGGTTTTTCGTACCACTTTTCTTTTATTTCATCGGGATCTCGCAGCTCAATCTCAATATCCGCACCGGTAGGCGTCGCGAGGTCAATCGTCGAGGTCGGACCCAGTACGTAGAAAGGGATGTCGTAGTACTTTGCCAAGATGGCGACGCCGCTGGTGCCGATTTTGTTCGCGGTATCTCCATTGGCGGCGACGCGGTCGCAGCCGACGAAGCAAGCCTGTACCCAACCTTTGCTCATGACGATGGATGCCATGTTGTCGCAGATTAAGGTGACATCAACGCCGACCTCTTCAAGCTCATAGGAGGTCAGGCGAGCACCCTGAAGCAGTGGTCGGGTTTCATCGGCAAAGACGCGGAAATCCATACCGCGCTCGTAGCCCAGCAGGATAGGACCAAGGGCTGTTCCGTAACGCGAGGTTGCCAAGGGACCGGCATTGCAGTGTGTCAGAATGCCGTCACCGTCTTTGATGAGCGTCAGACCGTATTCGGCGATGGCTTTGCACATCGCAATATCCTCATGGTGAATGGCAATGCACTCTTCTTTCAGGTCTTGTAAGATCGCTTCCTTAGTTTTGCCTGCCGCTGCCTCCGCCTTCGCTACCATGCGCTTCAATGCCCAGGACAGATTGACGGCTGTGGGGCGCGACGAGTTGAGGTAGACCGCTTGGGCTTTGACGTCTTCTAAGAAAGAAGAAAAGTCTTCCGCCGTGCTTTGAAGAGCGAGACAGTAAAGGGCATAGCCGGCAAAGATGCCGATGGCAGGCGCTCCTCTGACCCTCAGCTGGTGGATGGCCTCATATAGGTCTTCCGGTTCCTTCAGGTCAAGGTAGACTGTTTCGTTAGGCAACTGGGTCTGATCGATGATGACGACGGAGTCGCCTTTTTTACTGAGCCTCACACTGTCCAGGTGTTTGATTTCACGTGTGCCCATGAATACCTCCTACATTCTGCTGATGATCTCGGACAGAAGGCGCACAAACTTCGCGCTGGCTTCTCCTGCGGCGACGATGACCTCTTCCGATGACAGTGGCTCGTCAAGGATGCCGGCGGCGAGGTTGGTAATGCAGGAAATTCCCAGAACCTTTAAGCCGGAGTGTACTGCCACAATGGCTTCAGGTACTGTTGACATGCCGACGGCATGGGCTCCCCAAGTCTGCATCCAGCGTATCTCCGCAGGAGTCTCAAAGCTGGGACCGCTGTAGGCGATGTAGACACCTTGCTTGAGGGGGATATTGAGATCTTCCGCGACTGTTAGAGCCAAAGCCCTTAGCTCCGGGTCATAGGCTCTCGTCATGTCGGGGAAGCGCGGACCGAAGTCGTCTTCGTTCGCGCCGATCAGGGGGTTGCTTCCGGTAAAATTGATGTGGTCTGTAATGAGCATGAGGTCACCGGGTTTGCTGTTTGGATCCAGTCCGCCGCAGGCATTGGTAAGGATCAGTTTTTTTATACCGAGTTTTGCCATAACCCTGATGGGATAAGTCACATCCTGCATGCTATAGCCCTCGTAGTAATGCAGTCGTCCCTGCATACAGAGGAGAGGAACGCCGCCGAGATCGCCAAAGATAAAACGACCCTCATGACCGGGGGCTGTCGACTCTTTAAAGTGCGGGATGTCGCGGTAGGGAATGACGACCTTGTTTTCGAGGCGGTCCGCGATCGGTGCCAAACCACTACCTAGGATCAGACCTATTTCTACTTCCTTGTCGGTAAACGTGCGAATTTGGCGAATACTCTCAGATACTTTACTTGTTAACATGTTTCCACCCTTTCTAAGATTCGATCGTGATAGTTAACCGTATGATGTAATCCGTCTCGACTTGGACGGACAGAGTTTTCTTGATGACTTCTCCACGAGAGATGATATAACCATGTTCCCGGATGAAGGGATAACGTTTGTAAAGTTCATAGATGGAATCTCCGGGTTGTAAACCGGAACCTGTTTTGAACTGGGAGTATGTCGCCGATACCTGACGGACTTTGCCACTGAAATTGAGTGACGGAATATGGCATGTACCGACGGCTTCTACTGTTAAACCCGGCCAAACGACACGGAAGAGCGCAGTATCGCTGTCGGTATGATCGAGAATCAAGATATCAAGGGGTATGCCTAAGAGAGAGATCATGCGTTCCGCTTCGATACGGGGACTGCTCTGTTCCGTTCCGAAAAGCGGTCGCCCGCGATAATACAAGAGCGCATCTTCCGTCGATAGCGTTTGCGGGAAATATTCATTGGCGGAGATCACGCCGCCTGATTCCAGAAACGTGACTGTGTGAGGCAACTGTTCTTTCCTATTTTCCAGAATGCCTTGCAGCTCGACTTCTGCGAATCCCGGTACCATTTCAATGATTCGATAAGATGCTTCTCTGGAAGCGACATAACGCGGATATAGGTCAATGAGGGAAGAAGCGCGCCGGTCGATCGATTCTCCGTGGCTCTTAGATTTGAGGGGCGTGTTTTGCCGGATCAGAGAAATGAGCGCAGGTTCGTTGCGCATTTCAACTGCATCGAGGTAGAGAACGATGTAATGGTATAACATCGATTGTTTCCAAAGCCAAGATTTTGAGAAATAAGGTATGCCATTTTCGTTCAGTGTAACGGGAATTGCAAACCGCAAGATGCGTGCATCGGGAGTTTCCGATTCGATCCACCAGATCGTCGCATCTTGTGGAGAGGGGCTGAGCGTCGCATCTGTTTTTGTCACATGTCCGAGTATGGACTCTGTCTCATCCGCTGTCGCCCTGGAGTATGACTTGATGGTGCCGGGGATTGAAGCGCTCAGAAAGTCGGTGTATAAAATAAAATCAGAGAGCGTTATTTCAGAGCGTTGCGTTGCCGGGATTGAAGACCAAAGTGATAAACGACCCTCAAGGTTCGAAATGGTCAACGTCAGCATACGAACCCATTCGTCCTCCCTGAAATAGCGATCGTTTTCCGCCTTGATGACCATATTGACGTCAGGTTTGCCTTCAGTCGAGAGCGGTTCGTCATCAATGACGGAACATGAGACAAGAAAAAAAGAGATTAAAAGGGCGAGCGAAAGGGCGCCTATTCGAGAAAGGCGTTTCGTTCCTACGAGCTGTTTCAGGTTTACTTTCAAAGAAAAGCCGCCGATCCACTTGTTCTCTAAGCTGTTTTAATTGTGCAATAATTTTGCGGTGCGTTCAAGCGCGTCATCATTTTTGCGTGCGTTGGCGAGCTGCTTCAAACGCGATGATTCCACTCGCAACGGCAGCGTTGAGCGAATTGACTTTTCCGTGAAGCGGGATCGTGAGCAAAAAATCACAGTGTTCGAGTAATTTCTTTGAGATCCCTTCGCCTTCGTTACCGATTACGATAGCAATTTTCCCGGAATAATCGGCTTTGTCGTACGGCGTTTCTCCGTCAGCGGTCGTTCCGAAAATCCAAAATCCTTGCTTTTTCAAGTCGTGAATCGTTCTGGAAAGATTGACGACTCGACAGAGAGGAACGTGTTCGACTGCGCCGGCGGAAGCTTTTGCGACGGCTGCGTTGAGCGTGACGGAACGGCGTTGCGGAATGATGACGGCGTCGACACCGGATCCATCGGCTATGCGGAGAATGGATCCGAGGTTGTGTGCGTCTTGAATATGATCGAGCAAAATCAGGAACGGATCTTGATTGAGTCGTTCACATTGAGCGAGAATGTCAGCCAGTTCGGCATATTCATAAGGTGCGACTTCCGCGATGATTCCTTGGTGTGCACCGGAGGTCGCCATGGCATCGAGCGTCGATCGCCCGACATACAGAATCACGGCGCCTCTCTCCTTGCAATCGGCGACGAGTCGCGTGAGCGTGGAGTCGGAGCGCGCATGACGAGCGCTTTGGAGTGTATAGACTTTATTGATGGATCGACCGGCAGCCAAGGCTTCCGCGATTGGGTTTCTGCCTTCGAGTTGACAAAGTTCGTATCCTTCCTGTGTCATTTACGACTCTCCGTTACTATTGCGATTCTGCGGATCAAGCTCGAGCCTCTCCGCCATGCCGGACCGGCGGAGAACGTATTCGATGAGCTCCTCTACGCGACCGTGTTGTCCGTTGAGCCAAAGCCAGCCGATCAGCGTTTCGAAGGCTGTTGCCCGTCGATAATCGTTGAGATCGGCGTCTTTAGGTGTGCTGTGGCTGTGATAATTACTCGCCCTCCTAAGCAGATTGGTTTCTTGCTCCGAGAGAGGAAAATCATTCCGATCGTCATCTAACGTCTCGAAGAGAGAAGCCTGCCCCTTCGCACTGACGAAATTGGTCGCAATGTGATGGAGTTTGCCGGAGGGTGATGGAAATCGCTTCGCCAGTCGCGAACGAATATACAACTCAAAAACAGCGTCGCCGACCCAAGCGAGAGTTGAGACGGAATAGGAGAGCAGTTCCTTATCTGAGAGATTATCCATAAATCAAGGCAATAGCGATCACGATCCGAGAGGGATGACGCGCACACCTTGCGGCGTATCTTCGACTTTGAATCCTCTCGCCTGAATTTCATCCCTGATTCTATCAGCCGTGGCGAAGTCGCGCTCTTTTTTCGCTTTTGTGCGTTCTTCAACCATTGTGAGTACGTCGTCGGGGATCTTATCTTCTTTTTCGGCGGTCGGATCGAGTCCGAGAACGTCGAGAAGCTCGATCAAAGTGTCTCGTGCAGATAGCAAAGTCTCAGGCGACACGGCGCCCGAGGTGGCGGCCGTATTAGCGGCGCGGACGAGATCGAAGATGGCGGCGATCGCATCAGCCGTATTCAGGTCGTCATCCATCGCTTTCTGCCAGTTAAAACGGCAGGTGGCGATCTCTTCCGTCAGTTCACGCTCTTTAGCAGGATCGACTTCTATCTTTTCCGATGCATTGGCGACGAATGAGAGGAGATCGACAGATGAGACGATGCGCTGCCAGCTCGTGACGGCTGCATCGAGCAGATCGTCTGAGAAGTTGATCGGCATACGGTAGTGCGCCTGAAGGATGAAGAATCGCAGGATATGGTAGGGGTAATGCTCGACGAGATCGCGAACGGTGAAAAAGTTGCCTAGCGATTTAGACATTTTCTCGTAGTTCACGTTGACGAAACCGTTATGAACCCAGTAGCGGACAAAAGGCTTTCCCGTCGCGGCTTCACTCTGCGCGATTTCATTTTCATGGTGCGGGAACTGCAGATCGACGCCTCCCGCGTGTATATCGACCGTTTCTCCGAGGTTGGCAAGACTCATGGCGGAACATTCAATATGCCAGCCGGGTCGTCCATCTCCCCAAGGGCTCGCCCAGAACGGTTCTCCCTCTTTCTTGAATTTCCAGAGGGCGAAATCGAGAGGATTTCGCTTCCCTTCAAGTTCCGATACGCGCTCGCTCGCGCCGGCGATCAAGTCGTCCAGCTTGTGTCCCGAGAGCTTACCGTAGCTGGGGAATTGATCGATGGAGAAATAAACGCCGTCGTCGGTTGTATACGCAAAGCCTTTGTCGAACAGGATCGAGATCAGGTGAATGATGTCATCGATTGACTCCGTTGCGCGCGGGTGTTTCGTCGCGCGCATAATATTCAGTCCGTCGGCATCCTTGAAATACTCGTCGATCATTTTTTCGGCGAGCTCTTTCGGTGTGATGCCCTCTGAATGTGCTCGGATAATTACCTTGTCGTCGATATCCGTAAAATTCTGAATGTAGGAGACCTCATTGCCGCGCCAGATCAAGTATCGTCGAAGCGTGTCGAATGTGACAAACGGGCGTGCATTACCGATATGAAACAGGTCATAGACAGTCGGTCCGCAGACGTAGATTTTAAAATGATTATCTTCAAGCGGTGTCAACTCTTCTTTTTGTCTTGTCATAGAGTTGTAAATACGCATAATTCCTCCGATGTGTCATCGCAATGACTGAAAATAAGAAACCCGAAATGGCGGACTCCCTTTTTGATACCCAGCCTCGCGCCAGGTGGGTGCCCTGCGGTGGTCTTGGAGCTTCCTTGTTGAGGCTTGCTCGTATTCCACTTCGACCCGGACTCCCCTTCAAAGAATGGTGGTCCAAAAACGAGAGTGCCGCGCATTTCAGGCGACTTTATGATAGCACGATTCGAAAAAGCCATCAAATCAAGCGTCATGCAGGTAGGCTGTGTGAATTCTTAAACACCTTTTTGTAAGCGAAAGTGATGATTTTTCCGAAAACTGCCCGCTAAAATCATAAAATGCGGTATAGTAACTCTGTGAGAAAGAAACTACCTATTTTCGGATTTGCCAATCGTGCGATGCCTGTCACGTTCGCCGCCGTTATGTGCGGTCTTTTAGGCATGTGGCTTGCTCTACGCGGTCGTGTCGATGTGGGGATGATCTGCCTCATGATGGCAGGTATTTTCGACATGTTCGACGGACCGATCGCGCGCGGCAAAAAGGGGCGTGTCGATGACGAGAAACGATTCGGAATCGAACTTGATTCCTTGTCCGATGTTGTCAATTTCGGATTTGTGCCGACCGTGCTGCTCTTTGCGAGCGGTCTCACCGCTTGGTATTACGTCCCCATCTTCTTGATCTACTTATTGGCGGGAATTGTACGATTAGCGTACTTCAACGTCCTGGAATTTCGTTCGATAGAAGACGCTGTGTCGCGCAATCATTACGTCGGTTTGCCTATCACGAGCGTAGCGGGTGTTTTGCCTTTATTCTGGCTGATCGCCCGATCATTGCCCTATGTATTTGCAAAAGTTCTGATGGCAGTTGTGATGTTCGTTATGGCGATTCTCTTTGTCAGCCCCATCCGCATCCCCAAAGTCAGGAAGAGATACTACCCTTTCGTATTGCTTTACGTTTTGGTACTGATTCTTGTTTATGTCCTTATCCTGCGGAAACCGTGAGGACACGACGCAAGAGCGTCTTCTTCGCCGCCTTTACGGGACGGCTTTCGGTCGTGCGATCGTAAACGCGTTGATCTCTCGCAAGTGGGTCTCTGCGCTCGTTTCTCTTCCGGTACGCTCGCGATTGTCAAAGTGTCGGATTCAGTCGTTTATACGGGCGAACCGGATTGATATGTCCTCTTATGAGGAGGGACCGTTTCGATCGTTCAACGATTTTTTTATTCGTAAAATCAAGCAAGGCGCCCGTCCTTTTTCACATGCCCCCGAGGATGTCGTCAGTCCCTGTGACGGGCTTTTGTCTGCTGTTGAGATTTCGCAGGATATGACACTTACCCTGAAAGGACAGCCCTATACACTTGCCACTCTGCTGCGCGATGAGCATGTGGTTTCGACATACGCCGGCGGCATCGCGCTCATCTTTCGTCTGGAGGTGCATCACTATCACCGGTACATGTTTTCCGATAGCGGACATGCTTCTCCAACGCGACGCATCAAAGGACGTTACCACACGGTCCACCCGATCGGCTTGCAGTCTACTTCGGTCTTGCAGGAGAATGCCCGCGAATGGAGAATGCTCCATTTCGATCATTTGGGAGATATTGTTCAAATAGAGGTTGGCGCCATGCTTGTCGGTCGTATCGTCAACCACAGAGTAGACGCATTTCGCCGAGGCGATGAAAAAGGGTATTTCTGCTTTGGCGGATCGACGATTGTATGGCTCGTTCAACGTGAGACGATCCGTCTCCTTGATGCATGGGCAACCGCTTTCGAACGCGAAATACCCGTTTTGCAGGGTGAAACGATCGCTAAAGTGAACTCAGTCTAACGCTTCATTTACCGGAATCAGTTTCATTGCATGTGATGCGGTCGAGAATCCCGTCGAGTTCAAGCGCTTCGATCCATGTTGTGCGGACAAACTTGCGTCCTTTCTCTGTTTCTTCTTTCTTGTACGGTGTTCTGAGATCTGAGGATACCTCCGCCTCTACGAAAAGGCGTCCTTTCAGACAGAGCGGGCGACCTCCCGAAGGCGATAACGGGCGGATAACACGCTCGTCTCCCTTTTTGAGCACCTCATATTCGCAACCGTATTCACACGCTTTGCATTGAATCGTCTGACGATCGGCTTCCCATGGTCGAATCTTTTTCTCCCGTACGCGGCGATCGATCAAGGCGCCGACAGGGCAGACGGCGACACAGCGACTGCAAGAGACACACGTCGATGCCTCGAGCGTCTCATCGCGGTCGGCGGCTACTTTCGTCTCGAACCCGCGCCCCGCAAACGACAGGACGGAGCGCTCGTTCAGCTCGGCGCATGTGCTGACGCATTTGCCGCAGAGGATACACTTGCTCTCGTCGCGAAGAATGTACGGGCTCGACGTGTCGGTAAAGCGCGCTTTTTCGCCGCCTCGCCTCGCGCCGTTATGCGTTCTGAATGTCACGCCGTACTCGTAGGCGTATTTTTGCAATAGGCACTCACCGGCTTTCTGGCAAGTGAGGCAATCGTTCGGGTGATTGTCGAGCAGGAGTTGCAGAATCTCGCGTCGCGTCGCGCGGATTTCCGGCGTGTTCGTTTCGACGACCATGCCGTCTTTCACGGGCGTTCCGCACGCGACACGCGGCCATGGACGTCCGTCAACTTCGACGAGACACAGTCGACAGGAGCTTTCAGGTTTCAAATCGGGGTCATGACAAAGGGCTGGGATTTCGATACCGTGGGCGAGCGCCGCGTCGAGAATCGACATGCCGTCTTCCGCCGTGACTGTCTGACCGTTAATCGTTAACTTAATCATGCAATATCATCCATTCCGAGCGCTTCGCGCGTCATTTTTTGACGATGGCTTTGACGGGGCACTTACTGTAACAGAGACCGCACTTGATGCATTGGTCCGTATCGATAACGTGCAGTTCTTTTCTTTCGCCCTTGATGCAGGAGACGGGGCAGTTGCGCGCACACAGCCCGCAGCCGATACATTTGTCCGTGATGAAGTAGTTCGTGAGCGCTTTGCAAACGCCCGCGGGGCATCGTTTCTCTTTGATGTGCGCCTCATATTCGTCGCGGAACGTCTTGAGCGTGGAGAGAATCGGGTTTGCGGAAGTCTGTCCGAGAGCACAGAGAGAGGCGAGCTCCGTTGTCCTTGCCAGTCGTTCGAGGCGCGGGATGCTCGTCTCGTCGCCTCTGCCTTCCGTGATGTCGATCAGGATCTCAAGCATACGCTTCGTGCCCTCGCGACACGGCGTGCATTTGCCGCACGATTCGTCCGCGATGAAATCCATATAAAAGCGCGCGACGTCGACGGCGCAGTTGTCTTCATCCATGATGATCATGCCGCCCGAACCCATCATCGAGCCGATCTCCGTCAAACTGTCAAAGTCGATGGGTGTATCGAGATGTTCCGGTCCGATGCACCCGCCGGAGGGTCCGCCTGTCTGCACGGCTTTGAACGCCTTACCGTTCGGAATGCCGCCGCCGATCTCCTCGACGACCTGACGAAGCGTCGTCCCCATAGGGATCTCGACGAGTCCGACGTTCTTGATCTTTCCGCTGAGCGCGAATACTTTCGTGCCCGGCGATTTTTCCGTACCGATTTTCTTGAATGCTTCAGGTCCGTTCAGGAGGATGTAGGGGATGTTCGCGAATGTTTCGACATTGTTGATCATCGTCGGTTTGCCCCACAATCCCTTGTCGGCGGAATAGGGCGGTCTGCTCCTCGGCGTGCCGCGGCGACCTTCGATCGATGCGGTCAAGGCTGTCGTTTCTCCGCAGACGAAAGCGCCTGCCCCGAGTCGGATTTCTAAATCAAATGAAAAATCGGTTCCGAAGATATTCTCTCCCAATAAGCCGAGGTCGTTTGCCTGCCCAATCGCATTTTCCAATCTTTCGACGGCGATGGGATATTCCGCACGCACATAAACGTATCCTTGATCCGAACCGATCGCATAGCCCGCGATCGCCATCGCTTCGATAACGGAGTGCGGGTCGCCCTCAAGAATGCTGCGATCCATAAAGGCTCCGGGGTCGCCCTCGTCGGCGTTACAAATGATGAATTTCTCGTCGCCGGGAGAGACTTGCGTCGCGCGCCACTTGCGACCGGCGAGGAATCCTCCGCCGCCGCGCCCGCGAAGCCCCGACTCTGTGATGACATCGATGACTTCGTCCGGCGTCATCTCGATGAGAGCCTTGTAAAGCGCCTCGTATCCGCCGAAGGCGATATACTCGCGGATATCTTCAGGATCGATGTGCCCGGAACTGCGCAGCGCGATGCGCTCCTGATGCGCCATGAAGGGGATATCGAAATACGAGAGATAGCCGTCTTCCGTGATGGATTCCGGGTAGATGAGGTCTTTGACCGGCTCTCCGTCTAGAAGATGACTTTCATAGATGCGGTCGATGTCTTCTACGTCAAGGTGGTAATAGAATGTGTCGCCCGGGCGGACGATGACGATGGGTCCTGCCTCGCAGAGTCCGAAACAGCCCGTTCCGACGACTTCTATTTCGTCTGTTTTTCCGTCTCGCTCAATCAACTCGAGGAGGCGCTGTTTGATTTCTCGTGATTTCGACGACATACAGCTCGTCTCCATACAGATGGCGACGGACCACCGATAGGGAGCGTTCGGCTTATCTGAAGGCAAACCTCTCAGGTTCATGCGCTTAAGAGTCTCTTCGCGGATTTCTTTCAGTTTTTCAATAGTCATACTCATCGCGTGTTCTCCCTTATTTATCTTCGTCTGATTCCGGCTGGGACGCATACTGCTTTTTCAGATCGTCCAGCAGTTTTTTCATTTCTTGTACCGTCATCCGCCCGTGGACTTCGCCGTTGACGGTGACAACGGGAGCGAGGCTGCACGCGCCAACACACCGCGTCGTCGAAAGCGAGAAGCTTCCGTCGGGAGAGGTTTCGCCGCTCTTGATGCCGAGCGTTTCCTCTGCTTCCTTCAACAATGACTCGGCACCTTGTATGTAGCATGCCGTTCCCATGCAGATGGAAAGGTCGCAACGTCCTTTCGGTACGAGCGTAAACCTTGAGTAGAAAGTGATGACTCCGTACACGGTTGACAGCGGAACTTTTAAGGTGTCCGCGATAATCTGCTGGACATCAGAGGGCACATAGCCAAATCTGTTCTGTGCCAAATGGAGCGCATGCATCAACATGCCGCGACCGCCCTTAATGCGTTCAAGATCTCTCTCGAACGCTGCGATTTCCCTCTGTCGTTCTTCCGGATTGACTTGACTGACCATAACCTATAATACTCTCCCGTTTAATATTCTCGATCGATTGTATTTATTGTCTCACAAACTTTCGCCGAAACAAGTCGATGACATGTGGTTCGCATTTCATCATACATCACGAAAGGGAGTATGATTAGGAGAAAGACGTAATTTATTTGTTTCGCGTAACCGTGACTCCATTTTGTCGTCATATAGAGTGAGCATACCTGAGCGTACCAATAAAATATTAAGGAGTCACGATTCCGGGTCATCGGGTAGCTCATTAATGACAAGCGCTCCGGATGGAGTTGTCAACAAAAATGGAGGTTTCATGACAATGAAAAAGAAATCTAGAGCACGGACATTGAGCCTGCGACTACGCACCATTACTGTTCTTATCTGCCTATCGATTTTAGCTACTGCCGTCATCGGCTGTGAAGCGAAAAAAATAAGCGCAAGCACGCTTGCAACGCCAGCGGAGGTTGAACCGAGCACTCGGTATGACGAGTTTTCCGATGCATTTCGAAAAGCGCTGTGGGAATTTGCGTTCAAGACATCCGGATCTGCCCTTACGGTCAAGGATGACGGCAACGCTCTTTACTCTCCTATCAGTTTGTACTACGCGCTCGCCATGGTAGAGGCGGGAGCCGGAGGTCACACAAAGACCGAACTGCGCGCTTTTCTGGAAATGGTTGAGGAGATGGACGCAGGCGCGGAACTTCAGAAATTGTACACCCTGATGCTTCACGCGGGAGAAAGCGAGGAGCTAATCGCCAATGCCGTCTGGATGCGCCAGGAGCTCGGCGATTTTGTCGGTCAGGACTGGCTCGATCAGCTGGCAAATCGTTTTTACGCCTCTGCTTTCAAGGTTGATTTCGACGATAAAGCGACAGCCGAAAAGATGATCAAGTGGGTGGAGGAACAGACGCGCGGCAAGATCAAACCTGAGATTGATCCGTCGGATGCCGACATGATCCTGATGAATACGCTCTACTTCAAGGCGGAGTGGGCGGAGGCGTTCGAGGAATTGAGCAACCGGCAAGATTCCTTTTATGCACCCTCCGGCACGCTCGCCGATGTAACGTTCATGAATCACACTTACTGCAACCAAGAATACCTTGTGGCTGATTTGTTCCGTGCGAGCGCCATCAAACTGAAGAACGGGAAAATCGATTTCATTCTCCCAAATGAAGGTGTATTGCCGGAGACGCTCCTTGCGAGCCCCGATTTTCTGAAGACAGTGTACGAAGGTGAAAGACAGACGGCGGATATTGCATTCAGCATCCCAAAATTTTCGTACAAGACCAAGATCGACATTTTTGAGAAAATGGAAGCGTTGGGGCTTCGCGGTATACTTCAAGGGGCTCCTGATCTCTCGGTGATGTTGCCGAATCAAGAGGCTGAAGTCACCGAAATTACGCAAGAAGCTTTTATTGATCTGAATGAGCAAGGCGTCGAAGCAGCCGCCTATACACAAGTCGACATTAAGTGCACTGCAATACTTCTCCCGGACGATCCTTTCGAGATGATCTTCGACCGTCCTTTCATCTACGTCATCAGTGATGACGCGGGCGTGCCGCTCTTTGTCGGCGTCGTCAACAATCCGCTGGAAGGCTGATGATAGATTATTTGACGGCGAGTGATGAGACGTTATAGCTCGTAAATCGCTGCTTCGTATGGCTGAAGCAAATTCTTTTGGCTGCTATGCGTACTGATGATCAAGCGTCCCTCCGGGTTTCCGGTCGGGCGCTTGATCGGTTTATCCGATAAATTCGCCTCGATAAAGTATCGTTTGTCGCCGTACGTGCGGTAACACGCCCAGTAGTGGCGTTTTTTCTTCTTTACGAATTTGACATCTCCGTAGACGAGTCCTTTGTGGTGGCGCCGGATGTCGATGAGTTTTCGGTAGAAATGCCAGACGGAATTATCGTCCGCCCGTTGCGCATTCAAATGATTCGACCGATTACTTGATGATGACTCGATCCAAGGTGTGACGGGACTGAAACCGGCGTGCGGTTGATCATCCCAGGGGTACGGCGTACGCGCATGGTCACGACTGCCGGCTAATATATCACGCCAGCCTTGATCTTCGTTGCCTTCGGCGACTTTTTCACGGTAGTAATTTAAGCTCTCGACATCGCGGATGTCGTCCATGGAACGGAAGTCTTCATTGATGAGTCCTAGCTCTTGGCCTTGATAGAGGAATACCGTCCCGCGCATCGAGAAGAGAAGCAATGCCAACAGTTTCCCAAGCTGTTCACGGACGTGCGGATCGGGATTGACTTTGGAAATCATGCGCGGGTTGTCGTGATTTTCGAAGAAGAGGCTCATCCAGTGGTTACTTCCAAGCGCTTCCTGCTCGTTGATCATGTAGTGCTTGTAGTAATCGAGGTCGTATCGATAATCATCCCATCGCGTAAAGCCGGGGTTCTCAAGATGATCGAATGAAAAGACGAGATCCATCTCTCCGCGCTCTTCTCCGGCAAGCAGCTTGCTCATTTCACGCCCTACTCCGGGACATTCGCCGACCGTGAAGGCCCGGTAAGGCGTGAAAGCCCTCGTCTGCATTTCTCTTAGATGCTCGTGGAGTTTGGCGCCGAATACGTAGTGTTCGATGCCATAGAAGCTGAGCATCGCGCCGATCGTCTCGTTGCCTTCAGGAAGCCCTTCTGCTTTGGAGATGTAGTTGATGACATCGAGACGGAATCCGGATACACCTTTTTTCAGCCAGAAATGAAGGATTTCCATGATCTCGTCGCGGAGCGCTTCGGACTCCCAGTTGAGATCCATTTGCTTCTTGCTGAAAAGGTGCAGTCCCCATAGTTCCTCTTCCGGAAAATAGCGCCATGCCGAACCTCTGAAGAACGATGTCCAATTGTTGGGAGGCGAGAGATCGCCGCATTCTTGAGACGGGGTATCCTCAGATTTAACCGACTTCGAAGAGGCGGCATCGCGCAAGAAATAGTAGTTGCGTTTCGGTGATTTCGGGTCGCGCAAAGCTTCCTGAAACCATGCGTGCTCATCCGAAGTATGGTTTAAGACCATATCCATGATCAGGCGCATGTCGCGCTTTTCGAGCTCAACGATCAGTTCGTCAAAATCGTCCATCGTGCCGAAATCTTCATGAATGTCGTAATAATCGGAGATATCGTAGCCGTTGTCGTCGTCCGGAGACCGGTAGATGGGAGAAAGCCAGAGGGCGTCGACGCCGAGCGCTTTCAGATCGTCGAGTTTATTGATGATCCCTCGCAGATCGCCGATCCCGTCCGCGTTCGAGTCGCAAAAGGAACGCGGGTAGATCTGGTAAATGGTCGCCTCTTTCCACCATGCGGTCGTCGGTTCTCCCATTTTGTTGACGGGTCGATCTTTTTCGATGTTGAGCAGATGAAAGAAACTATCCATAAAGGCGTCGTCCAGCTGTCCGTGTGAGAGCTTTGCCAACGTGCGGAAGCGAAGACGGCGGAGAAGCGGGTTTTTTAATAGAAGAGGATTCAGCCCCAGCATGAGCAGAAGCCGATAACACATGTCGTGCCCGACAGGGTGGTCGATGATATCGCCTAGCCGGCTGTTTTTACTCAGATGCACCATGGGATTCCTCACTGTCCTGTTTGCGAACGGCAAGCTCATCTACGATGCGACCGAAGAATTCTTCATCGATCTTATAGAAACGGCGGTAGATGAAGTAGCTCAAGGCGATGATCACAAGAGGCAAGATCATCATCGAAATCTTAAATAGCATCAGCCCCGACGAAGTCATATCGGCAGGACCTTCGGCTTCCTTCATGCCTGAGAGGATGACGGTCGCGCCGACGATGCCGCTTGCGACGGCGGCACTGAGCTTATTGATGAACGGTTGAAGAGAAAGAGTGATGGAATCGTTGCGTCGCCCCAGTTTCCATTCGCCGTACTCAACGCAATCGGCAATGAACATCAACATGAGCACTTGTATCCAGCCTTGACCCACGAAGATTAAAATCCCGGCGACGGCGATGATGGCGATTGTCCCCGGAGGAGCGATGAAGAAGAGAATATAGCCGATGACGATCAGGATGGTTGACAGCGTATAGATGTGTTGACGCTTCATGCGCTTTCGCAAGAGCGGAAAGACGGCGAGCGCGCTAACCTGTGAGACGCCGAGAATGAGAGCGAATACGGCATATGTCTCTTCATTGCCGTAGTAGTACTTGAAGTAATACTGTCCGAAAGAAGTCGTCGTGACGTATCCAACCATGAAGAGCGTCATCGCGACGGTTGTCCAGAGGAGCTGATCGTTTTGGAAAATGACGCGGAACATCTCTTTAGGTGTTGTCTTCGCTGTCTGTGAGCGGATCCCCCGATCTTCTTTGACGCCGATCACGGTGATGGTCTGCGTGAACAGGAAGGCGCCTATGGCGATCAGCGCAAGGATGAAATAGCCTTTTTGCATACTTCCGGTCGCTCTGCCGAGCGCATTCGTAATCGGGACAATGCCGACCACCATCGCGAACATGCCGACGTTGGCGCAGATACGGGCGATCGAACCTGCTTTTTCCCGTTCTTTCTGATCGTCGGAAAGCGAGGGAATCATCGACCAGTAGGCGATGTCGTTCGCCGTGTAGCCGATCTCCCACAAAATGTAGATGATGAGGAAAATGAGCGCGAAGGAAAAGCCCCGGACTCCGTAATCTACGAAAAGAAAGATATAGAAGATACAGCTGAAAATCATGCCTATGACGATCCAAGGCTTGAACCGACCAAAGCGGCTGCGCGTGTTGTCGACGATGACGCCCATGAACGGGTCGTTGAAGGCATCAAAGACACGCGTCAGAATCATCGCTCCCGTGACATACCACATCGTTGTCGCATCGAGTTCCAAGATATCGGTCAGGTAGAACATGAGGTACATGCTGACCATCGTGTAGTAGAAGTCTCGACCGACCGTTCCAAGACCGTAGAACCAACGGTTTTTTACATTGCGTCGTTTCTCATTCATGGTGATTCACCTCTTGTTGAAAATATACCACAGTAAAATGTCCGAGAGGCAGTGCCGAGACGCATCGATTGGAGTATAATCGCGAAGCACACACGGGTGTATAATAAGCGCGTGCCGAAGCGGGCAATTCGCCTTGTAGGCATGGACGTCCCCGACGAAGTAAATTTGGTAACTACAAGGAAGGTTTGCCATATTAATAAGCTGAGTATAAAAAACAACTCATCGTTCGAAGCATTGTTGCGCAATCCACCCCTTCTGATGACGGTTCTCTACCTAGCCGTCGTGGCTCTTGGAACGGCGCTCCTCAGTTTGCCGATTGCGACGGCGACGGGGGAGGGTGCAAGCTTCATGGAGGCGCTCTTTACTGCGACGACGTCGCTCTGCGTCACGGGACTCGTTACGGTGACGACGGCGACTTACTGGTCCCTGTTCGGTAAAATTGTCATTTTGCTTCTCATCCAGCTCGGCGGTCTCGGGATCGTGACGGCGGCAGCAGGTCTCGCGATGACGCTCAACAT
>JAAZMK010000020.1 GCA_012798865.1 Clostridiaceae bacterium | reverse complement strand
CTCCGCATGCCGGTACGATGGCGAATAACTTCGATATTGGCGATCACGTGCGGAAAGGCGATACAATTCTGACCGTTGACGGAACGGAGGTCAAAGCCCATATTTCCGGCGTTCTGCGCGGTCTGATTGCGCCTGGTCATTATGTTTTCGAAGGACAGAAGATCGGCGACATCGACCCGCGCGACGATGTCTCTTATTGCATGACCATCAGCGACAAGGGACGTAATGTAGCCGGCGGTGTCCTCGAAGCTATCGCGTCCTTTTTTGCGGAACAACGGTAGATCCATCAACTTGCATCCGCTCGATTTAGTGGATCACAAAGGAACTGCAGTGACGCATCACCGTACCGACAAGAACAACGTTCACATGGCACGCCGCGACACACTCGACGGGTATATCCGTTCGCTTTTGAATGAGCGGAAATTGCGCTTTTCCTCCCCCTTTGTGATCAGCGCCGTTGGCGGCGGGGGCAAGACGACGATTCTCGTCAACCTCTTCCAACAAAAGTATCGCACTCGCTCCATCCTCACGACCACAACGGCGATGATCGCGCCCGGTCACCGAGACAAAACAACGAATCCTTGCGAAGAGTTCTGTCAGCTTGACGACGCACTCCTGAGGATTTCCGCCTCGCCTCCTGCGAACTCCGGTGTGTGGTATGGAAAGCCGTTTTCCGATTTCCCGGGGAAATACAGCGGCATCGAGCGCGATGTCTTCGATGATTACATCCGTGAACGGCGCGAGAAGGATGACAGCGACCTCATCGTCTTATGTGAGGCGGACGGCTCAAAGCGCAAACCGCTGAAAGCGCATGCGGAACATGAACCCGTCATCCCTCGAACGACCGACTTGACACTGATTATCTTTGGGTGTGCCGGAGTCGGAAAACCACTTTCTGATCCATTTGTACACAGGACAGATCGCTTCTCGAAACTCATCGGCAAGGAAAAAGGTGAACGCGTTGAATTTGACGATCTTATCACTCTATTGCGAAGCGGGCATTTTATTAAGGGAATCCGGCGAACGAGTCGCGTTGCCGTCATCTTCAATCAAGCCGATTTGTTGCCGGATTCATTATCAAGCCATGTGACTCTGAGGAAATGGGCGGAAGACGCGCTGGCGATTCCCTCCATCGATGCCGTTTTTTTTACTGCCGGCGCGGGAGATGCCCATCGAACTGAATTCGGTCTTGTGCGCACGGAAACGGACTCGCCTCTCTTTTCAGCCGTTGTGCTCGCCGCCGGTCTGTCTAGACGAATGGGGAAAGAAAACAAACTGCTCCTTCCTCTCGGAAACAAGACAATCCTCGAGCATACCCTTGCGCAGGTACTAAAAAGCGATATCCGCGAACTCGTCGTCGTCCTCGGTCACGAAGCGACCGAGGTAAAAGAAACAGTGATGAAAGTCGCCGGTACGGAAACACCCCCGACCACGATTGTTAAAACGATCTTGAACAGGCGCTACGAATCGGGGCAGGGAACATCCGTCGCTGCTGGTGTACGCCATCTCGGTGATCGCAGCGCCGGTTGTTTCTTCGTCCCGGGCGATCAACCCTTCGTGTCGCCCGCTGTCATGAGAACGCTCGCCGAATCGTCGGAAGACGGAAAAATCATCGTCCCTGAGATCGCCGGCAGGAGCACGTCGCCCGCACTCTTCGACCGACTTTTCTATGAAGAACTTGAAAAACTGAACGATGATCGGGGCGGGCGCGAAGTCATGGACGCACACAGAGAAAAGTGCATCGTGATTCCGATCACGCATAGCGACGAGCGCGTCTCCCTTGATATCGATACGCGGGATGATTATGAAACGATCACATGCCGCGACAGCTGAGTTTTAATCATAACTTTCGCCCCTATCCATTTAAGGGCACGTCGCATGCCGTGGCGACATCCTCTCATAATTTATTCAAAAACGTCGATCTGGCACACGCGCATGGCGTCAAGCGCCCTTTGGTGACTTTCGACCGTCACGCCCGCACAGCATGTCGCATCCACGGCAATTGGGATTTCCGGAAAATACGCTTTGATCAACAACGCGTTTGAGATGACGCAAATGTCGGTGCAAAGCCCAACAAGCGTGATGGAGCGAATCGGCTCTTCTTCATTCAGTCGCTCCAAGAGACTGACCAACTCACTCGAGCCGAAGGTCGGTTTTTCAATAACGGGCGTATCGGGCAGCCGCAGAGCTTCAATCGCAGGAACAAGCTCCCAACCTTTCGTGCCGCGAATACAGTGTTCGACGGGCAGTCTCACGCCTTCCTGCGTTTCAAGATAATCGCTTTCGTGCGTGTCCTGCGTAAAGAGGACACGACCTTCAAATTGCATGATTTTTTCTACGACATGATCGACGATCCGTTGTGCCTCCGGGGTTCCAAGCGACCCGTAGACAAAATCGTTCTGCATATCCACCACGATCAAAATTTCCTGCATTATTAACCTCGCAATTCGTCACAAGAATCCGCGCACTATCGCGCCTACATTCTCACGGAGTTACAGCGGACTCCCCGCGCTTTTCAACCTATGAAAAAGCCTCGAGTACACAACGTGCTCTCGAGGCTTTCATCTCATTAACATGACAAGCTAGTCGGCTTAGTCCTCGAGAATGCGAACAACCGTACCAGAACCGACCGTCTTGCCGCCTTCGCGGATAGCGAACTTCAGACCGGGCTCGATGGCGATCGGCGTGATGAGTTCAACGGAGATCTCGACGTGGTCGCCGGGCATGCACATCTCGACGCCTTCCGGCAGATGGGCGACGCCGGTCACGTCCGTCGTGCGGAAGTAGAACTGCGGGCGATATCCGTCAAAGAACGGCTTATGGCGTCCGCCTTCATCCTTCGTCAGGACGTAGACCTGACCGACAAAGCGCGTATGCGGCTTGATGGAGCCGGGCGCCGCGACAACCTGTCCACGACGGACTTCGTCACGCGCAACACCGCGGAGCAAAAGACCAACGTTGTCGCCGGCTTCAGCATGGTCGAGCATCTTGCGGAACATCTCGATTCCGGTTACGACTGTCTTTCTGGGCTCATCGGCAAGTCCGACAACCTCGACGGGTCTGTTGATGTCGATCTGACCGCGCTCAACACGACCGGTAACGACGGTTCCGCGACCGGTGATCGTCATGACGTCCTCGATCGGACAGGCGAACGGCTGGTCGATCGGACGTGCCGGTGTCGGGATGAAGTTGTCAACAGCTTCCATCAGTTCAAGGATAGGCGCATAGACGGGATCGCTCAGATCGGTGCTTTCCGACTCGAGTGCTTCGAGAGCAGAACCGCGAATGATCGGCGTATCGTCGCCGGGGAAGTCGTACTCGTTCAGACGCTCGCGGATCTCCATGTCGACGAGTTCAAGAATCTCCTCGTCATCGACTTGGTCCGTCTTGTTCATGAAAACGACGATGGCGGGAACACCAACCTGGCGGGCGAGCAGGATGTGCTCACGCGTCTGAGGCATCGGACCGTCAACGGCGGAAACAACGAGAATCGCGCCGTCCATCTGGGCGGCTCCCGTAATCATGTTCTTGATATAGTCGGCGTGCCCCGGGCAGTCGACGTGTGCGTAGTGACGAGCTTCCGTCTCGTACTCAACGTGAGAAGCGTTGATTGTGATACCGCGCGCTCTCTCTTCTGGTGCTTTGTCGATCGCGGCGTAGTCCGTAAAGCTCGCGAGACCCTCTCTGGCGAGAACTTTTGTAATTGCAGCCGTCAGCGTTGTCTTGCCGTGGTCGACGTGACCGATCGTGCCGACGTTGACGTGCGGTTTCGTTCTTTCAAACCTTTGTTTACCCATTTCAAATATCCTCCTGCTGGTAGATCGTTATTAAAGATCTAATTATTTTAGTTTTGCAATACCTATTTATAATCTCATAAAACTGAGATATACGCAATAAAATGCGCTCTGTGAGGGCTTATAATCAGCAGCCCTTCACGGTTCATTAATAAGAATATCTCGCCATAAGCGCGCGGACACTCTCGGGCACCTGTTCAAAATGACTGATCTGCATCGTGAACACGCCGCGCCCTTGCGTCCTTGACCTTAGCGATGTCGCGTAGCCGAACATCTCCGACAGGGAGACGAACGCATCGATAACTTGCGCGTTGCTCGTCGCCTCCATTCCTTGGATTTGACCGCGCCGCGCGCTGATGTCCGCCAACACGTCGCCCAGATATTCGACGGGCGTAATGATGTCGACTTTCATGATCGGTTCCATAAGAATTGGACCTGCTTTTTCAAGGGCGTCTCGCAATGCCATGGAACCGGCAATGCGGAAAGCAATCTCGGAAGAGTCGACTTCGTGATAGGAGCCGTCGAGTACAGTCGCTTTGAGGTCGACGACAGGATAGCCGGCGACAACACCGCCGTTCATCGCGTCGCGAACGCCCTCTTCAATCGACTTCATAAACTCCTTCGGGATGACCCCGCCGACCGTCTTGTCCTCGAAGACGAAACCACCGCCCGCTTCGAGCGGAGAAACCTCGAGGATGACGTGACCGTACTGTCCGTGTCCGCCTGTCTGTCGCACAAAGCGTCCTTCGCCCTTCGCGGTTTTCGTGATCGTCTCGCGGTACGCCACTTGCGGCTGACCGACGTTAGCTTCTACTTTGAATTCGCGAAGCATTCTGTCGACGATAATGGCGAGGTGAAGCTCGCCCATGCCGGACACGATCATCTGACCAGTCTCCTCGTTGACGCGTGTTCGGAACGTCGGGTCTTCTTCTGCCAACTTAGCCAGCGCGATCTCCATCTTTTCTTGACTCGCCTTTGACTTCGGCTCGATCGCGACGGAGATGACAGGTTCCGGGAAGTCCATGCTCTCCAGAACGATTGGCGCCTGCTCTGTCGCAAGCGTATCGCCCGTCGTCGTGTTGCGAAGCCCAACAACCGCGGCGATATCTCCCGCATAGACTTGATCGACATCGGAACGGTGATTGGCATGCATCATCAGGATGCGCCCGATCCGTTCACGTTTGCCTTTCGACGCGTTCATGACGTACGATCCTGCCTTCAGCGTTCCGCTGTAAACACGGAAAAAGCACAGCTGTCCGACATGCGGATCTGTCATCAACTTGAATACGAGTGCCGAAAAAGGCGCTTTGTCATCCGCCTCGCGCGTTACTTCCTCCTCCGTCTTCGGGTTGATCCCGACGACAGGCGGAATATCGACCGGTGAAGGCAAATAGTCGACCATCGCGTCTAAAAGCAACTGCACACCTTTGTTCTTGTAAGAAGCGCCGCAGGTAACGGGGATAATCTCTGTCGCAATCGTCGCCTTGCGCAAACCGCGCTTCAGCTCCTCGACGGTAATTTCCTCTTCTAAAAGAAATTTCTCCGCGAGCGTATCGTCCGTTTCGCAGATCGCCTCAACCATACGAGAACGCCACTCCTTGGCTTCATCCAATTGACTCTCGTCGATATCGGAAGTCGTGATCGTCTTTCCGAGGTCTTCCTCGTCGTAGTACTCTGCTTGCATCGACATCAAGTCGATGATGCCGACGAATGTATCTTCTTTTCCGATAGGCAGCTGAATCGGGACGGCATTGGCGCCCAGACGATCTTTCATCATCTCCACGACGTGGAAAAAATCTGCGCCGACGATATCCATTTTGTTGACGTACGCCACGCGCGGCACGCCGTAGTTGTCGGCCTGTCGCCAGACAGTCTCCGTCTGCGGTTCGACACCGCCCTTGGCGCAGAGAACTGTCACGGCGCCATCGAGCACGCGAAGAGAGCGCTCAACTTCGACGGTAAAGTCTACGTGACCCGGCGTATCGATGATGTTGATACGGCAGTCGTTCCATTGAGCGGTCGTCGCGGCAGACGTGATCGTGATCCCGCGTTCCTGTTCTTCCGGCATCCAGTCCATCGTGGCGGCACCTTCGTGCGTTTCGCCCAGACGGTGAATGCGACCCGTATAGTACAGGATACGCTCCGTCGTCGTCGTTTTGCCGGCGTCAATATGAGCCATGATGCCAATATTTCTTGTATTCTCAAGCGAGAATTCTCTCGGCATCGTCAATCCTCCTGATTCCTACCTAAACTTTCCTAATAAACACCTCGCCTTACGGCAACGAGTACGAATCGGCGGGTATTCCGTTGATTACCATCTGTAGTGTGCAAACGCGCGGTTCGCCTCTGCCATGCGATGGATTTCTTCTTTCTTTCTGAATGCTGAACCGGCCTGTTTCGACGCATCGATCAGCTCATTGGCGAGACGTTCGATCATCGTCCGCTCGCTTCTGTTGCGAGCAGCTTGGACGATCCAGCGCAATGCGAGTGTCTGGCGTCTCTCCGGGCGCACTTCCATCGGGACCTGATAGTTCGATCCGCCGACGCGACGCGCCTTGACTTCCAACACGGGCATTACATGGTCCATTGCTTGATTAAAAACTTCCAGAGGTGACTGCCCGACGCGACTTTCGACCAGGTCAAACGCGCCGTACACAATCCTTTGCGCCAGCTCTTTTTTGACGTCTAACATAACGTTATTGATCAGCTTAGCTACGCGGATATCCCCATAAACGGGATCCGGCAGTACTTCTCTCTTGGGTACATGGCCTTTCCTTGGCAATGGTCTTCCCTCCTTTCATGATTATGCGGGTTCTTTGTCAGGAAACCCGAAACCATAGGTACTCACGATATGGACACGTGTCATGCGCAATTAAACAGACCCGAAAAAATCGGAGGCGTGTTTTACAGCTGCATGTTTGTCCAACCGCTGGCTACGCTACTTGGTTTTCGCGACCCTCGGGCGCTTTGTGCCGTATTTTGAACGACCCTGTTTGCGATTTGCGACGCCGACCGTGTCGAGCGTTCCACGAACGACATGGTAGCGAACGCCGGGCAAGTCCTTCACGCGGCCACCACGGATGAGAACGACACTGTGTTCCTGTAAGTTGTGACCGATACCCGGGATATACGCGTAGACCTCGTGCTGATTTGTCAGACGGACACGGGCGACTTTACGCAAAGCCGAGTTCGGCTTTTTCGGCGTCGTTGTTTTAACGACCGTACAGACGCCGCGCTTTTGAGGCGAGGAATAGTATGACGGACGTCTCTTCAACGTATTCAAGCCGACATTAAGCGCGGGAACGTGAGTTTTACTCACTTTCTTTTGCCGCCCTTTCCTAACCAACTGGTTGAACGTAGGCATTAACACTCCTCCTTTCTTAAAAGCTCAAAAAGATACCCTCTCGCAAGAGGGCGATCGCAGATGATAATAACAGGAAAATTAAATCTTGTCTAGTCATGGCACCCTCAACCCCTGCACAGTTTTTCAACTTACATTGAATTTCTGGACATGGCGGCGCAGAACCCCCGCACAGTCTTCAACTTAACTTGAATTTTTGTACATGGAACTCAGAACCCTTGCACAGTTTTCAACTTAACTTGAATTTTTGTACATGGTACCCGGAATCCTTGCACAGATAGAGGAACCTAAGGCAATCGGTTCAATCTTTCCTCCAATGCTTTGCCAAGAGGCTTCAGCAAGTCGGGGTTAACGGGATAATCGAAGACGAGCGGTTCCGTCGCTCCTTTAATCGCGAGCTTGTTCACAGTCAGGCGAATCACACACGGCGCCTGTTCGGTGTATGCCGCCCGTTCTTCCTCCGTAAGAGTCAACAGGTGTTGGGCGATCATCATGCGCAGCGCGTATGTTTCATAGATCGGCGCCGCATGGTATTCGTGTTCGACAGCCTTGAGAGCATTTTGCAAGTCCGATGCCCACGAAGGTCTTTTCGTCTCCGGTATGTTCTCGTTTACCAGGATTTCCTGCGAGACGACACCGGAATCGGCAAATCCGATTATTTCTTTGAAGGTAAATTCCGCCAATTGATAATCGCGATTACGCATAAATAAGCTGTAGTAGTACTCGTTGGCGGGACTTTCGAGAAGCGGCAGCCGACGTTTCATTGTGTGCCCGTCCTTCATCATGATCGTAAATTCCGTGTCCTCAAAGTAAGAGCGGTAACGGTTTTCACCGATCGTCACTCTTTGATCCTCGATGAAATGTTGTAACTGCTTGCTGCTCGACAGATTTCTCGGGACGGACAGGCCGGGATTGTCAGGCGAAACGGTCTGACCGTATAGTTTCATAAAGTCCTCGATATCGCGCTCGTCGGTCAGCAATACATGCGTTACGACTTTACCCGCACCGTAATAGCCATATTGATTGCCATGATAAGCGATCGTCACCTTTGCGATGTCGAACGCATCAGCCGTCTTCACGGAATAACCGAATGCGCCGGACATCACAATGGCCATCCAGATGGAGAGCGGAATGATCGCGGCGATGGCCGGTGAGAGAAGAGTCCGCCAGTTGATCTTGCCTTTACCTTGGAAGAGATTGAATACCCAAAGCGAAAGGATAAGCCCGAGCGCGACGCCGATGATAAACGGTATGGGGGAGTACTTGCCGGCTGTTTCCGTCGTCACATACGATGCAACAGCAAGTCGCAGATAGTGACAGATGTAACCCCCCAGCAATGCGACGCCGAGCGTGACTATCCAGTGCGTCACCATGACGGGGTACCGCAGCGTTCCTGATTGGCGCGCGTGTTCCGCCTGTCGCTTCCGGAAAAGATACCACGACAGCATGGCGGACAGGATGAGCAGTCCGAGAGAGAACCAGTCAAAATCGGGGGGATAGCTTAAGAAGAATGCAGACACGGGCGAGAACAGCTGGATGATACGGAGAATCCAGGAAGATACGCCGCCGGACAGCACAAGTGACGGCGCGATGAATCCCGGGAGAAAGCTCGCCGTCGCGTCAGTAAAGAGAAGGACGACGAGAGACCAGAAAAGATTGACGAGAATGAACATCGTGATCGCCGACGATGTTTTTTCCGAGATGAAGTAGAAGATCTGCATGATGAAAAAGAACAGCAGGATCTTGACGACGAGGCTTGCGTAGGAAGTCCAATATTCAGAAAAATCTTGAGTCGTCATAGCATAGCTGTACTTAGCAGCATTTCGAAGATAAATCACGAGGAAATGGATCACCGCCATGATTGAGGAGGGAACCAATAAGTTGATGATGGCACTCCCGTTCAGGCGTAGATAAAGTCCCGCACGACTGAGCGGCAACGCGTATATAAAGTCGGTCGAAGGCATGCGATGCATGAAACTGAAATACTGATGGTTGACAACGAAACTCATCAGGAATAACACGAACCCGTACGAAAAGCCCGGGAATTCAGAGATACCCTGACCGGCGATGAGCGACACAATGGTCGTCATCGACAGGAAGACGATAGGTATAACCCACAGGACGATTGAGTGTTTCTGTATGAGCAAGCGTATCAATTCTCCGCTTCGTTGTTTTGTATCGGTTAGATCTTTCATCGTGCTGACTCTCTTTCTTTACCGCGTCTCCGGTGTCCTTATATGACTTGACAGAGGAGCTCAACGACATAAAGGATCGCGACGCCGAGTAAGCTCCACAGCCACTCACAGAGGACAGGATGCCGCCTTGCCTTTCCCGGTTCGTCACCTTGAACGCGTTGCAACGACTTGCCCATGATTGCTGAGGAGACGAGCTGCCCGAGAAAAGCTCCGAGTATGGCGCCGATGATGAAGGAGGGTCTGAGCAACTTCGTCTGCTCATGG
>JAAZMK010000109.1 GCA_012798865.1 Clostridiaceae bacterium | reverse complement strand
CTTCACTGAACCTCGATGGCGGGTTGTACTGCGTATGTCCGAATAACAGCCTTGAGACGGCGGAGGTGATGATGAGTTCTTTTTTCGCGCGCGTGACGGCAACGTATGCAAGGCGTCTCTCCTCCTCTAAACCGTCCGTCTCCTGTAGCGACTGCATACTGGGGAAAATGCCTTCCTCCGCGCCCATGATAATGACCGTATCGAATTCAAGCCCCTTCGCGCTGTGGACGGTCATGAGGCTGACTTTCGGCGTCTCGCGCTCTTTATCCTGATCGGAGTAGAGAACGGCGCGCTCGAGAAACAACCTCAACATGCCCTCAAGTGAACGATCCGTCATGAGTTCCTGCCCGATCTCGCCTTCGGGCGAAAATTCCCACAAATCGTCGAACGACTCGGTATCCAAACGCGCTTCGAATTCTATCGCGTCCGAAATCAACTCCTCCAGGTTTTCCAATCTCGATTCCGCTTCAACATCGCCGCGTGCTTTGAGTTCTTCATAGTAAGCGATCAGCCCTGTATCGACTTCAACCATCTTCACAAATTCGGCAAAAGAGAGCTCCTCCGACAAAAGCGCATCACGCAACGAATCGATCAGTTTGACAAACAATGTCAGTCTTCCGGCGGCGCGCTCGAGATCGGGCGATTCGCCGGCTCGCCTCGCAGCCTCAAACAGCGATATGCCTCTCTCCCCCGCGAATGCCGTCAAACGTTCGAGCGTGACGGAACCGAGTCCGCGTCTCGGTTGATTGATGACGCGTCGAAAGGCGATCTCATCTTCAGGCGATTGGATCAACGACAGATAGGCAGTCACGTCTTTAATTTCAGCGCGGTCATAAAAACGCGTTCCACCGTAAATAATGTATTCGATTCCGAGTTCTCGAAGTGCAAATTCCAAATTACGCGACAGCGCGTTCATGCGGTAGAGAACGGCGATTTCAATCTCCTCATGATTATTCGCAAACTGAAAACGACGCTGCACTTCACGCGCGATGAATCTCGCCTCATCGATGTGATCAGCAGCGCGATACATGAGGATCGGCACCCCCTCGCCGTGCGCAGTCCACAGCGTCTTCGTCTTTCGCGAACGATTCTCCCGGATTACTTGGTTCGCCGCGGCGAGAATCGTCTTCGTCGAACGGTAATTTTGTTCAAGGCGGATGACCGTACAGTCGGGAAAATCGTCTTCGAAATCGAGAATATTGCGTATCGTCGCCCCTCGAAAACCGTAAATCGACTGATCGTCATCTCCGACCACACAAAGATTGCGACTCTTTGCCGCCAACAGGCGGATAAGCTCGTATTGGACGACGTTCGTATCTTGGTATTCATCGACGAGAATGTGCGTGAATTGCCGCTGGCAATGTTCCAAAACGTGCGCATGCTCGCGGAATAGTCGGAGTGTCTCAGTTAAGATGTCGTCAAAGTCCATTGCGTTCTTCTCAAACAAGGATTTCTGATAGGTCTTGTAAATGGCAATGCGTTGTTTGTCAATGTAATATCCGGTCGATCGTTTCTCAAGCTGCTCCGGACTGATGTCGTCGTTCTTGTATCGGCTGATGATGCTGAGCGCTTCTCTAGGCGACAGCATACGTTCGCTGATATTCAACTCCTTCAGCACGTCTGCCATGACGCGACGCTGATCGGTCGTGTCGAAGATTGTAAAAGACGGTCGGTACCCGAGCAGGCTGCCGAATCTTCGAAGGATACGCAACATCATGGAATGAAAAGTCCCGACCCAAACCCCGCGACTCTCCAACCCGATCAGCTCCTCGATGCGCTCCTTCATTTCGTTTGCCGCTTTATTCGTGAAAGTTATCGCCAAAATGCGTGCGGGATGTATGCCTAGATGACGAATAAGCCAAGCGACGCGGCGCGTGATGACGCGCGTTTTGCCCGACCCTGCGCCCGCCAGTATCAAAAGCGGACCATCTGTTGTCAGCACGGCCCGCTTCTGTTCAGCATTTAAGTGCTCAAGTAAAACGGAGTCTTCGAATGAAGTCACATATCACCTCGCACGCGTCAATAGATCCCACAGTTAATGCGGAATAACGATCAATATTCAGGCTCAATCAAGCCGTAATCACCGTCATCGCGTTTGTACACGACACATACTTTGCCCGTCTCACTCGAAAGGAATATAAGAAAAGAGTGTCCGAGCAGCTCCATCTGGAGAGTCGCTTCATCGGGAGTCATCGCGTCAATCGGAAATGATTTGCGACGAATGATATGGAATTCGTCTTCGCCAGGCTCATCAACTTGAGCCTCCTGTTGCTCGAAGTAAGTATCCATGTAAGAGTAATCTTTGATACGCTTCTTCATGCGCGATTTATATTTACGTATTTGCCCCTCCATGTTGGCAATCGCCTGTTCAACGGCCGTCATCGCTTCCGGAGCGACGGATTCTGCACGATAGAAATGCGTTCGAATATTGATCGTAACCTCTGCACGCACGTTGTTCCCCTCCGGTTGGAGTTTCACTTCACCGCGAGCGCTCTCATCAAAAAAGCGACTAAACTTATCCATTTTCTGTTCGATCGCTTCTCGAAGTGTGTCGTTTATGCGCATATTCAGGCCAAAAATTTCTAATCTCATTTCTTCCGATTCCTTTCCCCGCGATTGATATCAAATTGATCGCTCTCTAATTGTTCTAATTATACAGCATCGTCCCCGTCTCTGCCGTCACCAAATCAACCAATCGCGCGCAACTTTTCTTTGACAGTTCTTTTGGTTGCCTCTCGAATCAATGCGAAATATTGAGCAGACGAATGGTATAGTAAAAACATAGTAAAACGGGTTCACCGATCGCGCGATGATCGTCGAAATTCGCGTGAAGGAGAGGTGTCATATGAATAACAAACGCACATCGACAAAACATCTGACGTGGCGCACCATACTGCTCGCCATACCCGGCGCCGTCCTAATCACGGCATCTTCGAGCTATGTCGCCCTCCGCGCGAGCGCTCTGCCTTGGCCAACGATTTTCGTGACCGTTCTGTCCATGGTGGTGATGCGGATGTTCAGACGTCGTGATGTCAATGAGATCCATGTCGCCGCAACGGGCATCGATGCGGGCGCCATGGTCGCAGGCGGTCTCGTCTTTACGATTCCCGGGCTCTTCATTACCGGGATTTGGAAAGTTGATCGAGCCGGCGGACAGACGTCAGGTGATTTCATGAAGCAACATCTTCCGACCGTCATCCTGATCGCGCTTGCGGGCGTTTTGATCGGCACGTCGCTCTGCTGGTTCTTTCGCAAACGCAACATTGAAGAGATGGAACTCCCTTACCCGATTGGCAAAGCCGCTGCCGCAACGCTATCGGCAGGTAAATCGGGCGGTAGAAGAGCGCTTGTTCTTTTCGGTTTTCTTGCGTTAGCCGCTGTCTTCACGCTTCTCCGTGACGAATTTCAACTCATCCCCACCATATTCGCTTTTTCAATTGTTGGAATTCCGCTCACGCTTCAAGTCTCTCCCTTGGCGCTCGGAATCGGGACGCTGATCGGATTTTCATCGACGGTCTATTGGTTTGTCGGCGCAGCGATTACAACGTTGGGACGCTTCATTCTCCTCCGCATGGCATCCGGAAATGGTTGGGAGGGCGTAGAGGCGTCGTTCGCCGGTTGGAACCTGACGACTGCCATTGCACTCATGGTCGGCGCAGGCGCCGGAACGCTTCTCTCATTTATTTTTAGTTCGCTTTTTAGAGGAAGATGGAAAAGCAGTCCTTTCCAGAAAGGAGAAAAAAGTCGCGACAGGACGAGAGTGAATCTCGGAACTTCGAGTAAAGGAATTGGTCTGTTTTCGCTCATTTTTGTCGCCATCGCGTTTGTCATCTCCATTTTAATCGGATTGAAAGTACTGCCTGCGATTCTTCTCATGGGCGGTGTTTTTTTCGCCGCGATGATGTCTTCGCTCATCACAGGGCAGACGGGAATCAACCCGATGGAAGTATTCGGCATTATCGTCCTTCTTGCCATACGCATCGCCGTCAATGTCAGTGCGACGCACGCGTTTTTTATCGCCGCGGTCGTCGCCGTCGCCTGCGGTTATGCCGGTGACATGATGAACGACTACAAGGCGGGCGCCATACTCAAGACGAATCCCACGGCGCAGTACATCATCGAACTGATCGGCGGTCTGTTCGGAGCGGTAACTGCTTCCGTCGCCATCTTGGCCATCATCTATTCGCGAGGCGGTGTCGGTGTCGATGCGGGACTCCCCGCCGCTCAAGCACACAGCGTCGCCGCGATGGTGCAGGGAATCGGTGACCCCGCTATCTTTGTCATCGGAGCTGTCGCGGGGTGTCTTCTCACTTTCCTGAAAGTACCTGCCATGATCATCGGGATCGGCATGATGCTCGCGGGTTATGGGCTCGCCATTCCGATTTTCATTGGTGGTCTCATTGAGTTCATCACGCGCAAAACGATGTCAGGAAGCGTTCAGAATTCCATTCAGATGGGAGCCGCCGGCATGCTCGGAGGTGAAGGGTTAACGGGCACGATACTCGCCATCATCGGACTCTTTAAGTAATTAATTCCTGGATGTAACCCAAAATAAAAATCCGACCTTTTGACGGATACCAACGATCGAGATGCGAGCTGTTCCCGTTTGAGTACGTTAACGTTTCTCCTTCTCGACGAAACGTCTATGAAAGTCGATTCTCGCTTTGGCGCGGCGCATAGCATGGCGTGCGCGTGTGCGTTCAAGATCTTCCGTTAGAGGATCGCGGACTATTGCTTCAGCTCTTTCGAGTGCGCGTTCCGCACGTTCGCGGTCAATCGTCTCCGGCAACTCCGCGGCGTTGACGACGACAGTGACCTCATCCGCCTGCACTTCCGCGTAACCGACAGATACGACCATGGCGCGCCACGTCTCCCCTCCGCTACCGGAAGATGGCACGCGATATCTTACAGGACCGGGGATGATTTCCACGATCGTCGGAAGATGATGGCGCATGAAACCTCGCGCCCCGTCTTTTGTCGTCACGACGACTAGATCGCCGTCATCGTATGACCACGATCCGATTGGAGTCAGCAATGTCAGTTTTATCGGTTTCAAGTCGTATCGCCACCCGTTTCCGGCTGTATCTTCTCGCCGGAACATCGAAAATCGATGCGTTCAAAGCAATAATTTCTCACAAATCCCTCGCCGCCCAGACGTCGTCAATGTCGCCCTTCATGAAGAACGCCTGTTCCGGCACATTGTCGAGTTCTCCTCCGAGGATCGCCTCGAAGCCAGTCAAGGTATCTGCCGTCGTCACGTAGCGACCGCCGTATCCCGTCATATCTTCCGTAACGTGGAAAGGCTGCGAGAAGAATCGCTGTATCTTACGCGCTCTCGCAACGATCGCGCGGTCGTTGTGGTCCAGCTCGTCGAGTCCCAGGATGGCGATGATGTCCTGAAGCTCCTTATAACGCTGCAAAATCTCATCGACACGCATGGCGATGCCATAGTGGCGACCGCCCACCGTGGCGGGGCTCAGAACGCGCGATGACGACGCAAGCGGATCGACGGCAGGGTAAATGCCGAGCTCGACGATATGACGCGAAAGAACAGTGACGCCGTCCAAGTGCGAAAAAGTCGTTGCGGGAGCGGGATCTGTCAAGTCGTCCGCCGGCACGTACACGGCCTGTATCGATGTAATCGCCCCGTCCTTTGTGCTCGTAATCCGTTCTTCGACGAGACCGACATCCTGCGCAAGCGTCGGTTGGTAACCGACCGCGCTCGGTATACGCCCGAGAAGCGCAGAAACCTCGGAACCTGCCTGAATATACCGGAAAATGTTGTCGATGAAGAGGAGAACATCGCGATTTTTGTAATCACGAAAATACTCCGCCATCGTCAATCCCGTTAAAGGTACACGCATCCTCGTCCCCGCAGTCTCATTCATCTGACCGAATACGAGAACTGTCTTGTCGAGGACGCCGGACGATTTCATCTCGTGCCACAGATCATTTCCTTCACGGGAGCGCTCACCGACACCCGTAAAGACAGAGAAGCCCTCATGCTCAATCGCAATGTTGCGAATGAGCTCGAGGATAAGGACCGTCTTTCCGACACCGGCTCCGCCGAACAGACCGATCTTGCCGCCGCGGGCAAAGGGTACGAGCAAGTCGATGACCTTTATTCCCGTCTCGAGAATCTCAGCGCCAGCCACCTGTTCAAGAAAGCTAGGCGGTTCGCGGTGGATCGGCAATCGCATTTCGGCATCGACGGGACCAAGTTCATCGATCGGCTCGCCGAGGACGTTAAATAAACGTCCTAAACAACCTTCTCCGACAGGAACCGTGAGACATCCTCCCGGAGCCACGACCTCAAGTCCGCGTGACAGACCTTCTGTCGCGCCGAACGTGAGCACACGGACTTGCCCGCCTCCGAGATCCTGCATAACCTCGCCGCCTACGACAGTCCCCTCACGATCTCCTGTGCGAATTTCAACGTAATCGCCAATCTCAGGCGTTTCATTCTCGAAGCCGATTACTACTACGGGTCCCAGAACTTGTCTCACATGCCCAATTGCCATATTCTATCTTCTCCTCAATCCACGCCCGCGCGTGAATTTTTCTTCTCCACTTGAATCGCAGAGTCTATATAGCGCATCGCCTCCACACTCGCCGACATCTCCGTCAGTTCATTCGTGATTTCGTTTTGACGGAGACGGTTACGCCGATGCAAAAGCGTCGTCATCAGTTCCGCACTGTTTCGCGAAGCATTGTCCATCGACGTCATACGCGCCGTCTGTTCACTTGCGTACGCTTCCACGAGCGCTCCGTAAACGACACCGCTCAGATAAGTGTTGAACAAGTAGTCCAAGAGCATGTCCACATCGCCCGCAAACTCAAAAGGTGTGGTCGGCGGCTCGCCGGGGAAGCCCGGCGGAAGCGCGACTTTCACATCGGGATCGTCGCAGGCGATATCGATGACTTTTCGCAAACCGGGCAAGTCGGCAGGTAATAGCCGTATGTCGATGGGTACGCTGGAGATGGGAGATGTCATCATCGAGTAAATCAGAAGCGTCTCATCTATTTCCCGCGCTTGGTAATCAAGCTGAATCTGCTCCGCCAACTCGACGGCGGGAAGATACTGCGGCTCCTTGAGCG
>JAAZMK010000001.1 GCA_012798865.1 Clostridiaceae bacterium | reverse complement strand
GTGAGCACGCGACCCGACTTATGATCCACTAGGTATACATCACATTTTTTCCACTCAAAAAGATCAAAGACCGAACATTTTCTGTTCTCAATGTCCTTCGTAAAATGACGTTTAATAACGGATGCTAACACGCTCATCCCAACACCTTCTCTCTCATCCATGCAAAATGCGATCTTCTGAACGCACCGAATGATTTTGACATACACTTTATATAGTGTTCTGAGAACCATAATACTACCACATGTTGTGGTTCAATATTACAAAACAGTGACAAAGTCATTTTCTTTTCAATTCGAAAAGTTCATCTGTTCTGCATTGGGAGGAATTGTATCGGGAAATAAGGCAGCTGATCGCCTCACAAACGACTTGCGCGCCGAAAGTGCAGCACCGTGCCGAAAGCGCAGCACCCAACCGGCAAAGCATTCTGATTTGCACAGCGAATCGCCGTGCACCCCATATACATGACATAACGATGTGCACGCTGGACAGCTTAAAGTATTCTATGTCTGCGAACTAACTGTGATGTGCCACGCGCTCGCCACATGTAAAGCGCACGTTACGAATCAATCCACAATCCGCTAACTACTCGCCGCACGCCTCGTGCTCTTGGCAATCCCGGATGCGCGCTGCACGGCTCCAAGCAATCTACATCTGTGGACTATTCGTCAGGTGTTTCGTACTCCGTGCTAACCTGAGCGCACGTTATGTTACTTGAATCAAATTGTATTCGTGGACTACTCGCTGTGCGCTCGACACTCAGGGCAATCCTGAACGCTACGCAAAACTTTAAGCAATCTGCATTTGCGAACTACTCGCCGTACGCTCCGCAGTCATCGTGATGTTGATGTTCACTGCAAACTGAGCCTGTGGACAGAAGCGAGCCGTCCAAGTAACCTTCGGCAGCTTCCTGAGCCGTGCCTCGGGCGCCGATAATCACTTCAATATTCTTCTCATTAAAAAGGTCGACTGCGCCGCCACCCATGCCGCCGCTGATGATCACATCAATGCCTTGCTCCGCAAGAAAAAGCGGCAGGAATCCGGGGCGGTGACCTGGGCTTGCGATCGTCTCAACTTTGACGATTTTCTTGTCCTCCGCATGGAAGACGATAAAAGACTCACAATGACCGAAGTGTTCGGTCACCTTTCCGTTATCACTTGCTACGGCGATTTTTTTCATTTTATTACCTCTCTATCAATGGTTTGCCCGTCATTTTGTGCAAATCGGGCTTTTATCTATTAATTAAGACTCTTGTTCAATCGTGAATCGATCGGGGAGACTCAATCGAACAGGAGCGTCATCGTCTTTTTGAAGATATCTGTCACGGCAGTTCCCGAAGGGCACTCAACGTCAACAATTGTTTTGGCATTGTTGACCGCTCTCACAGCGGCGGGATCAAACGGTATCCTGCCCGCAAATGGCAACCCCCGCTCCTCGCAAAACTGCTCGATTTTCTCCGAAATTTCCAAGTTCATATCGTATTTGTTCGTACACACGGCAATCTTCGTGTCGAAACCCTCTGCCGTTCGAATGATGCGCTCCATGTCGCTAAGACCTGAAAGGGAAGGTTCGGCGACGATGAGAACCATGTCGACGCCGCTAAGCGAGGCGATCACCGGGCAACCAATCCCGGGAGAACCGTCGATAATGGCAACTTCGCTGCCGTAATCGACCTCAATGACAGGCTTCCCATCAGAAGCGGCATTGGTGACAGTTTTGCTATCGTGAGCAGCCTCGATGGCAGGTTTGCCGTCTTTTGCTGTCTTAATGGCAGTTTTGCTGTTGTCGTAAACGACCTCGACGGCAGGTTTGATACCGTGAGCGACCTCTTTCATCTCTTTTTTCACTTCTGTGACGAGCAGACCTGAGGTGCCGCTCCCCATTCTGAGTTGTGCCGTGGAGAATACCTTCTCCTCATCTGCATAGAGCATCAACTCTCCGGCAACAGCAGGCACCATCTCGATCGCTTGCGCAGGACAAATATATGCACAGACACCGCACCCCTCACAGCCGTAAGGATCGACCGAGTACTGATCACCATCCGAAATGGCGCCAAAACGGCAGTGCTGTCGGCAGAGATCGCAGTGCGTACAGAGCTCCGGCGTGAGCTTAGCGACAGGCAAACCGTAATAGTCTCGCTTGGTCGGGTCCGTTGCCCATTCCGTGACGAGATGCAAGTTCGGAGCATCCACGTCACAGTCGGCATACGCTCTCGCATCAGCAAGCTTGATGAAGGCGCTGGCAACAGTTGTCTTGCCCGTTCCGCCTTTTCCGCTAAGGATTAACAACTGCTTCACTCCGCGCCTCCTTCCATTTCATTTGATGCATAACCCTGCTCGGAATTAGCTCCTTCCCGTTCTATGCAATGCTCATCCGGCTCGTCAAAATCATTTATGCCAGATGCTTTCTCCTGCTCCGCGTTGTGTCCTTCTTGATCATCCGCAATGACTTTGCCATACACCTTTTCGCCACATACCTGCTCTAGCTCCATGCGATGGTCTTCTTGATCATCCGCAGTGACTTTGCCATACACCTTTTCGCCACATACCTGCTCTAGCTCCACACGGTGTCGTTCTTGATCACCTGCGGTTGCTTCATGTACTCTGTTCGGTTCATGTGATGCGCTTTCTCTCTCCACCCTGTCTACGATGGTTTCAAGAAGATCCGAGAACAGCTCGCGGTATTTTTCATTCTTGTTGACGACGATTTCAGCATTTGAATTCAGCGATGCCAATTCATGGTCGAAAGGGATCCGCCCCAAGATTTCTAAACTCTTGTCAAGGCAGAACTCTTCCACCGGATTTTTTTCATTCATGCATTTATTGAGCACGACGCCGGTCGGTTTATCAAAAAGCTTGACCAGTTCATACACCATATTCAAATTGTGCGCACCGAATAGAGTCGGTTCAGCCACTAGAACACAATAATCGGCATCCTTGATGCTCTCCATCACAATACAGGCACTGCCTGGCGGGCAATCGATGAATATCGGCACACGTCCTTCGGCGCTCCCTTCTTCCAATAACCTGTTGATAATCGGGATGCCGGTCGCCTCACCTGTATTCAAAATTCCCGTATATACGTTAACTTCGCCCGCGACGCCGATTTCAATTTTCCCGATCGCCTTATCGCTTTCCGAGAGTGCCGATTCAGGGCAGACGAGAACACAGCCTCCGCACGAATGGCATACGTCATCGAAAATTATCAGTCTGTTATTCACGTAGGCTAGGGCATTGTAGTTGCAAAAATGAACACATGCCCGGCAGCCGACGCATTGCTTTTCATCGACTTGCGGGATCTTGACCGTAATAAGTTCCTCGCGAGCAATAGCAGGTTTAAAGAAAAGATGACCGTTCGGCTCTTCAACATCACAGTCGATGTAAGTCGAATGCCCTGCGACAGCCGCCAAATTGACTGAAACGAGCGTCTTCCCCGTACCGCCCTTGCCGCTCAGTACTGCAATTTTCATATTACATTCCGCGGTTTCTTCCATGAAATCCGGCATGAAAATCTTCCAACAAAGGCAGTTCGCCTTTAATAAACGCTTCGATGTTGTCCTTTAAGGAATCGGTGTTCGTCCTATACAGTTTGATGTCTGCCGAACGGAACACATCCGCCGCATTTTGCCCACATCTTGGCGTCAGCAGTGCGCTCACTCCCTGATCCGCTATAATCTGTGCGGCTCTGATTCCTGCGCCGCCCGTACCAGAAGCCGCTGTGTTTTCAACAAAAGCAGCCTCTTTCGTTTCTGTATCGTATACAAGAAAAAACGGCGCGCGCCCAAACGAAGCGCATACGTTTGATTCCATTGAGTTGTTGTCTACCGGTATTGATATTTTCATTTTATGTCCTCCCTTTATCTCTCGATTTATTCTTCTATTTGGATCCCTGCGACGACGCCTATCGCGCACCTCAGCGAAGCATCAGCTCGTCCGGACTCCAAAAGTGCTTATGACGACACCTTCTGTGCACTACGGCATCGCAGATGGTGCCGCAGGTCTCCAAGGCCTGCCCGTGACGACACCTACTGTGTACCTCGTCTTCTGCCGCAACCTTGCCCGCGAGTATGTCGATAACGGCACCCTCGACCGTAACCATTTCCCGAACCGTCGCAAAGAAGGTATGTTCCCCCCTCGATCGATAACACTTTTCCGTTCACCAAAGCCTCCGCCAGCTTCCGCCTGGCATCGACATAAATGCCCTGAACAGTGCTACGTGCAATATTCATCTGCTCGGCACATTCTTCTTGTGTGAGACCCTCAAGATCGATCAATCGAATCGTTTCGTACTCATCGACCGTCATGATGACGTTGTCCGAAACGCCTATCGGTGCGTCAAGGGGTCCGAATCTATTGACTTCGGGCAAACCACAAACTCTTCTTCTCTTCCTTGGTCTTGCCATGAATCATGAACTCCAATCTAGGCACATACACCAATCAGTCTTCCCGTTTAGCCTGTCGTGCCGTCCACTTATATGCTACGACTGTTTCCGGCATATGTCAATAACATGAGTCACTTATCCTTTTGAATTGCCCCCGCTCCGAATTGTGTTTTTAGTAGCAAAACATGTTCGAGAATTCCGAATATCCGACAAGATTTTCCAAATACGCAGAAATGGTTCATAATGTTTTCACGCACCGCGCCGCAACGCAAAGGATCAAATCAATGAAAAAAAGAACTCGCATTACCATCCTGC
>JAAZMK010000108.1 GCA_012798865.1 Clostridiaceae bacterium | reverse complement strand
TACGACGTCTGCTATGCGGAGACGGAGGAAGAGAAACGCGAGTACATCGAATACATTCACGGGCAGTATAATTCTGAACGGTTAACGGGCATCCTGCGCAACCTTACGGATATTATCGGGGCGCATATTCTCAATCTCTCGAAACAGGACTACACACCTCAAGGGGCATCCGTCAGTATTTTGATTGCCGAGGCGCCGCTAAAGGATCATGAGGTCGATCCGACGAATAATCGCGGGATTCTGGAGACGTCGGGAACGGCGATTCAAGCAAATCTCGAGGCATTGGAAAAGGCGAATCAAGCGCATCTAGATGTACAGGGAACGGCTATTCAGGCGCACCTCAACACGAGCCACGTGTCGGTTCACACATTTCCCGAATCGCATCCGAGCCGTTCGATTTCTACGTTCCGCGTCGACATCGACGTATCGACATGCGGGCGCGTGACACCGCTTGTGGCGCTCGATTACCTGATCGGCAATTTTGAATCGGATATCATCACGATCGACTACCGCGTGCGCGGTTTTACGCGCAATACTGCGGGGACGAAACTTTTCAACGATTATCCTGTGCGCTCGATTCAAGATTTCATCTCCATTGAGACACTCGACGATTACAACACGATGGATGTCAATGTTTATCACTCGAATCTTTACCATACACGCATGATTCTTCGCGAGATTGATCTTGACCGCTATATCTTCAATCGTGATGTACATGAGATTTGCGAGAGCGAGCAGGCGGAGATTCGCCAAGCGCTCGAGCGCGAGATGCTTGAAATTTACAACGGGAGAAACATCTTTGAAGAGAGCTGAGGTGCGTCGATTCGCGTTAGACCAGACGAAGGCGCCGATCCACGATGCGCTGCTCGATTACCGGCGCCGGAGAATCGTCTCTTTTGACGTGCCGGGGCATAAGCAGGGTCGCGGCAACGAGGAGCTCGCGGCATTTCTCGGCAAACAGTGTTTATCCGTTGACGTCAATTCGATGAAGATGCTCGACACGCTGATCCATCCGACGGGCGTCATCATGGAAGCGGAAAATTTGGCCGCCGACGCGTTCGGTGCCGACAGTTGCCGCTTTATGGTGAACGGCACGACGTCAGCTGTCCAGGCGATGATTCTCTCAAATTGTTCGCCGGGCGACAAGATCATCATGCCGCGCAATGTGCATCGGAGTGCGATCAACGCCCTGATTCTTGCGCGCGCCGTCCCTATCTATGTCAACCCTTCCGTCGACAAGGAGCTCGGCATTCCGCTCGCGATGTCCGTCAAAGACGTCGAGGCGGCGATTCGCGAGCATCCTGATGCCGTTGCTGTTTTCGTCAATAATCCGACATATTACGGCGTTTGTCCCAATCTCAAGGAGATCGTCAGGATCGCTCATGCGGCAGATATGCGCGTGCTCGTCGATGAAGCGCACGGGACGCATTTCTATTTTCAGGACGCACTTCCCGTCTCGGCGATGGATGCGGGCGCCGATATGAGCTCCGTTTCGCTCCACAAGACGGGCGGGTCGTTGACGCAAAGTTC
>JAAZMK010000107.1 GCA_012798865.1 Clostridiaceae bacterium | reverse complement strand
GCGCAGTTTCGTCAATCCGATCGGGCAGATTTCGATGCAGTTCAATACGGTCGTTCAAGCGCTCGCGGGGGCATCGCGCATTTTCGAAGTGATGGATGAAGAAAGTGAGCACGATACCGGCGTCGTCTCGCTCGTACACGCCACGAAAGAGAAAGGCGAGCTCACGGAGTGCTGCGATCGAACCGATGTTTGGGCGTGGAAAATTCCGCAAGAGGATGGATCGTTTTCCTATACGGAGCTCAAGGGCGATATTCGTTTTTATGATGTGAATTTCTCGTACGTTCCGGGGAAACCGGTGCTGCGGGACATTAATCTCTACGCAAAACCCGGGCAGAAAGTGGCGCTTGTCGGCGCGACCGGCGCAGGCAAGACGACCATCACGAACTTGCTCAATCGTTTTTACGATATTGACGAGGGGACGATTCATTACGACGGCATAGACATCAGAGAGATCAGAAAGGCCGATCTTCGAAAGTCTCTCGGCGTTGTTCTGCAAGAGGTTCATCTCTTCACCGGGACGGTCATGGATAACATTCGCTATGGAAAACTCGATGCGACCGATGAAGAATGCATCAGGGCGGCGAAACTCGTCAATGCCGACGGGTTCATCCGTATGCTGCCGCACGGCTACAACACGATGTTAGAGGGTGATGGAAGCGGTCTGTCACAAGGTCAGAGGCAGCTGATCGCGATCGCACGCGCAGCCGTGCTCGACCCGCCCGTCATGATTCTCGATGAAGCGACATCATCGATCGACACGCGGACGGAATCGATCGTTCAACAAGGGATGGACGCGCTGATGCACGGGAGGACGAACTTCGCCATCGCTCACCGTCTATCGACCGTTCGGGATGCCGATGTCATCATGGTCATGGAGGACGGATGCATCATCGAGCGCGGCACACACGAGCAGCTCATCGAAGAGGGCGGACAGTATTATCAGTTGCACATAGGGGCTTTTGAGCTCGAATAGCGATTCAAAACACTTCGGAATGATCCAGGTAACTTGCGTATTTCGCTGATCCGCCGTTCGATGCGAGCGGAGTCGTATCCCTGTCTTAGGGTAAAATAGACCAAAGGAGGTGGTGCCCATGGTTCTTCTGCTTGCACAATCATTGGCAGAAGTGAACGTCGCCTCGACGCTGTTGCGTATGGCGCTCGCCATCGTCTGTGGCGGGTTGTTGGGGATCGATCGTGGACGCAAGAAACGTCCTGCCGGCTTTCGGACGTATATCGTCGTATGTCTCGGATCGACACTTGTGATGCTTGTTAACCAATATGTCTTTCAGATATTCGATATGTCGGACCCGACGCGTCTGGCGGCGCAAGTAATCAGCGGTATCGGCTTCCTCGGTGCCGGTACGATTATTGTGACGTCCCATAACCAAGTGAAAGGGTTGACGACTGCTGCCGGCTTGTGGGCGTCCGCTGCGATTGGTCTCGCGCTCGGCATTGGTTTTTATTACGGCGCGCTTATTGCGACAGTATTGATTTTCATTGTCATGAATGCCTTTGGGTACATCAACTCTTATCTATATAAACACTCGGGTATCGTTCAGTTCTTTATTGAGATGGATGCTGTCTCCGGCGTCAGCAAGTTGTTGGCACACCTGAATGAAAAGGAAGTCGACATCAAGGATTTCGAAGTGTTCAAAACACAGTCGAACGCGCCGACGTTTGCCGTCCATATGACGGTTAAATGCCCTAAAGATTGTCCTCCCGGTGTTTTAATGACATGGATTATGGAGCTCGATGGAGTTGTCTTTGTTGAAGAGATCTGACGTATTAAAAGACAAGAACGAAACGTGCGCAACGTCATGCTGTACGACGACCGATACGCCGTTATTCGCAACGGCGGTGATTCTTGCGGGCGGGTCGAGTCGTCGTATGGGATTCGACAAGCAAACGCTGTCGCTTGACGGTCGTCCGCTGATTGAGCGGACGGTCGAGCTGCTCCGTGAACTGTTCGACGACATTGTCATCGTCACCGATCGACCGCAGCTCTATCGTGACGAAAAGGTGCGAGTTACATCAGACGTATTCCCCGGGAACGGTCCCATAGCGGGCATTCACGCCGGACTGCTTCAGGCAAAAAGCCGTTTCGTCTATGTGATCGGCTGTGATATGCCGCACCCCGAACTTGATTACATTAACCTCATGAAACGCAAACTCGAAAGCGCCGATGCCTCCTCCATCGCTGGTTGCATGATGCGGCGCGATACAGGATGTCTTGAACCGCTCAACGCGTTTTACAATACTGTGTTGACTGACGCGATGGATAAGTTCCTAGAGGACGGCGAGCGATCGTTACAGTCTTTCTGCCGGAACAAGCCTTTTGTGTGGATCAAGGAAGACGAAGCGCGCGCCATTTCGCCCAAGCTACGCATGTTCCACAACATCAACGACTTTGCCGATCTGATCGATGTGCGCGGAGGTGCTGTGCAGTCCATGTCGGTTCGTTCGGAGTATGTTCAAACTGTTTCTATGGCACGCGTCACCGAGACGGGTGCATTGAATAGCGAAGACTACGTTGTCCGGGAAGGATGTCTCTCTCTGATCGTCAACGGTGTGCCCATGACGGAACTCCACGCTCTCCCCGACCGATGGCATGATCTCGTGATCGGCTGGCTGTATACACAGGGGCTGATTTTGGGGGCAAGTGAAGTCGCATCATTCCATGTGGAGCCGATTGAGGGCAGAGCGGATGCGTTCGACGCGCATGTCGAGCTCAACGGACCGATCTTACTTGTCCAGAAGGAGCCGTTCTACTTTCCTTTACCCCGAAAGGATAGGTTGGACAGCGAATGGCATTCGCCGCTTTCCCCTCTTGAAGTCGTTGGAGAAATCATGAGCCAGCTCGATGAGAGGACTTCGCTCTTTCGAGAGACGGGAGGGACGCACAGCATGATCCTGTTCGAACTTGAAAGCCGTGAAGTGACAGATGTTTGTGAGGACACATCGCGCCATACGTGTCTTGATAAACTGATCGGTCGAGCGCTTTTGGAACATCGCGATTTGTCCCGCGAGGGACTGGCGATGAGCTGTCGTGTGACAGCTACGATCATGCGGAAGATCATACGTGCCGACATCCCCTTCGTCTTGACGCGGTCGGCGACCACAGCGCCAGCTGTTCAACAGGCTTGCGAGGCGGGCATCACACTAATTTGTTTCGCTCGCGGACG
>JAAZMK010000106.1 GCA_012798865.1 Clostridiaceae bacterium | reverse complement strand
CCGGTATCGGCAACGACTTCGACTTGTCAAAACTGCGCTATCACAAGATTATCTTGATGGCTGACGCCGATGTTGACGGCTCGCACATCAGAACGCTGTTGCTGACATTCTTCTTCCGCTATATGCGTCCGCTCGTAGATGCCGGTCATGTGTACATCGCCTGTCCTCCGCTTTATCGCGTCTATCAAGATAAGGTAAGCCATTATGCTTACGACGAAGAAGACGTCGAGCGCATAAAAGAGACAACAGGATGGACAAATCCGAAAATGCAACGATTCAAGGGTCTCGGAGAGATGAACGCCGATCAATTGTGGGAGACGACAATGAATCCGGAGGCTCGCAAGCTCTTACAGGTAACGGTGAGCGACGCGCAAATTGCCGACGAGACCTTCACGCTTCTAATGGGCGATCGTGTCGAGCCGCGCCGTGAGTTCATCCGTACCAACGCGAAGTTGGCGACGCTTGATAATTGACGCTGACGAGTAAATACCGATCTCAGACAGACGCAACGAAAATGAACGTACACACTGGGTGTCCTAGCGGTGACACGCTAAGGTTGGCTTGACGCCAAGGGCAATCACAGGACGGATCAACGCGCAGGGGCTTCCAAAGGACTAGCGAAGTGAAAGAAGCACGGGAAAAGGACGGATCAACGCGCAGTGGATTCCAGCTCTCCAATGGCATCAGTTTGATGACATGACCGCGACGGGTCCACGTATGGGGGCTTCCAGCAACCTAACCCGTGAGCGGATTGAGAGCTTGAAGACGGATCCACGCGTACGGGTTTCCAGAGTTGGATGGTGAGAATCCATCCTGACACCATAACCGCTAGTAAACACGCTTAGGGGCACCTGTCTGCTGAATTCGCTGACGATCAGGTGGCTGTTTTGGACAAATGTAACGACCTCGCAATGTTTCACGTGAAACATTTTCGCTCACACAAACGGAGAGGAAAGAAAATGAGACTGTTCGTGGCGATCAATTTTAACGATGAGACGCGGTTCAGACTGGCGGAGATACAGCGAAAAATACGCTCTTCGGCGCCTCGTGGTCGATTTCCTGATCCTGCGAATTTACATCTGACGCTTGCCTTTCTTGGTGAATGCGACGCGAAAGAGCTCCAAGTCGCTCAAAACATTCTGTCTTCGATGGTTTTCACTCCGTTCGAGCTGGCTTTCGAGCGTGTCGGGCGTTTTGAGAGGCGCGGCGGGGATCTTTGGTGGGCGGGCATTACGCTTACTCGCGATCTGAAAGAATTGCAGGAGGACCTTTCGAGAGGCTTGACGTCTGTCGGTTTCAAGCTGGATTCGCGCCCCTTCAAGCCTCACGTGACGCTTGCACGTCAAATCCTCGAAAAAATCAAAATTCCGGCTCCCCCGCCTTTTAGCGAAACGGTCCGCTCCATCGAGTTGATGAAATCGACGAGAATCGACGGCAGATTAACTTATGTGCCGCTTTTTCGTGCTGAAAGTCAGTAAGTTCTTTTCGTTCAAATAGACGATTCTCCCTGGCAACGGATCCTTTATTCTCATCTAAAAAGACTTTCCTAGGACGAAGGAGCATTTATCTCATCTTAAACGTCTTTCCTAGGATGAAAAAACCGTTCTCTTTTCTCAAGCGAATTCTCTAGGACGCAAAAGCCCTTTTCTCATCTAAAATGACTTTCCTGAGACAAATGAGCCTTTTTGATTAGAGAATTAATTATGTTATTTGCCCGAAAACAACCGTTTTCACAATAAAACTCATTTTTGATCTCGAGCACTTGATCCGTTTACAAGTATTCGCGTCGATTCATTGGTAAAATAACGATACAGTGACACCAGAAGAGTTGCACTTAAGGAACATTCACCGTGCTGGACGTACGCGCACGGGAAAATGGAGAGCGAAGAGGGCTGGCTCATGTCTGAACGAGTTTCTTTTGAAAACGACTACAATACTGGATGCCATCCGCGCATTTTGGCGGCATTGACGAAGACAAATGCCGAACGGACGACGGGGTATGGGCTTGATCGGTACAGCGATGAAGCGCGCCTACTGATAAAAGATGCGTGTCGTGCCCCGAACGCCGACGTACATTTCCTCGTTGGCGGGACACAGGTCAATTTTATCGTCGCCGCAGGTGTTCTGAAGCCATGGCAGGGAGTCTTGTCCGCCGAGACAGGACATGTCAATGTGCATGAAGCGGGTGCGATCGAAGCGACCGGGCATAAAGTCCTGGTTGTCGAATCGCAGGACGGTCTTTTGTCGGCGGACTCAATCGATCAATACTGCCAATCGTATCACGACGACCCGACGGCAGAGCATATGGTGCAGCCTGGGATGATCTATCTCTCCCAGACAACGGAGCTTGGAACGGTTTACCACTTAAAGGATTTGCAGGCGATAAGGCAAGTCGCCGACCGATGGGGGCTGACATTGTTTGTGGATGGCGCGCGCCTCGCTTCCGCTTTGGCGATCGAAGAGACTAAGATCGACCTTCCCGCGCTCGCAGAGATTGCCGATGTTTTTTCCATCGGCGGCACAAAATGCGGCGCTCTTTTCGGCGAGGCTGTTGTGATCACAAAGGACAGCTTGAAACGCGATTTTAGATCGCTTGTGAAGCAAAGGGGCGGACTGCTTGCAAAGGGGCGACTCCTAGGGGTTCAGTTCAGAGAACTCTTTCGCGATCGACTGTACATCGAGATCGGGCGACACGAGAACGACATGGCGGCGGCACTAACTGAGCAGTTTGTTGCGCGCGGCTTTGAATTCTACGCTCCGCCTATGAGCAACCAACTGTTCGTACTGATGGATGAGAGCGATGAAAAGCATTTTTGGGAGCGTGCTGTATTTGAGCGCATCGGTATACAGAAGGATGGACGCCGAATCTGTCGCTTTGTCACGTCTTTTTCGACGGAAAAGGCAGAAATCGACGCATTATTCGCACAATAAGGAACATATGTTCGCAATAGAGCATGGTACAATTTAACGAGTTATCAATCGTGGAGATACTTCGACCGTTCGATTTCCCAAAAGAGTCGAAAAACAATTAGTTGAGGGATGTTATGAGCAAAGTGATCGCAGTTGCCAACCAAAAAGGCGGTGTCGGTAAGACAACGACGTGTATCAACTTGGTTGCGGCTCTGGAGGAGCAAAGAAAGCGTGTACTGCTCGTCGACATGGATCCTCAGGGAAATTCGACGTCAGGATTAGGGATTGATAAAAAGACCCTACCGCACACAATCTACGATCTGCTTGTCGGCAGGGTACAAGAAGTTGAGCAAGTGCTTGTCAAGGCGAGACCTAAGCTCGACCTTCTCCCCGCGAACATCAACCTCGTCGGCGCTGAATTGGAGCTCGTCGAGATGTTTCCGCGTGAACAACAGCTGAAAAACCATATCGCGACGATCCGTGATCGATACGATTTCATCGTGATTGACTGTCCCCCGTCGCTCGGGCTGTTAACGGTGAATGCGCTTACTGCTGCCGATGCCGTTTTAATCCCTGTACAAGCTGAGTATTATGCACTGGAGGGACTCATGCAGCTCATGACAACGCTCGGACTCGTGTGTAAATCATCAAATCCCGACTTGCGACTTGCGGGTGTTTTCATCACAATGTTCGACTCGAGGACGCAGCTCTCAAAGCAGGTGCGCGATGAAGTTGAGTGGTATTTTCGCGATGATTTTCTCAGGACGGTCATCCCGCGGAATGTACGATTAAGTGAAGCGCCGAGCTATGGCGCGACTATTTTCGAATACGACAAACGGTCGAAAGGCGCGGACGGATACCGCCTTTTGGCTCATGAGCTGACGAAACGCCTGGAGAGTCAAGCTTGGAAAGACGGAACGATCGGGCGCATATAATGCGCGGAAGCCCCTTCGCGTGGTCGATCATGTATACGGATGAGGTCGGAGCAGATGAAAATGAATGATGAAACGACACAAATGAAATCAAGACGCGGCTTAGGCAAAGGTCTCGGCGCTCTTTTTGAGACGGTGTCCCAAGAAGAGCAAGCGACAAAGACCGAACGGATTGTCGAGTTGAGTATCAACAGGTTGGAGCCCAACCGCGAACAGCCGCGGCAGGATTTCGATAAAGATCGCCTCGACGAGCTGACGGAATCCATTCGCGATCAAGGTGTTATCTCGCCCATCATCGTGACACCGACGTCGTCTCCCGACCGCTACATGATCGTGGCGGGAGAGCGCCGCTGGAGAGCTGCCCGCGCTGCCGGTCTGCAAACGATTCCCGCCATTATTCGCGAATTAACGGATGCGGAAGCGCAGCGCCAGGCTCTGATTGACAACGTGGTCCGTCAAGACCTGAACGCCATTGAGGAAGCCATTGCATTCGATCAACTGATCAAACAATACGATATGACGCAGGAAAGCTTAGCGTCTGCGATCGGCAGGAGTCGTTCTGCCGTCACGAATACGCTGAGACTGCTCAATCTTCCTGAAAATATCCGTGATATGGTGCGTCGCGGCGAATTGTCGTCGGGACATGCGCGCGCATTGCTGGCGTTGTCCGACGCGACCGCGCAAAGTAACGCCGCCGCCGTGGTTCTCGCAAAACAGCTAAGCGTCCGTGACACGGAGCGTTTGGTCAAGGAAATCAACATGCCGCCCGTTCCGCCGATACCGCGCACACCGGACGATGAACGCAAAGACCTCCATGTCCGTGCCGTGGAAGAACAGCTGCGTCGCTCGCTCGGCACGAAAGTCACGATTCAGGACCATAAGACAGGTCGCGGGAGCATAGTCATCCGCTACCATTCGGCGGATGAATTGGATCGACTCCTGGAATTGTTGACGAGAGAATAAGATCCGTCTCGCAAGCATAAAGGCTTCCGACGATCGACATGCTGACGCGCGTCATCGGCACGTAAGCAGAGAGGCGAAGTGACAGTACTGGAGACATAATTCATGTGGGAACTACTGAAGAAACGTTCGGCAAGCCGCCGAAAAGGAACGCTGCTCGAGGAGCGCCAGCGTGTGACAGAGCGAAAGCAGCGCCTGTTGGCGTTTCTCCTTCCCGTTCTCGCGTTCTACATCGGATTTGCGGCACATGGTCTCTGGCCGGTCGGGAATCGCCACCTCTTGGCATATGATCTATATCACCAATACGCTCCGTTTCTCCTGGAATTAAAAAGGAAAATCCTCTCGGGCGACACGCTTTTCTTTTCGTGGGCAGGCGGATTGGGTGTCAATTTTTACAGCCTGTTTACGTATTACATCGCCAGCCCGTTGAACATACTCACCATTTTCTTGCCGGATCAGAACATCACGGAAGCCGTCATGCCGCTGACTCTTCTAAAAATCGGCTTTTCCAGTCTGTTTTTCCGCGAGTTTCTGTGTGGGGCGTTCCGCAAAAGAGACCCGTTGGCGTCTCTGTTCGGTTCTTTCTATGCATTATCGGCGTGGGTATACGCATACAGTTGGAATATCATGTGGCTCGACACGCTCGTGTGGTTTCCCCTTGCGGCGTTGGGACTGGTGCAGCTCGTGCGCGACGGAAAGGCGCGGCTTTTTGTCTTCAGTCTGACGCTCATGCTGTTGACGAATTATTACACAGCTTTTTTTGGGTGCGTTTTTCTATTCTTCTACTATTTCGTGCTACGCGTTCAGTTCAAGCGGTCTCTTTCACGACATGAAAAGGAGTCGCATTGGTACGAGCCGTTAATCGCTTTTGGTAAATTCGCCGGTTTCGCCGTGCTTTCAGCGCTTCTCGCAGGTGTCGTATTGTGGCCGACAGCAAAAGCGTTGGCAATCACCTCGGCAGCGAATGACGCTTTCCCCGGAGGCTTTACGTTCACACAGGCTTTTTTGGATACGCTCGGCAGAATGATGCCGCTTCGCAGCCCGAACATTATGTCGGGGCTTCCGAACATTTATGCCGGCATGGCGGCACTTCTCATGCTGCCGGCATTCTTCGCCGATAAAAAAAGACCGCGAACGGTACGTCTCGCATACGGTACGCTACTCGCGTTTTTGTTTTTCTCCTTTCAATCTCGCACGCTGAGTTTCTTGTGGCACGGAGCCCACTACCCGAACTCGCTTGATTTCCGCTATGCCTTTGTGTTTGTCTTTCTTGTGCTTGCCATGGCGTATCAGGCGGCGGGAGATGAGCTTGCTCCTAAGATGAAAACGATTACTGCCAACGTCGTGCTTATCTTTGCGTTGCTTCTTGTGGAACAGAAACATCAGTTGAACGATACGCTCTCTCACTGGCGGCTTACGACGTTTCTCATTTTTTCCGTCGGTTATTTGATGATTATTGCCGATTTCAGAAAGCCTGTCCGTCGTCGAAATCTCGG
>JAAZMK010000105.1 GCA_012798865.1 Clostridiaceae bacterium | reverse complement strand
GAATCGCTATTGACCCCGCGTACGGTCTCGATTTCAGCACGTGTCGCAGGCGCGTTGTAGGCAATGACGGCAAGCGTCTCATAGGCGGCATCAGTTAATTTCAGATCGCGCACCTTCCCGTAGAATGCCTCCAACGTATCGACGCAGGTCGGCTTTGTCCCGAGTGACGTCGCGCCTTCGATTTGCCGCACCATCAACCCTGACATGGGGTCGCGCTGGTAACGGCGTTTGAGCTGTTCGATAAGACTTGCAGCCTCATTCGCGTCCACTCCCAAGTAGGTCGCGATGTCCGCGTTAGCCAATGGGTCGCCCGCCACGAACAGCAACGCTTCCAATCTCGCCATCTTATCGACTTCGCTCATGCTGTTCCCCTTTCCCTGCTGCTTCGAGATGTTTCGCGCTCAATGAGGATCGGCGCAAAAGATGATTTCTGTTTCACTTTCACTTTCCTTTGGAAAACGAGTTCCAACACAGCGAGAAAGCCCGTAACGCGCTCCAGCGTGGGAAGTTCCGGAGGAAAGAGCTCATAGAAGAAGACACGCGTTCTTCCGGCAACCTGTCGCACGATAAACGCCATTCTCTCATGGAGCGAAATGCGCTCACGTTCCAGTATCTGCCCCACTTCCTCCGCGCTGTCGTAGAAACGTACGTCGTTCCGCATCGTCACAGCCTCAACGGCAAGATCGAATCGCGCCCGTTCAAGCGATGTTGTTTCACGTTCACGCTCGATGCCGACGCGTTCCGGAGGTTCGGATGATTTGCCGAACGACCGACCGCACTGCACGTACCTTTCACGAAGCGAAGCCGCCAACGCTTTGCATCGCCTGTATTGCAATAAACGCATAATGAGCAAATCCCCGGGGTCAGTCTCATCGGTATCCGTGAGGCGGCGTTGATCGGGGAGCAAGAGCGATGACTTCAAATGAATCAACGTCGCCGCCATCAGAAGGAATGTGCTCGCCAACTCCATATCGAGTGCGGCGCTGTTATGGATGATTTCCAGATATTGATCGGCGATCGATGCGATAGAGACACGGTCAACCGGCACGCGGTTTTTGTCTATCAGCTGACTGAGCAGATCGAGGGGTCCCTCATATTGTAAAATATTGATTTCCAGCGTTCCGTTGTCTGCGTTCATACCGTTACTCTACAAAAACATGGGCATCACAGGCAGCCCAAGAGCCCCTTGAAGCTGCTGAAAGAGCCATGTAATCGGGTATTGGATCGCGTAATTAAAGGGCACGAGAATCCATCCGAGTACGGTTGGGAGCACGCCGCGGAAAACGATAACGACGAACAAAAATGCGATACCGATGAATCGCTCATACTGTAACAGCGTGCTGTACCACTTGTCCGGCAACACAACGCCGAACACCTTAAAACCGTCAAGCGGCGGAACTGGGAGAAGATTGAAGACAGCCAACAACATGTTCGCTTGAAAAAGTGTTAAGAACAGTCGCATGACGACTTCGATGATCGGTCCGCTCGTCCCGATCGCCATCATAATCGTAAAAAGCGCGCAGAACAGAAACCACGATATCGTGCCGAGAAGTAAATTCGCCAACGGTCCCGCAAGGCTCACCCAAAAAATACCGTGCTTGATGCTCTTCGCTTTCGTAAAACGCGACGGATTGATGGGAACCGGTTTCGCCCAACCGATACGAGCAAAGAGAAAGACGAGCGAACCGATAGGATCAAGATGCTTCAACGGATTTAACGTCAACCGACCAGCCATTGCCGCTGTATCGTCGCCCATCTTAAGCGCCGCGAAGCCGTGCGCATATTCGTGTAGCGACAAAGAAAGTGCCAGAACGAACACAAGAATAAGAATTTCAACGATATCAATTTTGCCAAAGTTAAGCAACGGCAAAGCTGAAGTCACGCCGCGTAGTTTCAAATAATACTCCATATGCACAACAGTCACCATTCGTACTGAAATATTTCAAAGCCGTCACAAGGGCACGTATACAGTTGTATTGAGAGACCTTGAATCACGGCATGATTATTAATTTGCGAACGATGAGATTATATCATAGCCGAGATTAAGGACGAATCGGAATGTGACCGTTATCGCCTCCGTTGATCGAAGCAAATTCCGTTGGACTTTTCTATAATTCGTTTATAATACTTCGGAGTTCTCTAAAACTCGTCCAAGAATATTTTCGTATACCCTCCGTCAGCGACCGGCAACGTACTCTTTGAACCCCTCCGTCATCGTCACCGTTGTCCCCTGTACCCACAGAACTTCACAGTCGGGAAAATCCGCGAGCAACTCGCGCCCTTCCGCTTCCGTCATCAACATGAGTGTCGTCGATAAGAAATCTGCTACGCCTGAATCTTCCGCGATGACGCTAACGGCGTCGTGGTATTCGGCAGGCTGATTCGTCGCCGGGTCGATAATATGAGAATAGCGCCTACCCTGAAAAATGAAATAGCGCTGATCGTTGCCTGACGTCACGACGGATCGGTTGACGACATCGACAATTTCGACGAATGGACCCTCGGCATTATCGAATGGATTATGGATGCCGATACGCCAAGGTTTGTTTTTGACGACGTTTTGTCCGATAACGCGCACATTTCCGCCCGCATCAAGCGCCCCGGCGCGGATTCCTCGCTTCACAAGCGACTCCGCAATTCGCTCAACTGCGTATCCTTTTGCGATCGCGCCGACATCGAGGAGCATTAAGGGATCCGTCAACGTGACCGTTCCCTTCAGCCTGTCGATCCTTACGTCGTCAATCGATGTGTGTCGTGCTGCCTCCTCCAGAGCTTGTCGATCGGGAACGAACGCTCGTGAGGGCTCAGCCGTCGAAAGCGTTCGCGCATCGTGCCAAAGTTTCAGGACGGAACCCATCGCTATGTTGACACGTCCACCCGACTTTTCCTCGCATTCGATACCGAACTCGATCAGGTCGAGAATATCCTCGGAACAAGCGACAGCGCTCCCTGCACGATCATTGATTGTCTTGATGTTCGTCACGCCCGGATAATCGTTATAAATATCAAACAACTGATGATAACGCCAAAGCTCCTGCTCAATAAAAAGGCGGTGCTCATCAAACTCGCTTTGATCCCCCGCAAAGAGGATTATCTTCGTCACCGTATCGAACGGTCCTGTCACAAACGCTTCAAAAGACTCATTCCGACACGCCGACACACATAGCATGATCGCGCCACAGGCAAAAAGAACCGCCAATAGAGCTGAGAAGACGCGTGCAGAGCCACTACATTTATTTGTGAAACTCATCTTTTGCGACACGATGATCCTCCCGATTACCACCATCGCTATCATGCCTGACTTTTAAAAAGGATTGTAACGGTTTCATCATGACATATAAAAGAAAACCCGAAAGAGTTCCCGTCACAATCCCGAACAAGAGCAGATAGGGACCGACAAGGAGAACAGAAATTCTGTACTGTAAAAACAGGACAAGAAAAATCAGCTGTCCCGCATTATGCGTGATCGCCCCCGATATCGACAACAGGAAAACGGACGTCCTCCGCTCGGAAAACCGTTCAAGCGCAATCATCACGCAGACGGACAGGAGCGTACCGGTCATGGAAACGCCGCCGGCGATCAGTCCTCGTGTCATAAAAACAAAAACGCTTTTCAAAAATGCGACGGAAAAGGCCTCGAAAGATCCAACGAAAATCAGCGTCGCCATGACCGCAACGTTGGCAAAACCGTACCGGAGCGGAACGGGCGCAGGCAAAGGCGGCAACATCCCCTCAAGCCACCCCAGAGCAAGTGCTGACGCAAGCATGACAGCCGAGCGCGTAAGACGCCGTACAGACACGGTTCTTCCCTGTTCACGCGACAAAATCGACATCCTCCCCTTCCGACAACTCTGCCGTACCCTCAATCACGATGAGAAAACGGTTCGGCACACAGGCGGCGAAGTCTCCCGGTCGCTTGATCCGCCCCGATTTGACACAGACGCGATCGGGACAATCGGAAGACATAAACGCGATCGATTGATCGGCGAACTGACGTATGACGATCGAAGGCTCTATGTCAAATCGAAACTCCCTCTCCTCTCCTGGCACCAGTTTCACGACTTCAAGCAACTGTCCGTCATGGTAAATCTTGGCGACGCTCTCAGATGAAGCGCGCGTCGTCCACGTCACAACATACAAAATCAAAGCTAAAACGATCAGAGCGACCAAGATTAACAAATCGCGCGATCGGAAAAAAACTCTCCGATCGCGCGTGACATCATCATTGTCTTTCATCTTCTTCGCTCCGTTCGCCCCTACTCATTTCGACAAGGTTCTCCAAATCGCAACATTAAACGGCTATGCAGAACCGGCGTCGGAATTATATGAGAAGTTTCTTGCTGCCCCAATATTATGTACAGTTTGACACAACATAACACATAATCGACCATGAATGAAGAATGTCGCTCGTGACGTATACGATATGTTTTGTAGATTTCATATTGTGATATGATGGCTTCAGCGCAAAGACATCGTATTTTTCGTTTTATAAGGAAAAAACGAAGAATGCCGCTGATTGAAGAACGTTGGCTTCACCAATTCGGATCAACCCGCTTTCACATGGTTAACCGACTGTTCAATGTGTGATGAGTGAAGGTCAATCTTCATGTATCAATCGGCACTGAAGGTATTGAAGAGGAATTTTGACATGTGTTTTAAACGCGGCGACGGTACACTTGTGAGAGACTCAAAAGACCCCATCGGCGCCATCATGCCGTATATCATGCGCGGACGCAATGAGTCTGCCGTCTACTTGAAAAAATCGTACTGTGTCGAGAATATGCAGCAGTACATCCGCGAGCAACGAAAGCAAGGAAAACGAATCACCGTTTTTAACATTTTCTCGGCGACATTCTTACACACGTTCATGCGCCGACCTCAACTCAACCGCTTTGTCGCGGGGAGGCGTTTGTACCAGCACAACAGCTTCGACATCCTGTACGTCGTCAAAACAGCGTTGACGGATGAGGGACTCGAATCAATTGCGAAAGTCAATTTCGACGGTAACGACACGCTGGATGATGTAAAACAAAAGATGGATTACCACATCGACGAGATCAAGGATAGCGAAGGTAAAGAGGATGATCGGTTCATCGGACTTATCACAAGGCTACCGCGAAGTTTCTTGCGAGTTCTCCTTTTGATCGGGCGCGTGCTCGATTTTCACGGACTCATGCCGAAAGTATTGCGTGATTTAATCCCGTTGTATTCCTCCGTATTTATCTCGCATCTCGGAAGCATCGGCGGTGACGCTCTTTTCCATCACTTGTACGAATTCGGTTCCACCTCCATCTTTTGCACGATCGGGAAAATTTACTACAAACCGTATCGCGATATCCTTACCGATGAGGTCGTCTGGAAAAAGACGATCGACATGAACCTCACAATCGATGAGCGGATTTGCGACGGATACTACATGATTAAGAGTTTGCAGTTATTTGATTCTTACATCGACAACCCGGCACTGCTCGAATTGTCGCCGAATGAAGCGATTGCCGAAGAGGAACTAAAGAGGAAACAACGCGAAGAACAACTGTCGACATCACCCGCTTCACCTGTGGAAAAGGGCGAGGCGATACCTCAAAACGAGCGCCTACACCCCGTTCAGGAGTACTGGGAAAATATGATGGATCACCCGAGCGACCCCACGTAGCGGTCGCCTAATATTTCCGCGCTCTCCTCCCCGCGCATGACGCGGTAGGCTCCGTTCGCAAGCGCCTCCATCTCCAGTTCGCCAGGCACGATGAACACGGGAGCGATGAATGATACGCGCTCGATAATAGCGTCCGTCAATCTCTTCATGTGCGACATACCGCCTGTCAGAACGATGGCGCGTACATCGCCGTTGACGACAGTCGCCAATCCCGCGATTGCTTTGGCGACTTGATAGCCCATCGCCTCAATGACAAGTCGCGCGTCGTCATCGCCATTTGCCGCCATACGCTCGACTTCACGCGCGTCGTTCGTACCGAGATATGACGTAAAGCCACCCTCTCCGATCTCGTAAGCATAAAGGGTCTCCGCACCCTCCTCGCGCGCAATGCGCGCCGCCTGATAAATGGGAATCCCCCCCGCCCTTTCCGTTGAAAAAGCGCCCTCATCGGCCGAGACAACGTCGATGATCTCGCCGTTCGACTGCAGATTCATCGAGATGCCGCCTCCGAGATGAGCGACAATGACGTTCGATTTCGAAAGGTCGAAGCCCTCTCGTTCCGCTATGACTCTCGCTACCGCGCGCGTGTTGAGGACGTGCGAAAAACTCCTTCTATCGTAGCCCTTAATCCCTGAAAAGCGGGCGAGCGGATTCAGTTCATCGACAGAGATCGAAT
>JAAZMK010000177.1 GCA_012798865.1 Clostridiaceae bacterium | reverse complement strand
TTCAATCGGCTAAGGCGCGCGGTACGGAGTTGCTCATCGTCGATACAGCCGGGCGTCTTCACACGAAGAAAAATCTGATGGACGAGCTCGCTAAGATTCGGCGTGTGATCGATCGCGAGGCTCCCGATGCGAAGCTCGAGACGCTGTTGGTGATCGACGCGACGACAGGTCAGAACGGGATCATCCAGGTTCGCGCATTCAATGACTCGGTGGCACTTACAGGTATAGTCATTACAAAACTTGACGGAAACGCTAAAGGCGGCGTAGCGATCGCCGTCGCGCGGGAGACGGGACTTCCGCTTGTGCTCGCCGGTTTGGGCGAAGGCGCCGACGACTTGCAGGACTTTGATCGCGACCTTTTCTTAAAGGCGATCTTGCCCGAATATTGAATTGAGTCACTTTTTAAATCTTGTAATATGGCAAGCTGTCAAGTAAAATGCTTGACAGCTATTTTTTTGCTCTATATAATCGTTCTATGGATTTTTCGCGCGGACGTCTTGATGAAGTAAAGCATACTGACATTTGTCTCTGGCTCGACTATTACGGCGATTTGCTCAGCGAGCGCCAGCTTCAAGTGTTGACTTATTTTTACGCCGATGATTTGTCGTTGGCTGAAATTGCCGACCTGACCGGATTGACGCGTCAGGGTGTCCACGAGCAGGTGAGAAGGGGAGCGTCGAAACTTGAGGAGTTCGAACGCAAACTCAGACTGGCGGAGCGTGAACGCGAGCTGTCTCAAGCGTTGGTTCATGTAAGGTGTTTGCTCGCCAACGGCGAGACTGAAGAGGTCTTACACGAACTTGATGCGCTGTTACATACATTCGGTCTATACGAAAGCGAGAGGAGCTGACATGTCGCTTTTTGAAAACTTAAGTTCAAGACTTGGGCGTATTGCCGATGCGATGCGCGGCAAGAGCCGTGTGACGGAAAAGGATGTCAAGAACATGATGCGCGAGATTCGTCTCGCTCTGCTCGAAGCCGATGTCAATTATCGCGTCGTCAAGGAATTGACGGACGAAATCGGCGAGAAGGCGCTCGGAGCAGAAGTCTTGGAAAGTCTGACGCCGGGTCAACAAGTTGTCAAAATCGTTCACGAATCGCTGATCCATATCCTCGGCGAAGAAGAAAAACTTGCAGTCTCGCCGACCGGTTTTACTGTTTTCATGCTTTACGGGTTACAGGGCACGGGAAAGACGACGGCGGCAGCAAAACTTGGACTTCATTTGAAAGAGCGTGGCAAGAGACCTATGCTCGTTTCTGTCGACGTCCATCGCCCTGCCGCTCAGGAGCAGTTGCGCGTATTGGCTGAACAGGCAGGCGTTGAGTGTTACATAAACCCTGAAGAGAAGAGCGCAGCCGTGATCGCACGGCAGGGGCTAGAGCGCGCGAAGTACATGATGTGTGACACGCTTATCGTCGATACGGCAGGTCGCATGACGGTCGATGATGAGCTTATGCGAGAGCTCAAGGAAGTCGACGATGTCGTCAAACCCGACGAGCGACTTTTGATCGTTGACGCGATGATCGGTCAAGAGGCTGTCGCAATCGCCGAGGCGTTTGACCGACAAATCGGTCTTGACGGATTTATCATGACGAAGTTGGACGGCGACGCGCGGGGAGGCGCGGCGCTCTCGATAAGGCGCATGACGGGCAAGCCGATCAAAATGGTCGGTACAGGCGAGAAACTGCGCGACCTTGAAGTTTTTCATCCCGACCGGCTTGCTTCACGCATACTCGGCATGGGCGACGTGCTGACGCTGATTGAAAAAGCTTCAGACGCGTTCGACGAGAAACAGG
>JAAZMK010000104.1 GCA_012798865.1 Clostridiaceae bacterium | reverse complement strand
CCGACTGAGCTGACAGGTGAAGAGGCTACGGAATTCCGTCAGGAGCTGACAGGTCACGACATCAAATAGATTGATTGACCAGTCTGCGTCGCATCGCGGATGCTTAGGATTGCTGAAGTGATGCGACGTCAAATAGGCAGATAAACACTTGATTTAAAACATAGACAGCCCCGCTACAACTTTTAGAAGATCGCAGCGGGGTTGTTTTTCTTGGTTTGGATGTTTCGACCGCTACAACGAATGCGCCGCGTCACGGTGTAGCGTCGGTAGCGAACAAACCTCGTCGCTACAACGCGCGCTTTGCGTAGCGGTTCTAGTGCCTGCGATGATGCCGGAATCAAAATACTCTTATCACTCGAATGAAGAGCACTCCAAAGCCGCCGACTACCGGTGATGACGTCTGAGTAAAAATCTTATCGCTACAGCGTGTAATCTGGATAATGGTACAGTGCCGGCGAACCACCCGTATGCAGGAAAAGCACTTTGTCCGTTTTCTTGAAATGACCATTCCGTAAGAGATCAATTAGTCCTGCCATCGCCTTTCCCGTATATACCGGGTCGAGCAAGATCGCTTCGTGTCGTGCCAGCAGTTGAACGGCTTCTTTCAGTCCTTCAGAGGGCAGCGAATAGCCGGACCCGATGTATTCATCGAAGACGATGATGTCGTCATCTGCGATGGGGATTTTTCTTTTCGGGAACAGTTCTTCGTTCACATTTTGTATCAGCTTTTCGATGCGCCGTATATGCTTGTCGCGCGGGTTGTTAACACTCATGCCGATGACCGGTGTTTTGACGTCTGAACCGCGAAGCCCCATTAAAAGTCCTGTATGCGTCCCGCAACTTCCAGTGGGCGTCACGATATGTGTAAAGTCGATGCCGAGTTCTTTCGACTGCTCTACAATTTCCTCGGCGCATGCGACGTATCCGAGGCAGCCGATGGCGTTTGAGCCACCCATCGGGATGATGTAGGGCTTGTAACCTTTGGCGAGGAGTATTTCAGCGTGCTCTAGCATAGCAATGTTCAAATCACAAGTCCCTGAAACGACATGAATCTCCAAGGGGTCCATCAGCCGATAAAGAAAATTATTGCCCACGGCGTCTTTCCGGTAGCTGCCCGGGATAATCTCTGAAAGAACGAGCACGGCATGCAAGCCCTCTTTTTTTGCGGCTGCGAGGGTCAATCGGCAGTGGTTCGACTGAAGCGCACCGCACGTAATGAGTGTGTCTGCACCTTGGCGTAGCGCGTCCGCTACAAGAAATTCAAGTTTTCTCGTCTTATTTCCGCCTCCTGCCAACCCGAGAAGATCGTCGTGCTTGAGATAGATTTCGGGACCTCCAAGTAGATCGGTGAGGTTCGCAAGATACTCGATCGGAGTCTCCCATTGCGTGTAACGCCTTCGTCCAAATATTGATAGATCCATCCGTCGCTCCTATGCTCCGAAAGTTTTTGCCAAAAGCAAATATCTCTCAGCCATCCGACAGATCGAGGCAATCTCGATTTTTTCGTCAATCTGATGCGCTGCGTTGTCATCTCCGGGTCCCCAAATGACAAAAGGAATCCCGAGAACAGGTACAAGTCTTCCTGCATCCGTTCGATAACTCAGTCCCCTTAGTGTCGACTCAGCTCCAAGCGATTCGCTTACTTGCTGTGCCAGCACAACGAAATCATCATCTTCAGGTGTCGCATTTGCATCGCATTTAATCATTACTTTCACATCGACTTGAAGACGGGGCTCGTTACGCTGAAGTCTTTCAGCGACTTTCTGTGCGAGATTAATGCAATGTTCGGTCATCTGTCCCGGTAGCAATCTAATATCGAGCTCGAGAAAAGCCTCTCCCGGGATCACGTTTGTCATAAAACCGCCGTGCAACTGAGTGAGCGAGACACTGGCATGACCGAGCCACGGATCATATTGTGTAGAATCGAAGCCCTGAACAAATGCTCGGTAAAACTTAATGGCTGCGTCCAAAGCATTGACTGCGATGTCCGGATTCGAGCCGTGTGCCTGCACACCGCTAAAATAAACTGCCATCCACAGTGCGCCCTTTTCGGCTATACCGATTCGTTCATTCGTCGGTTCACAAAAAACACCTGCCTCTATCGCACGAACCCATTCGGACTCCAGCAAGCTCCTTATTCCCATGCCACCATGTTCTTCGTCAGCCGTGAAACCTAGTAATACAGGCTTTGGGGGAATTGTTCCCGATTCAAGCAGACAGAGCGCCGCCTCAATCATCGCGACATTGCCGCCTTTCATATCTGCTGTTCCTCTTCCATACATGACCCCATCGACTACCGTTGCGCTGAGTGGAGGATACGTCCATGCTGTTTCGTCGCCGAATGCCACTGTGTCGAGATGCCCAAAGAACCCGACGCCGCCGGAATTAGTAACGCCCGGGATGCGGATTATCAGCGAACTTCTGCCCGAACCGTGGTCGATTCGCTCTGTTTTCACATCGAATGGCGAAAAGACATCTTCGATATAATCGACGAGGATCGCTTCACGCCCCTCCGGCTGCCTCGTATCAACCATGACCATGTCGCGTAGCAGCGACTCACAGCGATCCATGCGCGGTACATTTGCCATTGTCATCCCCCTGTTTCATGAAGTAGCGGCGCATTGTGACTCAAGCGCGTCTCACCTGCCCTTGTAGCTCCTTTGTTACATTGAGCAGTGACTCACAGCGATCCATGCGCAGTACATGGATGCAGTCGTTTGCTTCTGCTCAAAAGTCTAGAGCGTGCCCCCAACTAATTGTTTAATTTCCTTGCCTACTCCTTGTAAAAAATAGACAAGGTCATTATAGCGGTTGAATCGCGATCTGGCAGTTCGAAAGCATCCTCGCAAATAGCCCGGAACTGGTTGCCAAGTAACACGCGCGAACAAAAATTCATCTAAAACTGAAAAACTGCACTTAGTTTTTTTAAATTCGGTTGAATCAGTAGAACCCCGCTCAGCACTGTTTAAAAACCGAAAGCACCCGAAATACTTTTACATATAAAACTGAAAAACTGCACACTGGTGCAAGGGGTAAAATCCAATATTTCAATATTAATTGAAAAACTGCACACGCTGGTCTGATTAGGTGCGGGATTGCTTGAAACTGATCAAAACGCTAACGTGTGCGGGGAAAATTCTCAATATTAGTTGAATTTTTGCACAGCTCATTTTATGTTGACTGTGAGGATGTTGGTGAATGGGGTGAGGATGATACATGAGGGCGAATGAAAGCATAAAGGTGCCGGAATCGGTGAGTGCCGTGATGCGTCTTTTGGAAGACGCGGGTTTTGAGTGTTTTGTTGT
>JAAZMK010000103.1 GCA_012798865.1 Clostridiaceae bacterium | reverse complement strand
TTCGGTATGGAGCTCGTCGATTTGTCCGATCTCGTAGTAGGTGGTTCCTTTAAAGTTTTTGCGGATGCCGTGGAAAGCGGGGGCATGGTAGCGGCGATCGCCGTGCCGGGAGGCTCCGATATGTCGCGTCGTGAACTCGATGACCTCGCAACGTTCGTAAGGGGCAATACCGACGCCAAAGGACTCGCATGGCTCAGCTTGGATGGTTGCGCAAGTCGCGGATCCGTTGCCAAGTTCTACGACGCGGGCTTTGTTCGCGAGGCTTTGAAGAGGGCGGGTGAAGATGAGTCGGCGCAACTTCTCATCGTCGCTGATGCCGACAAGATGGTTGTCCTCGAGACGCTCGGCGATCTGCGTATTGAAATAGCAAAGCGCCAAAATCTCATTCCGGATGAACGCTATGAGTTTTGCTGGGTGACGGAATTCCCGCTTCTCGAGTGGTCTGAAGAGGCGGAGCGCTTCGTGGCGAAACACCACCCATTCACGGCGCCTTTGGATGAGGATATTCACATGTTGGATACGAATCCCGGTGCAGTGAGGGCGCGAGCCTACGATATTGTCTTAAACGGCACGGAGCTCGGAGGAGGCAGCATTCGTATCCATCAGCAAGAGTTACAAGCTCGCATGTTCAAGATCCTCGGTTTTGCTCCGGAGGAAGCGGAGCGCCAATTCGGCTTCCTTATGAGCGCTTTCCGTTATGGTGTGCCGCCGCACGGCGGTTTGGCGTACGGACTCGATCGCATCGTTATGTTATTGCTGGGCGCGGAGAGTATCCGAGAAGTAATTGCTTTCCCGAAGGTACAGAACTCTTCCTGCCTGATGACGGAAGCGCCTGATATTGTTGCGGAGCATCAGTTGAAGGAATTGGGACTCACCATTGCTGCCGATCCGCAAACGAAGAAAGAAAAAGCTGAAGGATAATGATGGATTCCTCTCCTGACAAAACCGCCGAATGTTCTGAAGCCAAATCGAAAGAGAGACCTGTTAATCGCATTCGTCCCTCTGCACTTTCCTCAAGGCACGAGAGCATTGAAGCCTTTTTCGCGGAATACGCCACCGAGGCGGAGGAGCAACGTGAAAGGGAGGAGCGACGGAAGAAGAAACAGGAGAAAAAACCCCCAAAGCGTCGCGTCCTGGATTTTGTCGTGACGATCGTGATCGGCGTTGTACTGGCTGTGTTGCTGACGCAATTTGTCATTCAGCGCAACACTGTCATCGGATCTTCCATGATTCCTACGCTTGAGGATCAAGACGAAGTATTTGTCGAGAAGATTTCACGGCTTTTCGAGAATGGTCTCAAACGCGGTAACATTGTCACGGCAGACACTGACGAGAAAACTTCCAACGGCAATGAGATGATCATCATTAAACGCGTAATCGGACTTCCGGGAGAACGCGTCACGATCAAAAACGGCAACGTGTACATAAACGATGCGCTTTTAGATGAGCCGTATCTCGCTGAAGGAGTGAGGACGGCGCCCCATCTTGAGAAATATGCCGATGTGACGCTTCAAAAAGATCAGTATTATCTGCTCGGTGACAACCGCACCAATAGCCGGGACAGCCGGGACATCGGACCGGTATCTCGCGATGAAATCGCAGGCAAGCTCATCTTGCGGTTTTATCCCTTCAGCAAATTCGGTGTACCATAGACAAAGGGGCGCTTGAGATCCGTTTGAGAAAGGGTTTATAGATCATTCATGAAAAGAACACCTGCTGAATTCGTTCGCAATTTTTGTGTCGTTGCGCATATCGACCACGGCAAATCGACGCTTGCCGATCGCATGATCGAGCACACGGGCGCCCTCAGCGCGCGCACCATGCAGCAACAGGTGCTCGACAATATGGACATTGAGCGGGAGCGAGGGATTACAATCAAGGCACGTGCCGTGCGGATGGAATACGTGGCGAAGGACGGTCAACGATACGTTTACAATTTGATCGATACACCGGGACACGTAGACTTCAATTATGAAGTCTCACGTTCGCTTGCCGCTTGTGACGGAGCAATTCTAATCGTGGATGCGGCTCAAGGCGTCGAGGCACAAACGCTCGCGAACGCCTACCTTGCGATTGACGCCGGGCTTGAGATTTTGCCGGTCATCAATAAAATCGATCTCGACTCTGCACGTCCGGAGGAAATACGTCAGGAAATCGAAGATGTCATCGGACTTGACGCGTCGGAGGCGCCTTTAATATCGGCTAAGGAAGACATCAACATCGATGAAGTGCTCGAAAAGATTGCAGAAGTACTGCCGCCGCCCGAGGGCGACGACAGCAAACCACTGCGAGCACTCGTTTTTGATTCACTGTACGATGCTTACTTGGGCGTGATCGCGCATGTCAACATTCGAGAGGGGAAACTCTCTATGGGCGACGAAATCCTGCTTATGCATTCAGGGAAGGAGTTTACTGTCACGTCACTCGGGACATTTTCGCCGACGTCGATGCAACCCGTAAAAACGCTTTATGCCGGTGACGTCGGCTACGTCGCAGCCAGTATCAAGAGCGTTAGCGATACTGCTCCCGGAGATACGATTACGCTTGCGGAAAATCCGGCTTCAGAACCGTTACCGGGGTATAAACCTGTAAACCAGATGGTGTTTTGCGGTATGTATCCTGTCGACGGCGCCGATTATCCCGACTTGCGCGATGCATTGGAGCGTTTGCAACTGAATGACGCGGCACTCTCTTTCGAGTCGGAGACATCGACGGCGCTCGGCTTTGGTTTTAGGTGCGGGTTCCTCGGTCTCCTGCACTATGAGATTATTCAGGAGCGACTCGAACGCGAATTCGATCTCGACATCATCTCGACGGCGCCTTCGGTTGCTTACAGGTTGAACTTGGTGGACGGGACGACCATGGTGTTGGAAAATCCGACGAATATGCCTTCCCCAGACCGTATCGCGAGTATCGAGGAGCCTGTCGTTGCCGCGTCGATCATGACGCCGAAAGAATACATCGGCAACATCATGGAACTCTGCCACAATTACCGCGGTCAATACGTCAACACGGAATACGTAGATGAAAATCGCGTCAACCTCCATTTCGACATGCCGCTCAATGAGATTATTTACGACTTTTTCGATGCTCTAAAATCATGTTCGAGAGGTTACGCTTCACTCGATTACGAGATGAAGGGCTGGCAAGTGTCCGATCTCGTCAAGCTCGATATGATGATCAACAACGAGCAGGTCGATGCGCTGACATTCATTCTCCACAAAGACGACGCCTACAGGCGCGGTCGCGCCATGGCGGAAAAATTGCGCGAAAACATTCCGCGACAGCAGTTCGAGATACCGATTCAGGCGTGCGTCGGTGGGCGCATCATTGCGCGCGAGACTGTTCGCGCCTACCGCAAAGATGTGACGGCAAAGTGCTACGGCGGCGATATTTCGAGAAAGAAAAAGCTCCTCGAGAAACAGAAAGAGGGGAAGAAGCGTATGCGCCGAGTCGGAAGCGTCGAGGTGCCCCAAGAAGCTTTCATGAGCGTCCTGCGTTTGAGCGACGATTAGGCGTCGCCTTACCCGCGTCAATCCTTGTTTTATGGGCGTTCTATTGTGCTTAGTCATCGCCTTACCCGCGTCAATCAGCATGTTGGATGAGCGTTCTGTGGTTGAGCGACGATTAGGCGTTCATCCGCATACCGCGATAAGATTTCTCCTTACTGATTGTTCGGCAATTCAAGCATTTAAAATGGACGACAGAGTTTTCTTTTAGAGTTTCGTAACCGCCCATATTCGTCCTGAAGGCATTTTAGTGTATGATAGAGCGTGCCGGCAGAGATGACTTCTGCTGCGCAGCGAAATGCGGACATGGTGGAATTGGCAGACACGCTGGACTTAGGATCCAGTGGGAAACCATGCAGGTTCGAATCCTGTT
>JAAZMK010000102.1 GCA_012798865.1 Clostridiaceae bacterium | reverse complement strand
TTCTCGCTACCCGTTCGGCTCGTCAATGAATCAAAATCGGCGATCGACTCGTCAATGGAGTCGATGGAAACCTTCAGACGCGTCAAGCGATCGCGACAGACATCGCGCTCGACGGCACGCTCACTATTTTCCGTCTCAAATTGAATGACGAAGAGCGCCGCTTCCTCTCGCTCGGAAAGGACCGCGGTACGCTCTTCCTCAAGCCTTTTCATTTCTTCAACAAGCTCTTCAAGGCGTCCGTCGATGGCAGCGACCTCTGTCTTCAATTCTCCATTCGTCTTCACGAGACGCTCATAAGTCTGCTCTTGAGCGGAGATCTCCGCGGAAAGGCGCAACAGCTGTCGTCTCGCATCAGCAAGCTTCTCAAGAAGAGATTCCTCCTCAGCGGCTGCAAGCTTCAACGCTTCTATCGCCTCACCGAGTTGTGCCTCCATCTCGACTTTGCGCTTCTCAAGAGCCTTGATGCGCTCACCAATTTCACGGATTCTCGCAGGTCTTCCGAGAACACCGACTGTTCTATTCGAACTCCATCCGCCCGTCATGGATCCGCCTCGGTGGACGACATCCCCACCTCGAGAAACAATGGTATATGAGCGGTGAATCGCTTCGCTCAGTTGAACGGCATCGTCGAGCGTCTCGACGATCAACGTCCGTCCTAGCGTAAACATGAGAGCCGGTTCAATAACCGGATCGCATGTGACTAAATCGCTCGCAAGCCCAATCCAGCCTGCAGCGCGACTCGCCTTCTCCAATATCGCACGATCTATCGCACGCGACTCAATCGATTCTACTGGCAAAAAAGTAACCCGCCCTGCGCGCGTCCTACGCAGCAAGGCAATCAGCTCCTTAGCCGTGTCGGATGTATCGCAGACAACATGGTGCGTGGAGGCGCCTAGAGCCACTTCGATGGCGCGCGTCAGATCCTCAGGCACAGAGAGAAGCGAGCCGACCGGACCGTAAATCCCCTCGTGCATGCCGCCCTGCGAGCGCTTAAGCTCTTGCATCAGAAGCTGAACCGGTCGTTGATAACCCTCGAAAGACGCTTCAAGACGCTCAAATGTCTCGGATTCGTACCGAAGTCTCTGAATCTCAGAAATCGTTTCGCCGAGCGATTCGTCGATCGTATCCGTCCTCTCGTGCAGCTTTTGCACACTTTCCTTTGCGACCGCCGCTTCGACTTCAGATCGTGAGATAACCTCATTTTGTGCTTCCGCTTCAAGACGCAATTGGTCAACTGACTCGGCAGTTTTAGCCAGATCATCGTCCAATACATGCAAATCTTGTCTCACGTGGTCTCGGCGGCTGGCGAGCGCCTGTTTCTCCCCCGTTCGCTCCCGATATGTTGCGAACAGCGAGAATGCGCGTTCCGATAGTTTATCACGCTTTTCCAAGGCTTGCGCCGCATGCAATTGGATCTCATTGAGCTTATCCTCAACGGCAGCGAGCTCTTCTTCCGCTGCGTTCAGTTCACGCGTCGCTTGTTGTTTGCGTTCGAGTAGATTTTCGCGCCTTGAAGCGCGCCCCGTGAGCTCGTGTTCAAATGCCATCACTTGCATAGTCAGGCGATTTCGCTCTTCCATCAAAGATTCGGAATTCTTCTTCGATGCAGCGAGCTTTTCGCGGAAGAGCGCTTCGAGTCCGGTCTTTTCCGTTTCGATGACAGACAATTCATTAAAACGCACTTGCTCGCGGTCGATACGACTCTCCAAGCTATCGACGAGCTCGACAGCGGAGGCGTGTGACATCCGAGCCTCGTCCTGCTCGACTCTCGCCTCTTCGAGGTCGAGTTTTGTCAACTCCAAGTCATCGGCGCGCTTCGCCTGTTGCAGCTCGAGACTCGCGATCTGTCGCAGTGTCAAAGCAGCGTCGATTTGTTTAAACCTCGTTGCTAACTCAACGTGAGAACGCGCGTCGTCCGCCTGCTTTGCGAGAGGGACGGCGCGATTATTTAACTCTGCGAGAAGATCATCAATACGTACAAGATTCTGCTCACTGCGCCTCAACTTTCGGAGCGCCTCTTCTTTTCGCGTTCGAAATTGGACGATGCCGGATGCTTCCTCGAAGACGGCGCGCCGATCCTCCGAGCGGTTACTGAGGATCTCGTCCACTTTTCCTTGACCGATGATCGAGTATCCGTCAAGTCCGATTCCCGTATCCATCAACAACTCATTGATATCGCGCAAACGACATGGTGTCTTGTTAATTAAGTATTCACTCTCACCCGAGCGATAATAACGTCGAGTAATAGAAACCGTCTCATAATCAATCGGTAGAATCTTACTTGAATTGTCCAGCTTCAGCGTCACCTCAGTAAAGCTGACGGCACGCCTCTGCGCCGTGCCGCTGAAGATCACATCTTCCATGCGGCTCCCGCGGAGAGACTTGGCGCTCTGCTCTCCGAGCGCCCATCGGATGGCGTCCGTAATATTCGATTTACCGGCGCCGTTCGGTCCGACAATAGCCGTAATACCCTCGTGGAAAATAAGTTCAGTCCGCTCGGGAAATGATTTAAATCCTTGAATTTCAAGTGACTTCAACATACCATATCAGCTGTCGCTCCTGTTTCGGCTATTGAAAAACACGCGTGAAGCTTGCTGTTCAGCAGCTTTTTTCGATTGACCGCACCCTTCGGCGGATAGCACGTCATTGATCCATAAACCGACCCTGAATGTTTTGTCATGAGGAGGACCGCTCTCTTCCAATACAGTGAATGAGATGACATTATCTCCTTTCGCTTGCGCCCACTCATAGAGTCTGCTCTTGTAGTCATAAATAAGACGTCCTTCGAGAGCGAGTTCAAAGTAAGGTTCAAAAAGGCGTAAAACGACTTCACGCACAGCCCCATATCCGCCCTCAAAGAAAATCGCACCCAAAACCGCCTCGACAGCATCAGAGAGATTCGATGGATTCTCATTGCCTCCGGCAAGCGATTCACCGTGTCCAAGTCGTAAAAAAGATCCGAGCCCGAGCGAATGTGCCACAAGAACAAGCGTCGGTTCACAGACAACACCGGAGCGCAGCTTTGTCATTTCGCCTTCGGCAGTATCGGAAAGTGTTCGATAGAAATGCTCAGTAACGACAAGTTGGAGAACAGCATCACCCAGAAACTCTAGTCGCTGATTATCCTGCACCGCGATATCCTGCTCATACGCATACGACGAATGTGTCAACGCATCAACGAGCAGCTGCTTGTCCAAGAACGAGTAGCCTAAACGACTCTCAAGTGCC
>JAAZMK010000101.1 GCA_012798865.1 Clostridiaceae bacterium | reverse complement strand
TTTGAAAAAAACTATCAGGCGATATGTTGTAACGGACTCCATTGATCTCTTCCTCAATCGTCTCTTCACCAAATAAGAACAGATAATCGTCTGACAAAATCCTGTTGTCGCGCGACGTTTGGAGATTCATCCAAACACTTTTAAGCGTATATCCCGCATCCAGTGCTGTTTCCTCAAGAGCAGGCACCCAAGACATTATCTGCTCTTTGACCGATAGGTCGTTGACAACAAAAACCAGCATGACTTGGCGAGATGCAAAACCTGTCCGAACGACGAGGTGACGCAAGATGCCTCGCTGTGTCATTCGATCGTATGCCGGCACTCCATCCTTGTTAGCTAGTTCCCGAACAGAATTGACAAGGGCGAGCGAAACCTCGCTTTGGATGAGGCAACGTTGAATGTCGATGAGATCATTCGTCCCGCGACGATACTGACCAATCGTCACGACACCATCCTCTTGGGAAAACGGGAAAATGCTCTTTCCCCGATAATGTCTCGTATCCCCCATGCCTATGATCGGCAGGAACTTCGCGGGATAGGCGCCTTCAAGTCTTGAGAGAAAATGACGGACCCGGTTTTCTTTGAGTCGAAGCTCCGCGTCGTAGTGGAGATGACGCAATTGGCAACTCCCGCACTCCGGGTAGTACTCACAATCAGGAAGTACGCGATCAGGACTTGGCACCTCAATTTCAACCAAATCGAGCACCCGATAATTTCGTTTATCTTCGATAAGACGTGCGGTAACAACTTCTCCGGGAAGCGCGTCGTTAACGAAACAGACTTTTCCCCTGTCAAGATCGCTCGCATTAACAGAGTCATCGTGACCATCGTTAAGGACGGTGCCCACTCCCTGACCTCGCTCGTTTACGTCGCGTATTAATATTCGAAACACAGTGTCCATTGTCACCATTGTAAAGCACCGCCGAGCGTTACGGCGATTTTCCGAAGCAAACGGATAGAGTTTTGACCCATCGATCGGTTGCTGTTCGCGTCGATCACTTAGTACTGAAAGCCTAAGAGCGACTCATTACCGCTGTATATGAAAGGTAAAAAGCAAACGACGGCTTTCTTTAAAATTGGCCAACAGATCGTCTGAAAAACTAATAGCGATTCTTCTGAAAAGTGTATAGCAAAATTATTGAAAAGTTACCAACAGCATGTTACCATACGCACAGGAGGTGAATGCAATGAGTCTGACAAAAGACGGATACATGACTAGATTAGTCGATGATAAAGTCTCAAAATACTTGAGGATTTTCGGTGCAGTTTCCATTGAAGGACCAAAATGGTGTGGCAAGACATGGACCGGATTGAATCACGCAAACAGTGTGACGTATATGACTGATCGAAGTCAGAGAGATATGGCAAATATTGATCCTAAATATATTTTTCTTGAAGCGAGACCGCAGCTGATTGATGAGTGGCAGATTGTTCCAAGTATATGGGATGCCGTTCGTCATGAATGCGATCGTAGCCATGAAAGAGGAAAATTCATTCTCACAGGCTCGACATCCCTTGGTTCTACGTCAAGTGGTGAGATCTATCATTCCGGAACAGGACGGATTGCCACGATCCGCATGCATCCAATGAGTCTATATGAATCCGGCGATTCGACGGGAGAGGCATCCATTAGCGATATGCTCAATGGAAAGTTGCAAGGAGGCCATACAGGCAAGGTTGAGCTCGACACACTTGCGCATTTGATCGTCAGAGGCGGGTGGCCGGCAAACATAAACATGCCGGAAGATGATAGTGGCATTATACCGAAAAGTTATATCGAGGCGATCGTTACAAAAGATATGCATGAGGAAAGAACCCGAAAAAGAGATCCTAATAAGATGCGTATGCTGCTTCGCTCTCTCTCTCGAAATGAAACAACACTCGCCGGTGTCGCTACATTTGTAAGGGATATTGAAGAGCATGAAAACGAGGAACAGCGTATACGCAGCCGAACAACGATTGAAGATTACCTCGGTGTTTTGGATAGCTTATACCTTACCGCAAATCAAGAAGCCTATAGTGTGCAATACCGTTCATCCTCACGAGTTGGTAAAACAGCAAAGAGGCATCTCGTCGATCCTTCGCTTTGTTGTGCAAGTCTGAATCTGACAGCAGACAAATTGCTCCATGACCACAAAACGTTCGGTCTCTTGTTTGAAGCACTGGTAGAACGAGATCTCAGAATTTATACCGATTATCTTGGTGGTCATCTTTATCACTTTCGTGATCATTCATCAGGAGATGAAGTGGATGCAATCATTGAATTTAATGACGGCAGCTACGCAGCCTTTGAGATCAAACTGAGCCAAAGAAGCATTCAAGACGCAATAAAGAGCCTTTCACGATTTTCTAATCACGTAGAAAAGAAACCGACATTCATGTGCATCGTTGTGGGACATTGTGAAGCAGTAATGAAGGATCCAAAAACAGGCATTTATATTGTTCCCGCTACCTCATTGAAGCCATAGTTAAAGCTACTCTGCTCGGACAGTCCATGCACAATACACGAAAGGTAACGTGTC
>JAAZMK010000100.1 GCA_012798865.1 Clostridiaceae bacterium | reverse complement strand
GATCGAGTAGTGATCCATCTCGGCGATGTGTTCGCGGATGTAAATTTCCCGCTCGCTCGGGGTGTAGAAAACAGATTGCACTTTGTCATTGCATTCACTCATGAGTTCGTCTCCTTCCGATAGCACGTTACGCACTTCCTGACTGTCTGTTCGTATGAACAGCAACCAACGCTCCAATTCACTGATTTCACTTTGCAACAGTTCTTTTGTTTCTTCCGGCAACTTCGTCAGATCAAAGAAGTGTAATTCCAAGACATCCGATAAAAGTGAACCGTTTTCTTCGCGTATCGCATACGTCGATTGCAGTTTCTCGCCCAAATGGAATGCCTCGTTCAGTAAGTGTATGCCGATACATTTACTGAGCCTATTATAGCCCTCTCTTGCGCGCGACGTATCCTGATACATGAGCGACCAATAATAGATGGCTCGCTCGGGATAGAACGGATGCCAGTGGTTTTGCATCTCGATGTTGACTCTTTTTCCATCCTTCAATCTGATGAGAATGTCGACGATGCTTCGCTTATCTCTTATGTTGTGGAACAGCAGATAAGGGTTCGAGATTGTTAAATCGCTCACATCTTCCTTGCGAATACCTGTCGTCAGGTGGATAAGATGAGCGACCGCGGTTTTACTGTCTTCCGATGCGAATATCTTTTTAAAGAGATAGTCGTAGCGGATACTTACGGGGATTCCGTCCAGCGTTAGATTGTCTATTGTGGGTGACGAGTTGTTTTTTACCATGGTCTTTCCTCTTTTAGAGTATTTGCCAATCAAAAATCAACTCAGATAAACTCAAATGAAAGTGGCTTGGTTAAATTGTAGCATGAAATCCTGCATATTATTTCGTTCGCGCCAAATTTAGTCCATTTCCCTCTTAAAATTTCAGTCCAATGACCTAGAATGACATTGTTCTAACGCGTTAGAGTAGTTGGAGAGTCTATGTCGACTTAGGGTGAAAGAAAGAGTGAAGCGCGTTTGGCGGATACGCGCAAGAATTATTCCGCGGAAGAGGCGGAGGCGGACGGCTGGCGTGGTATTTGACGGAGAGACTCTCTTGACAGGAGAAAGGGCATGGGCGGATTTTGAAAACAGCACTGCTGCGGGCGCAAGGCGAAAGTGAGAATCTACCAGACGCATGCTTATCAAGTGGGCGTCTATACTGTCAATGAACTGAGCTACGACGGCTCGACATATCTGCTGCAATTCTATGACTCAAAAGGTGGAGATGAATACTTGTTTTCGAGGAATTACCGGTATCTGGTGAAAAGCTTATACCAACCGGATCCTGAAAACTCAAATTTATCTTTGCACTATCTTCTTTCCGACAATCCTAATGTGACTGCCGAGGGTTATTGGGCACACATGTTCAGTTCGTGCTATTCACCGGATAGCATCTATAACCATTGCATGAGACTGTGGATAGTGAAATAGTCGGGCAGTAACGAAAGCACTGCACATTTTTATGCGCATTGTTATCCGCTTTTTTCAGCATTGGAATTGAAAGACAAGGATTATTTATTTAAATACAGAAACGTGCACATATGTGCGTCAAAGTCCATTGACAAATAATAATAGTTTCAAATAAAATTAAATAAATAAAACAATTGTAATGTACATATGTACATCGAAAGCAGGCTAGCATGTCGGACAATTGTGATTACGCTCAACTTTATCGTATTGCCAAACGTTACTACATCGACAATTTTTCGCAAGCAAAAATAGCTGTTGAGGAATCGATCTCCAGACCGCACGTCTCACGTTTACTAGCTAAAGCACGAGAGCTTGGAATTGTACGTATTAGTGTGCAAATGCCTTTTTCATATGAAAGCATGGTCTTGGCGAACAACCTCAAAGAGCGTTTAAAGTTGAATAGAGTTGAACTGGCTTGTTTCCCCGGTCAGGACGGGTATTCGGAAGAGCGTTTGTCGCTCGCCATTGCGACACATGCGTCGGTAATTCTTCCGGAACTGCTGTCCGAATCCGAGAATATAGGTGTTGGCTGGGGTCATACGGTTTATCAGACATCGATGTTGCTCGAGCGTCAGCTCCCAAGTCCGGAGAAAACATTTATTCCTCTTCTCGGTGTTTCGGGTGAAGACAACCCCCATCTTCAAATCAATGTGATTACCAACCGTTTTGCGGAAAAGTATGGCGCGAAGAGTTTTTATACAATTGTTCCGGTTGTAAGGGAAAGCGGCGATAAGCCCGGAAGCATTGAGGGGCGAAGCTATCGCCGGCTTATGATGCAGTGGAAAAAGCTCGATACCGCAATCATAGGGCTTGGACCAGCGCCGGAGTTGGGAATGTCTCTTGTCGCGGAAACCTCTGATGAGTACAACCGGCAGCTTGTTTCAAGTGGAACGGTTGGCGATATTCTGGCGAATTTCTTTTTTTCAGACGGTTCGGTGTTTGACAGCTCTCAATACTATTTCCAAATTTCACTGGAGCTCGAAAGACTGCGTAAATTGAAGACAGTTATCTGTCTTGCAGGCGGTAGAAAAAAGGTTGACGGCATCATTGCTGCTGCCAGAAATCGTTTTTTCAATATTTTGGTTACGGATGTTAAGACAGCAACGATGATCTTAGACCGTATAGAGAAAGAATAGGGAATGACTGACGATGTTCAAAATACTGATAGTATCGCACGGAGATTTGGCCGAAGCCATGCTAAAGAGCGCAGAAATGATCTGCGGGGCTCAAGAGGATGTGGTAGCTATTGGTCTTCAACCGGAGCAAAGCCCGGAAGAACTGGGACAGATGATCGCTGACACATGTGACAGATGGAGTCGCGACGATGTCATGGTTTTTACCGATCTCTTTTCCGGAACGCCCTCCAATGTCGTTGCCAGGGTTTTGGATGGGAAGGGCTTTCAGCATATTAGTGGTGTCAATCTTGCGCTTCTTGTCGAAGCGCTGATGTGTCGTGATTCGATGTCCGCTTTGGAAACGGCTGGTGAGCTGATTTCTATGGCCGGTGAGACCATTGTGGATGTCAACCTTATCTTGCAAGGGTCATGACGAGAAAGGAGACGAGCATGCGGAGTATAGTCCTTGCAAGAATTGATGACCGTTTGATTCACGGTCAGGTTGTAACGGCGTGGTGTAAGACAACGGGCGCGAACGCGATTGTGATCGCTGATGATGATGTGGCTCGCGATGAATTTTCCCAGCGTCTTTTAAAGGCGTGCGCGCCACCGGGTATGACGATACACACGCTGACTTTGTCGGATGCCTCAAGTTACTTGAGGAGTACAGGGGAAGGAGACGAGCGCATCATTCTTCTTACAAAGACTCCCGGAGTCATGGAGTATTTGCTTGAGGAAGGCGTAAACATCGGTCGCATCATCCTCGGAGGTATGGGGATGAAAGCAGGAAGAAAGCGTTTTAACAAAAATGTATCGGCCAGCGAGGAAGAAATTTCCAGCATGAAGAGGATAGTCAGCCGGGGCGTGGACATCGATTATCAGATGGTACCAAAGGAACGTCCAGTTAACGTCAAAAAACTGTTATCAAAAAGCTAGGAGAAAAATCGAACAGCGGGAGGTGTTACAATGACTGTTCTTCAGGCGATACTAATCGCCATCTTGTATTATGTGGCCAACAGCCCTTGGCCTTTCGGAGGCTTGGGTAACTACGCAATCATTTACAGACCTATGGTTTCCGGTCTAGTGGTTGGTATTATACTTGGCGATCCGGTAACGGGCACGATCGTAGGCGCAACTATCAATCTCATGTACATAGGGTTTATTAGTGCCGGAGGATCGATGCCTGCGGATATGTCACTTGCCGGAATTCTTGGTACGGCTGTCGCGATTACGAGTGGAATCGATGCGGAAGCGGCGGTGGCGTTTGCTGTTCCCCTAGGACTGTTAGGCGCTCTTGTCTGGGTAGGTCGCTTGACACTCGATTCATTCTTTGTCCGCGTTGCCGATAAATACGTTGAGGAGGGGAAGCCTGAAAAGGTCTGGATTGCCAATATCCTGCTGCCACAGCTTCTTCTCTTTTTCATGACTACCATACCCTGTTTTTTGGCGGCCTATTTCGGGACGGCATATGTTAAAGGTTTTATCGACAGCTTGAGCGGTAAGTTTCTCGGTATTTTGAGTACCGTAGGCGGTATGCTCCCTGCAGTTGGTATTGGCATGATGCTGCTTGCCATCTACAAAGGGAGAGCTCGCATCTTCTTCTTTCTCGGTTTCTTTGCGGCCGCGTATTTAGGTCTTGGAATTTTGCCGTTGGCATTGATTTTCTTCTGCGTCACGTTATTGATGATGATTTCGGAAGGCGATCTGGAAGGCGTCAAGAGTGCAGAATCTCAAGTGGGTGCTGTTGAAGCCGTAACGTATAAGTATCTGACCAAGAAAGATCTCAGAAAATCATGGTGGAACTGGATGTACTACTTCCAGTCCTGCTACAACTATGAGCGGATGCAGGGTGTCGGATTCTTGCACGCTATGACTTACGTTATCAAGCGGCTTTACCACGACGATCCCGAGCAGAGAAAAGCAGCCATGAGAAGGCATGTGCAGTTCTTTAATACAGAGAACGCGACTGGATCGGCAGTCATAGGTCTTGTCGCGGCAATGGAAGAGCAAAACAAAGAAACCGGGAACATAGGGGATGAAGCATTTACATCAATTAAAACAGGATTGATGGGACCTCTTGCCGGTGTCGGTGATACGATCTGGCAGGGTGTTATGATCCCGCTTCTCATCTCCATTTTTGTCGGCTTGTCGAAAGACGGCAACGTGGCGATGCCTATTGTTTATTCCATTCTGTTTTATATTCTGTACTACGGTTTCGGATATTGGCTTCTCAATCTCAGTTACAAGAAGGGGAGCGAGGCCATTTTAGAGATGATGGAGAGCGGCATCTTCAAAAAAGTTGTCGTCGGTGCTGGATACTTGGGATGCGCCGTCATGGGCGGTCTCGTCCGTAATTTTGTTAACATTAGCTGTAAGGTTGAATTCCAGCAGACTGCGGAAACGATCTTTTCATTGCAGAGAGATTTCTTTGATGCGCTGTTGCCGGGACTGCTGGCACTTCTTCTGACACTAGGCTGTTACAAACTTCTTAAGAAGGGATGGGCAACGTATTGGGTATTGCTCTTGCTGGTCGCGATCGGTGTGGTCGGCGGTCTCGCAGGAGTCATTTAGCATTAAGTTAGATGTGAAAACCGGATACACTTGAGATGACAGGAGACTATCCCTAGGAATGATCAAAGTGCAAATGAATGAAAGTATGAAAGCAGTAGCAATTACAGGTGAAAGGCGGGTTGAAATCCTCTCCATGAGGATTCCCCGCCCAAAGCCTAACGAGGTTCTCATTAATATCCGTGCTTGCGCGCTCTGTACATGGGAACAACGCGTGTTCAAAGGTGAGAAAAAAACACCACTTCCCCTAATAGGCGGACACGAAATCGCGGGGCAGATTGTCGCGCTGGGTGAAGATGTCGATCCCCGGCAGTTCCCCGTCGGGGCAGCTGTTGTTCCTCGTATTATCAAAGCCTGTCAAAGCTGTTCATTCTGTCGAAGGGGCAATCCGACGCAGTGCGTACAATTGAACACTTTTCACTTGAACGGACCGGATGTTTACGGCATGGGTGGTCTCGCAGAATATATCTGTCTTGAGAGTTCAGCAGTGTGGTGCTTCAATCGATCTCTTCCGTTTGAAGAGATGGCTTTGACAGAGCCGTTAGCGTGCGTACTGCACAGTATCTATCAGGCGAAGCCGTTATTCGGTGACGACGCGGTCGTTATCGGCGGAGGCATCATGGGGCAATTGCACTTGATGTGTTTAAACAAAATGGGGGTGAGAACGATTCTCTCCGAGCCTGACAAAAAAAGACGCGATTTTGCGTTGTCTCGTGGTTGCAATTATCTTATCGACCCCAGCAGTGAAGACGCTGTGGAGGCTGTCAAGAGAATAACCGGAGGACGTGGTGCACAGGCGGTTTTCAATACGACCGCCATCGCGAGTGTCGGCGAAGATGGAATGAGAATGCTCGAAAACACGGGTCGATACGTAGCTTTCAGTTCGATTCACCCGGATTTGCCGATTGGTCTGAATCCTAATTGGCTCCACTCCTCTGAGGTTGTGTTGACAGGAGCGGTCAATCCGAGCATCCGGTCTTTTGAGCAAGCTGTCAACCTGCTCGACAAAGAGTGGCTTGATTTGAAAGATCTAGTCACGGATACCTACCCCGTAGATAAAGCTCAGCAGGCATTTGAGCGCGCGATAGCGGGCGACGCCTATCGGGTTGTTATCATTTTTTGAGCCTGAGACATATTATTAATTGTAAAATCCTGAGGTCGATTGCATGCCTTTAGTATCGTTGAGAGAAGTATTGAGGGGAACGTATGAACGGCGATTCGCCATTGGTGCCTTCAACGCGATGGATCATGCCTTTGCCGAAGGGATTCTGCAGGCTGCTGAAGAGATGAGAACACCGGTCATACTGGCGGGAGGCGATTTCCCCGGACCGGATTATTCACGTTTCATTCCTTATCTTTTGGATCGCATTGAGCGCTCTGATGTACCCGTTTGTCTTCACTTTGATCACGGTTCAAGCTTTGAGGCGTGCGCCAGTGCCGTCCGGTCAGGTTATTCTTCAGTCATGATCGATGGTTCATTGTTGCCTTTTGAGGATAATATCGCTCTCACGAAGCGTGTTGTCGATATGGCACATGCTCGTGGTGTCGATGTCGAAGGTGAATTAGGATGTATAGGCTCGAATTGGGGCTCGATGGAAGGGGAAGAAGCGGGGAGCGTATATACGGATCCCGAATCTGCCAGAGTGTTCGTCAGAGAGACCGGTGTTGACGCCCTAGCAGTGGCAATCGGGACTTCACACGGTTTATACCGCCAGGCTCCTGACTTGGACTTTGAGAGATTAGAGGTCATCCGTCGATGTGTTAATATTCCGCTTGTTATGCATGGGAGCTCTGGTTTGTCAGAACGTGATTTCACACGTGCCATTGATGGAGGTATCTGTAAAATCAATGCCTTTACCGCGCTGACGATGAAAGTGACTCGACAAATAGCTGACGATTTCAGAGACACAGAACTCGCGTCATCGATGAGCCATACGATTTCACTTAAGATGACAGAATATGCGAAGCAGGAGGTGATGCGTCACATACGCATGTTTAGAACTTTGCCGATTGAGGAGGATTGAAAATGATTTGTCGAATGACTGAAATCGTTAACCCAAGCGGTCTGCACGGGAGACCTGCGGCTCAGCTTGTTGAGGCAGCGAAGAGGTATCAATCAAAGCTCACCATTCGGAATGTCACTGAGCACGGAGAACCCGTCAACGCCAAGTCTATCGTGCGAATACTCGGTCTTTCTGCGAGTAAAGGAAAAACGGTGGAACTATGCGCTCATGGAGAAGACGAAATACAGGCAATCGAAGACCTCATCACATTAATCGATAGCGGCTTCGGTGAAATCTGACTTGAGGAATGGAAGACCGTCATCAATGAGAAACAACAATAACCATAAAGAAATGCTCATTCTTCAAGGAGAGGGCGTGTCAGACGGCGTCGTCTTTGGCAACGCTTTTGTTTATCGGGCGGAACAGTATGTAGTGAAAGAAGAATACTTTGAGCCTGGTCATGAAGACGCCTTCGTTCAAGAATGGGAAGATGCGCGTCAGACTGCTCAGGTCGAGCTCGATAAAGTTTTTTCCGTACTTGATAACGTTTCGGGCGAAGGGCGCGCTATTTTGGATGTTCACAAAAGCATTCTGTTTGACGAAGAGATTGAGGAGATGGTTGAAACGACCATTCGCGAAGATAAGGTCATGCCGGCATCGGCGGTGTCCAAGGTGTTTGACATCTTTATTTCCATTGTAGGCGAATCGAGCGACCCTCTCATCGCTGAACGCGCTGCTGATCTTCGTGATGTTCGCGACCGGTTATTACGCATCATGCGGGGAGAGAGTTCCAGTGTTCTATCGCATTTGCCGGAAAATACGATTCTTGTCGCAGATGATTTATTGCCTAGCGATGCGGCAATGTTGGAAAAAGGAAAGGTTGCCGCAGTTGTCAATGAAGTCGGGAGCGCTACAGCTCATCTTGCTATTCTTGCCCGCGGCTATCGCATCCCCACTGTACTTAGTGTCCCAAAGGCGACAGTATTAATTAATAATGGTGAGAACCTTATCGTTGACGGTCATGACGGAATTGTAGTTGTTAACCCGGATGAAGCAACAGGAAGGGCGTACGGCGACAAAAAACGTCATTTTGATAAGAAAACAGCGTTGGAAAACGAGTATCAGGATAGAAAAGGGCTTCTCCGCGACGGTACAACTGTTCGTATCGGTATAAATATTGGGGACGACAGGGAGGATCCCGGATACAGCAGTTGCGATTTTGTCGGTCTGTTTCGAACGGAATTTTTGTACATGGATTCGCAACAGCTCCCAACGGAACAACAACAGTTTGAGGTTTACAGGAGAGTTCTAGAGCTTGCGGGCGACAAACCCGTCACGCTGCGAACACTCGATATCGGAGGAGATAAGCAGCTGCCCTATATGTCATTACCTGAAGAGATGAATCCATTTCTTGGGAAACGTGCGTTGAGACTTTGTTTTGAAGAGATGGACATGTTCAAAACCCAGCTTCGTGCCGCCTTGCGCGCTTCCGTGTTTGGCAAGCTAAAGATCATGTTTCCGATGGTGGCAAGTATTGATGACGTTAGACATGCGAAATCCGTTCTCAAAGCGGTGAAAAAGGATCTTGATGACGAAGGTTGTCCCTATGATCCGCTTGTTCCGATCGGCATCATGATTGAGGTTCCCTCCATTGCTTTCATTGCCGACTTAGTGGTAACCGAAGTTGACTTTGCGTCAATCGGAACAAACGACCTTTGCCAGTATCTCTGTGCGACCGATCGCGATAACGCGGAGATTCGAGAGTACTATCAGAGTTTTTCTCCCGCTATGTTCCGCACATTGCACAGTATTGTGACTGCCTTTAACGCTGCGGGGAAAGAGATCTCAATTTGTGGCGAGATGGCGGCGGATCCCTTGGCGACAAAAGTTCTCGTCGGGCTTGGTTTGAGAAATTTAAGCATGAATAGTGCATCGACGGCTAAAGTAAAGATGGAACTTGCCCGGTTCACCTTGGAAGAAGCTGAGGATGTCGCGGGCGCTATTATGTCTCTTAAAACTCAAAAAGATATTATCGAATACTTAAAATCACTCTAGTGATGGTGCCTTTCCATCAGCTCATCGTTCTTCAACCGGATTGTGTCACTGATCGTCTCTTTTTTTCGATTATCATAATTGAATTGTTTGTTTTATAAAGTTCCTATTTAGAGCAGTGACAAACACGCCGTCGAAGGCAAGGTCTATGTGTTCCCTGAACCGTTGCCGTTTTTTTCATAAATGAGTATACTGATGCTGAATAAAGATATTCCGTGAGGGGGTAAAGCGGAACGTCTCTCTTCTTGGGTTACCCTCTAATGTTTTTTGCTAGTGGAGGTTCTTTGTGACTGAACGATCCGGAGTCCAGATCTATTCGGAAATCGGACGGATTAAGCGCATCATGTTGCACCGTCCGGGACGCGAGTTGGATAATCTCACGCCGCCCAATATGAAGAGGCTTCTTTTTGACGAGATCCCTGACAGTTTCGTCGCCGCACGAGAACACGATATGTTTGCCGATTTGCTTCGCGGGATAGGTGCCGAGGTCGTGTATGTATCTGATTTGCTGGCGGATGTTTTGGCTGATTTGCCCGTCAGAGACGCTTTCTTGCAGGAATTCTTGAAGGAAGCGAACATCTATCGCAGTCAGTGGAATGACATCTATGATTATTTGTACACTATGGAATCCCCTAAGGATGTTGTTTCGATCGTTATTGCGGGTCTCCGCAGGGAGGAGATTTCGTTTAACAATCAGTATCTGAATCTACTCGATCACAAGAAGACTCTCTGGTTTGATCCCATTCCGAATCTCTACTACACGCGCGACCCGATGACTGTGATCGGGAACGGTATTTCCATCAACTGTATGTGGACGGATACGCGTAAGCGCGAGACATTGATTATGAAATACATCACGAAGTACCATCCCTGTTTTGCGGACTCTGCACTATACTACAGCCGAGAAGAGAATGCATCGCTGGAGGGTGGTGACATTCTTATCCTTTCTCCAAAAGTGGTAGCGATCGGAATTTCGCAACGGACGGAGTCGGCTGCGGTCAAGACGTTGGCGACACGCATCCTTCATAGCGATATGGGTTTTGAACACGTTCTCGCTTTCTTTATTCCAATAAAACGCGCTTTCATGCATCTTGATACGGTCTTCACGATGGTCGACCGCGAAATATTCACCATTCATCCCGAGATTGAGGGACCGCTTGAGATTCTTGATGTAACGAAAGATAAAGATGGCTCTCTCCTCATAAAAAACATGGGGGGTCATCTGGAGGACGCATTGAAGAAGACTCTCGGTTTATCGGAGGTTGAGCTTATACGTTGCGGCGGCACTAGCGTGATCGATGCACAGCGCGAGCAGTGGAATGACGGCTCGAATACATTGGCGGTCGCACCCGGTGAAGTGATCGTCTATGAGCGAAACCGCGTGACAAATCGCCTCTTAAAAGAGGCGGGTGTCATTCTGCACGAGATTCCCGCCTCGGAATTGTCGCGTGGACGCGGAGGTCCGCGCTGTATGTCTATGCCGCTGTGGCGCGAATTGCTCGACTGATTGTTCCGTCTCGCCATTCATAGATCAATGACAATGAGTGGGCGCGACAGCGCCCATTCGTATAGAATAGAGATATCACTTCATAACTAATATTGGAGGTTAAGTAAACGTGAAGAAAAGAATCGTTGTTGCCTTGGGAGGCAACGCTCTCGGCAATACTCCTGAAGAACAGCAAGAGCTCGTTCGCCAGACGGCGAAACCGATCGCTGATTTGATTGAGGACGGTCATGATGTGGTCATCGCACACGGTAACGGTCCGCAAGTCGGCATGATCAATGTCGCATTCAGTAGTGGACAGGTGCCACGCATGCCATTTCCAGAATGTGGAGCGATGAGCCAAGGTTATATCGGATTTCATCTGCAAAACGCCTTGCGCGAGGAGCTGCTCTCGCGCGGGATTGATCGTCCCGTCGCGACGATTGTGACCCAAGTCGTCGTCGATAAAAACGATCCCGCCTTCGAGGATCCGACGAAACCGATCGGAAAGTTTTTCAGCAAAGAAGAAGCCGAGAAAGTCGCTGCCGAGACGGGCTATGTCATGAAAGAAGACGCAGGTCGCGGCTACCGCCGCGTTGTCGCCTCGCCGAAGCCGGTTGAGGTCATTGAGAATAAAACAGTTGAAGCGTTAATCAAGGACGGTCAAATTGTCATTACGGTTGGAGGAGGCGGAATTCCCGTGATCAAAGATGGCAATACATTGGAAGGTGTCGCTGCCGTGATCGATAAGGATTTCGCATCAGGTGTTCTCGCGGAGATGATTAACGCCGATTTCTTGATTATTCTGACGGCTGTGGAAAAAATTGCACTAAACTACGGCAAGCAGAATGAGACATGGCTTGACCAAGTGAGTGTCGCGGACATGGAGCAATACATGACGGAAGGTCATTTTGCTCCCGGTTCCATGTTGCCAAAGGTCGAGGCGAGCGTCGCCTTTGCAAAATCGGGTAAGGGTCGCGTTGCGCTTGTGACTTCACTGGAAAGGGCGAGCAGCGGTATTAAGGGAGAAACAGGTACGCACATCAGCCTGTAATGCTGTAAATACGAGTCGGGCGATCCAGATCGCCTAACGGGAGGGGAAATTCATGAGAGATATCAGAGTCGCTCTCTGGGGTCTAGGCGCCATGGGGAGCGGAATAGCTAAGATGATCGCTTCGAAAGAAGGAATCGTCATCTCGGGAGTATGCGTTAGGCGAGAACACCTTGCCGGGCAGGAGGTTTACGCTTATCTGGGCATGGATCGTGGCGATCGCGATCCCGTGTTCATCACGAATAACATTGAAGATGTTGTCAGGCGTGATCTCTGTGACATCGTAGTCTTGGCGACCGATTCGTTCGTTGAAGCTCAATTCGATAAGATTATGTTCTGCCTCGATCGAGGCGTTCACGTCATCTCGACGGCAGAGGAAATGGCGTGGCCTTGGGCGCAGAGCGAAGAGCTTGCCGACAAGATTGATGCCTATGCAAAGGAGCGCGGTGTCGCCGTGCTCGGCACGGGAATCAACCCCGGCTTTGTTCTGGATTATCTGATCCTCGCTTTGAGCGGAACGTGTGAACACGTCGAGTCGATCTCCGCGGCGCGCATCAACGATCTCGCGCCTTTCGGAAAGGCCGTCATGGTCGAACAGGGCGTCGGAATTTCCGTTGAGGAATTTAATAGACGGATCGCGGAGGATAGTCTCGCCGGGCACGTCGGTTTTCCGGAGTCGATGGAGATGATCGCGGCGGGTATGGGCGTCAAGCTCGCCGATATCGAGCAAACGCGCGACCCGATTATCACGAACATCGACCGAAAATCAGCACATGGGGAGGCGAAGAAGGGGCATCTCGCCGGCATTCGCCAGCAGAGCTACGGTCGTCTAGCCGACGGTAAAGTCTTCATTCATCTCGATCACCCTCAGCAGATCTGCCCTGAGGATGAGGGCGTCCATACGGGCGACTACATCACGATTCGCGCCGACGGATACGATATGAATTTATCGATCGTCCCCGAAACGCCTGGCGGTATCGGAACGATCGCCATGGTCGTCAACATGATTCCGCACGTGATCGGCGCGAAACCGGGGCTTCGTTCGATGCTCGATCTCCCTGTACCTCGTTGTATCTTGGGCAATTACGCCGAGCAGATACACAGCGGAAGAGACCATCGGTATCGTCGAGGCGAACTCGTCCCCATCGAGACCGTTGTTCTCCCCATCGGTGAACGTGCACCTCAAGTGCCCGATGACACGAAAAAGACGCCGCTTCGCGCTTTTACAAAAGGTTTCTTGCAGGAGGAATCGGCAACGCGCGGCGACAGAGTAACCGTGAGGACGATGAGCGATCGATTGGTGAAGGGAACTGTCTCGGACCTTCCTGTTTCTCCGACACACACATTCGGGGATAGCGTTCCGGAGTTGACTGCTGTTCACAGACAAGTGTTCGAGCTCATGTTCGGAGGTGAGTCGAAATGAAGGATATGACATACAGAGCCGTTATGGATCGGCAGAATGATATCATGCGCCAATCGCTCGGCATCAATTACGATGATTATGAGCTTAACGGCATCGCCTTTGACTATGAAGCTATGATGCGCGATGTCGGCATCACGATCGATGAAGTCGTCCGGATTCAACGTGATTTCGGAGTTGGAAATACACCGCTCATGGATATGAAAAACGTGACGGCGCTCGTAAGAAAGGTGTCGGAACCCGGTTATGGCGCAAGAATTCTCATCAAGGACGAAGCCGCCAATCCTTCGGGCAGCTTTAAAGCGCGCCGCGCGGCGCTTTCCGTATGGGACGCTAAACGGAAGGGCTACAAAGGCGTCATTGCGGCGACTTCCGGCAATTACGGCGCCGCCGTCGCCAGTATGGCGACAAAGCTCGGTCTAAAATGTATCGTGCTCCAAGAATGCTACGACAGCGAACTCGTCGGTCAGCCCGAAATCCTCGAAAAACAGAGAAAATGTGAGGCGTTCGGTGCCGAAGTCGTTCAGACGACAGTGGGACCGGAGCTTTTCTATATGGCACTCCGCATGTTGGAGGAGACGGGGTTTTACAACGCGTCACTGTATTCACCTTCCGCCATCGCAGGTATTGAGACGCTCGGCTATGAAATTGCGCACCAGTGTCGTGACGAATACGGTCTCGTTCCCGATGTCGTTTTTGCAACACATGCGGGGGGAGGCAATCTGACCGGAACGGCGCGAGGGCTCAAAAAGGCGGGTCTCATCGATACGAAAGTCTATGCTGCGAGCGTCGATCTATCCGGTTTGTCGATGGCGTCCGACCGAGATTTCAACCGCAAATCGTTTACGACGGGGCATACCGGCTTCGGCATCCCCTTCGCATCGCTTCCCGATCGAAGCGATGTCCCGAGGAACGCCGCCCGCGCTTTGCGCTACATTGATCGTTATCTCCTCGTCAAGCAGGGCGAGGTTTTCTACACGACGGAAATGTTGGCGACGTTAGAAGGACTTGAGCGCGGACCGGCAGGCAACACATCGTTGGCGGCCGCTTTCGCTCTCGCTAGGACGATGCCTGAAGATAAGACCATCGTAGTCCAGGAAACGGAATACACGGGCGCGGGGAAACACCCGATGGCTCAATTGACGTTCGCGAAACAGAACGGCATCAACGTCTATATCGGAGATCCGGAAGAAGAGGTCCCCGGTGAGTCGATCGTCCTGCCTGCACACCCGTCGATGATCCGCGTGCGCGATTACGACATGGGACGCCTGCGCGCCTCCGCACTGCGCCGCCTCGCCGCCGATGGCGGTCCGTGGTCGGAGAATGAGATCGCCTATATGGCGGAGGAGCTCAATCTCTCCATTGTAGAGACGAAAGCGATGCTTGAAACACTGTGATTCCAGTACTGAAACTGCCGTCATTTACGTGACGGCAGTTCATTTAATGGGAACTTATTAGGATAGGAGAGGATCTGAATGACCGATCGCAGAGATAGAGATATGTCATCGGATGCAATTTTTGAGGAACGTCGCCGACATCTCAGACATCTGTCAGATGAAGAACTCTATACACGTTTTTGGGAGTTGACGGAGAAGCTTGTCGAGCCGCTCCTGCAGGCGGGAAGAGAATATACGACGCCCGCCATTGAGCGAAGCGTTCTCCTCCGCATGGGGTTTTCAAGTCTGGAAGCACAGGCGATTGTACGCGGTGTGATCGATCACGGGCTGATGGGTAGAGGTGCCGGGCATGTCGTCTGGAAAGTATCGGAAGAGCTCGAACTCTCCATACGCGAAACGGGTCTGTCGCTTGCCGAGGGCAGGCACTGGGACGTGGCGGCGCGATTGTTTGACGAGGTGGTCTCATGAAGCGCGATGTGTGCGATGACAATGTTGTCTGTGAGGGTCGCCAAGAGGAGGACGGATCAGTTCAGCCGGTACGCGAAACGTCGATTTCTCTCGACATTGACGAGCGACTCGATGTTCGCAGAATTCTCGAAGGTTTGGAGAATTACCGCTCGCCGAGACGCCCGTGGCATTGGCGTGAAGGTCGAGGAGAGCCTAGAAAGATCGGCGCATTTGAGTATCTGGAGACGTCGGAATCACTGAAAAATTCCGTGCCTCTGCCGGGGAGCCGAGGCTTTGGTTACATTGACCCGCAGCCAGATTGCGTCATCACGACGGAAATCGCTTCCGGTCGATTTGAGGACGATATCCGCCGTATGCGCATGGCTGCCTGGAACGGCGCCGATCATATCATGGTGATCAGGACGGCAGGTCAATCGCATATCGATTCGTTGTTGGAGGGTACGACACAGGGCATCGGGGGAATTCCCGTGACACGCAAGCAATGTCGCGCGACGCGTCGCGCGCTCGACCTTATCGAAGACGAGGTCGGTCGTCCGATCAATTATCACTCTTACGTTTCCGGCGTTGCCGGTCCCGATATCGCCGTGATGTTTGTCGAGGAAGGTGTTTCCGGCGTCCATCAGGACCCGCAATATAACGTCCTCTACCGAAACATCAACATGCTCAGAAGTTTCGTCGACGCGTGTGAAAGCAAGAAAATTATCGCATATGGAGGGCAACTCCAAATCGACGGCGCGCACAACGCCAACGCGACTGCGATGGAGGCGTGGAAAGTCATGCCCGAGCTGATGGTTCAACACGCGATCAACACTATGTTCTCGCTCAAGTGCGGAATCAAGCCGGAAAACATCGCGCTCTCAAGCGTCCCTCCGACGGCGCCTCCCGCGCCGTGTATGCGCATTGATTTGCCTTATGCGGTCGCGTTGAGAGATTTTTTCAGAGATTACAAAATTCGCGCCCAGCAAAATACGAAATACATGGAGTCAGAGACACGCGAAGCGACGGTGACGCATACGCTCAATATGGTCATATCGCGACTGACGTCGGTCGATGTTCAGTCAACAATCACGCCTGACGAGGGACGCAATGTCCCGTGGCACTATTTCAACATCAATGCCGTCAATACGGCGCGTCAGTCGCTCAATGGACTTGACGGCATCCGCGAGATGGTCGATATCAACCGTGACGGTCCGCTCGGCGAGCGCGTGCGCGAGTTAAAAGAGCGCTCCATTCTCTTTTTGGAGGAGATGCTTGAGGTCGGCGGCTATTTCAGCGCCGTAGAAGAGGGATTCTTCATCGACAGTGCCGAATACCCCGATCGCAAGGGCGACGGGATTATACGCGAACTCGAAGGCGGCATCGGAGCGGACAGCCTGTTCAAGCGAGCCGACGACTATTTCGCACCCGTGTCCGTTCATTTCGGATACAACAATATACCACCCCAGTTTGAGTGTGCGAGCGAGGCGATCGGCGGCGATACGTTCCAAGACCCGTCCAAGATACAGTTTATCGATGAGCTCGACGAGTACGATAATGTGAACGTCCGCATCGCCGAAAAACAAAAGTATTATGACAACCCGAATCTTGTCAGACCTGAAGTCGAATTCTTAGCAGACGGCGTCATCGTTTTGACGCTGATGCTTCCCTGCGATCGGCGCCATGCGGAAGCCGCTTCACTTGTCATCGGAGAAAGAATGGGGCTTTCGGACTGTGAGATCATCCACTGTCAAGTAATGCATCCCGCGGAAGGTACCTATATCGAAATGAAAGGCAAAGTCGACTTTGACATCGATTTGTCTAAACTTGTGCTTCCCGAAGTAGTCGAGACGTTGTCGGAGTCGGAGATCCGAGAAGATGTCCGTGAGCGCCCGATGACGGTCGTCGCAGGCACGGTGGGTGAGGATGAGCATTCCGTCGGTTTGAAAGAGATTCTCGACATCAAGCATGGAGGGATTGAAGGATTCGGCATCCGCTATCACTATCTCGGGACGTCCGTTCCGATGGACAAAATTGTAGATGCGGCGATTGAGACGAATGCCGATGCCATCCTCGCGTCGACGATTATTTCGCATCACGATATCCATTACGAGAACATGAGGAAGATTGCGGACATCTGCATCGAGAAGGGCATCAGAGATCAAATCATCCTTGTAGGCGGGGGCACACAAGTCGTCAATGAGCTCGCGGTCGAAGCGGGCATGGATGTAGGTTTCGGGCGCGGCAGTCGCGGTATTGACGTGGCGAGTTTTCTCGTGAAACGGCGCCGCGAAATGCGAAAGGGACGTGATGAAAGTTGAGCTGCTCGTAGCTGAGATTGGAAGCACGACGACAGTCGTCAATGCGTTTACCGACTTGACCGGCGACGTTCCCGTCTTTCTAGGACAGGGGATGGCGGCGACATCCATCGAGGAGGGAGACGTCGTCCTTGGTTTTCAAAGAGCGAGAGTCGATCTCGCCCGCAATCTCGACGTCGAAACGATTGAAGCTGACCATATTTTCGCGACGAGTTCCGGTGCGGGCGGTCTCTCGATGACTGTTCACGGGTTGGTTCCCGAGATGACAGTGCGCGCCGCTCGCGAGGCGGCACTCGGCTCAGGCGCCGTTATCCGCATGGTCACTGCGGGTAAGCTTGGTACTTACGATCTTGAGGAAGTGCGCGCCATTGCACCGCGTATCATGATGGTGGCAGGCGGTGTTGACGGCGGCGAGCGCGAGACGGCACTTCACAACTTCAAGGTTCTGACAGAGCAGATGCCGGGGACGCCGATTTTGTACGCCGGAAACACCGATAATTGGCGAGAGATCAAAGCGAACGCTCAGGGGAAAAACATCCGATTGTACATAACGAAGAATGTATATCCGTCGCTTGATCAACTCGATGTTGCCCCGGCGCGCGCGATGATTCAGGACATCTTTGAAGAACACATCGTCGAGGCTCCCGGAATGGCGCGCATACGCGAGGTGGTGACGGGAAGGATTATGCCGACTCCGGGTGCCGTGATGGCGATGACGGAGCGGCTCTTCGATGTCTTCGGTGACGTGATGACTTTTGATGTCGGAGGTGCGACAACCGATCTTCATTCGGTAACGGAAGGCAGTGAAGACTTGCGCCACTATCGCATAGAACCGGAACCGTTTGCCAAGCGGACAGTCGAAGGCGATTTGGGTGTGTTCGTCAATCGTTCACACGTCATCGCCGCGATGAATGCCAGTGAGAGGGCGAAGCTACCTGCTGATTACGAATTACAGCTTGCGAACGTGCCGGAGATACCGGAGAATAGCGAACAGATTTCTCTCGTGCTTCCGCTTGTAAGAACTTGTTGTCGCGAGGCACTGGAACGCCACGCCGGTCGCATGACGGAACAATTTACGACACGTGGAAGGCGGATGACGGTACGAGGTCGCGATTTGACTGCTGTTAAAACGGTGATCGCGACAGGCGGCGCGTTGACAAAGTTGCCCGGCGCCGCATCAATGATCGGCGACATATTGTCGACGCCTGTGTCCGATTTTCTCTATCCATCGGAGTATGCGCGTGTTATGATAGATCACAACTATTTGATGGCTACATGTGGGGTCATGGCAAACGCCTACCCTGATGCAGCTGTCAACTTAATACTTTCGTCATTGAGATTATCCTGACAGGAGGTCACTATGTCATATCCTGAGTTGCTTATTGATCGCGAAAAACTTATTCACAACGTACGCACCATCTTGAAGATGGGTCAGGATTCAAACGTCCAAATACACTTTGTCACCAAGTGTTTGTCGGGATGGCGACCTTTTCTTGAAGTCTTGTATGAGGCGGGTGTTGAATATTTTGCCGATTCCCGTGTCGAGAACTTACGCGAGATGAGTGACCTCGGACTATCGCGTATGATGCTCCGATCGCCGATGATCTCAAATGCGAATGACGTTGTACGCTATTCCGATTTAAGTCTTAATTCCGACTTGTCCGCCATTGAGGCATTATCGGATGCGGCACTGGCGCTCGATCGTGAGCACGGTGTCATTTTGATGGTTGAGATGGGGGACTTACGTGAGGGGTTCATGCCGGACGAGATGTTTGATGTCGCTTCTCGTGTACTTAATTTGCGCGGCGTATGGTTGGCAGGTATCGGGGCGAATTTTAACTGCTATGGCGGTGTCATTCCTGAAGAGCGCCAGCTGGAGGATCTAAGCAAGATGGCAGAAGATATTCGACGCCGCTTCAATGTTCCGCTACCGATTGTGTCCGGAGGCAACACGGGTTCCCTCTACATGCTTTCTGAAAATAGACTCCCGCTTGGAATCACGCATCTTCGCGTCGGCGAGGGTTACCTGCTCGGAATTGAGACATCCTTCAGAAAGCGACTTCACGATCTCTTCACCGATGTCTTTACCATCAGGGCGGAGATCGTCGAACTGAGACGGAAATCCTCCGTACCGACGGGATTAATCGGACCGAATTCTTTCAATGAGATTCCTGTTTTCGAAGATCGTGGACAGATTTGGCGCGCGATTCTCGCCATCGGTGAGCAGGATGTGCGCTGCGAAACATTGGAGCCGAAAGACAGCGCTATTGCATATTTGGGTGCGTCAAGCGATTACATGATGCTCGATGTTACGCATGCCGTCCGCGATTTCAAGGTTGGAGACGTGCTCGAGTTTTCGCCTGACTACGCGGCTTTACTGCGCGCTTCAACCTCTCCATACGTAGAGAAGCAACTCGTCTGAAAAAGTCTTGACTATGGACGGTAGATGGATAGGCGAAATATGAAGATTAATCCTTGGTTTACGAAAAAGTCATGGGCGGAAATTTCAAAGAGCGCTTTGATCAATAATTTAGAGGTGATCAAGGCGCATGCCGCTACGACCGGAACGCTTGTTGCTCCCGTAGTAAAGGCAAACGCGTACGGTCACGGCGCCGAGCTTGTCGCTCCCGTTCTCGAGGAGGCGGGAGTAACGTATCTCTGCGTTGCCACGATCGATGAGGCGATCGCTTTGCGTGAATCGGGAGCAAAATCGGAGATCCTTATTTTCGGTACGACGCGATACGAGCACGTACCGTTCCTCAAAATGTACGGTTTAACTGCCTCGATCGTTTCCGAAAGTGAAATACGAGGCTTTGCCGATGCATCGGCAAAGATCGGCGGGGAACCGTTAACCGTACACATCAAGCTTGATTCCGGCATGTCACGGCTCGGCATGCTCGTCGATCCGCCTAATAGATCAAGAGCGATCGAAGCGTTGATCGCCGCTGCCGGGGAACCTGCGCTAAAAGTGGCAGGTGTGTACACGCACCTGGCGACGGCAGATTGCGATCTAGCCTATGCCGCGATACAACGGGAACGATTTATCGCAACTGTTGCAGAAGCTGAAAGGCGCGGTTTTCCGCGAGTCAAGCGCCATATCGCGAGCAGTGCGGCGATTCCGGAACAACCGGAGAATCACTTTGACATGGTGCGTCCCGGGATTACTCTGTACGGGGGCAAAGCAGGAGAGAGAGTTCCGCACTGGACGAAGTTGCGCCCCGTCATGACGGTAAAGAGCGTCATCGAGCAGATCGGTGATGTCACTGCAGGCACGCGTGTGAGTTATGGGGGCACATGGTCGGCATCGCGCGACTCGCGACTCGCCGTTATCAATATGGGTTATGCGGACGGTTTATCCAGACAGCTGTCGAACCGAGGTTGTTTCTATCACAAGGGGAGAGAGGTCCCTATCGTCGGTCGCGTCTGCATGGATCGATGCATAGTCGATATCACTGAAATACCCGATGTCCAAGTGCGCGATGAGGTGATGCTGTTCGGTGAAGATGCATACGGTCGAAAAGATGCAAGCGAGGTGGCGGCGATCTGCGGCACGATTGACTACGAGGTTTTCACGGGGATCAAAGAACGCGTGCCGCGTGTCCTTGTGGAGTAGTATTTGTTATTAGTTTGATTGCGTATGCAATATTAAGAAATATACATTTTTATGCAATTACTTATGTCCATAAAAAGGGGTAAACGACCGGGAGGGGGTCCGATCGTTTACCATTACAAGAAGCAGAAACGTATTATTATTCGTTACTTCTTACGAATAATACCATTCATGAAAATGCTTGTCAACTGCTCAATTTTGAGAAATTATACTGTTTTTGTGTTTGAAAATCCTCTCATGTCCCGACAGTTTAGCCAATTCTTCGCAAAGTTCCCCAAAGAATGAGGAACTTTGCGAGCTATGCTTGGTTACGAGAATGCAACCGTTTATCTTCATTCTCAATCATTTGCCCCGACATTAAGCGGGCGACCTTCGTAACTCATCGTGTTCACGCCGGTTACTTTGCCTTTATGGATCGTGCAGACTTTCCAGAGTGTTCCTTCCGCGGAGGGCACATTGAAGACTAGAGGTTGTTGGTCGCCTTTAAACTTTATGGAAACTTTGGCACCGGAACTTGCCAGGTCCCAGGAACCACTCTCTTTTGCCGTATTGGTGAAATCGTGCACGTACACGGTAAAGGGAATGTCCGATGCGAGCTCGTTAACCGCAATTACCTCTGGTCCGTATCCTGTACTGCTCTCACGCGTGAGGGCGACGTCGATATCATCCATAAAATCGTAGGAACGATAGCCGTCAAACGCGAAAATATGGAAATGTTCTCCGTCACCGCCAAAAGGCGCAGTGAGGTGCAGGTCTAAGTCTGCGGGCGATACACCCCATTCAAGTGTAATTGATTCTATGACACCGGTACTGGGCGCAGGGGCGCTGATCGGTCGAAGTTGGATGAGTCCCAAATCGGTGACGGCTCCCTCCTCGACTAAGAAGGAGTTCACGAACGCAGGTTCGTAGCCGTCGGCAACAATCGAAAAGGGTGTCATCATTCCCGAAGGTTGCCCAAGTGTGTCGACCCAGTAGATGAACTCTCCTTCAATCTGTGCCAACATTTCAGACGGATATGGCCAGTCGAAACGCGTGTCTTCTTCGTCTGCAGGTGACCCGTCAAGCCAAATGAGGTCAACAAACCGGAACGACCGTATGGGCTTGCCTGTTACGGCATCGTAAACGAAGCCCGCAAAACCGCCGCAGCCTTCTTCCGGCATGAACGGTGTGTGTCCCGGGAGACGAATGACACCGTCATTGGGATCCGGTTTAATCGGTTGTGGTCCCGGAGCGGGAGGAGCGCCTATACGCCTGAGATAGATGACGCCGGCATCCGTGACTTCACCTTCTTTGACGATAATATCGCCGACGATGCCTTCTTGGTAGCCGTCCGCTGTGATGGTCACGTTCTCGACAACGTCCTGCGAATCGGTCTTAGCCCAGAAGAGGTATTCTCCTTCCAGTTTCGCAAGTATACCTTCCACGGTAGGCGGGAACGTATAATGGAAGTTATCATACAGTCGCCCTTGGTAGGTAAAAGAGATCGAAAAATTCGGTATCGGCATCTTCGTGACGTAGTCATAGACGAATCCCGCAAATCCTCCCTTGCCTTTTTCAGGTGTGAAAGGAGTATGCCCGGGAAGACGGATGATATCTCCGTCTTCAGGTTCGAGCGCAATGGTGCCGAGACCGTAGACTGACCGTTCACTTACGGTGAACGATGGCACTTTGTAAGGTTTATAGCCGAGCGCTTCAATCACTAGGTCGTTAATAACCGTTTCGCCCCCGTTTGTGGTGACCAATGAGTAAAACTCACCCAATTGCTGCGCGTCGTAGATATCCGGATAGGGGAAAGAGAAGTCCATGTTGATGACCTGTCCGCCCGCATCCGTGAAGCGAATGGAGAAGAGGGCAAGGCGGTTATTTGTTTCCTTATCGCAAACGAATCCTGCGAATCCGCCCATGTTATTGACCGGCCAGAAAACCGTATGACCCGGAAGCCGGATAGCGTCGGGACCGTATGGTGTCGGAGGACCGGGATAGGGCGTGAAAGAAGGATCGGGGATAATTTCACCCGGAGGTACTTGCGGGATATCGCCCGTATTCGCGAAATCTGAGGAGAGCGCGGCATTGACAACGGGGATGAGATTGATGCCATCCGTCGTGAATGTATCGGTCCTCTCCATGAGAATCGCCTTGACCTCGGATGCCGTGTATTCGGGGTGAGCGCCGTAAATGAGCGAAGCGACCCCTGCCGCCATCGGTGAAGCCATTGATGTACCCGATATGGAGGCGTAGCTTTGATTGGGCATTGTGCTGAAGATATCGGAACCCGGTGCAGCGACATCGATAAGCGAACCATAATTGGAAAAATCACTGAGGCGGTAGGCGTACTTGATGCGCGGGTCAACATCGGGGTCGAAGTCGATCTTCGTGTTTTCGATCGATGCGACGATGACCGTGTGACGTCTTCCTGCATCCGTTCCTGTCATGATTCGATTCATTTCGTAATCGTAAGCGTCGTGCGCTTTATTGCCGGCGGCTTTGAAGACGAGGAAGTCATAGCCTAACTGTTCAAGTCTGAGACAGAGATCTCCGTATGCCTGCGTTTCGATATATTCATGTTTACTGCCGGGCAAGGAGGGTTCGGTGTCGCCGACGCTGAAATTGATGACGCGACATCCTTGCTCGACGAGGGTAGTGAGAGTCACCTCGAGTTCGAACGAGGTCGTCACATTCCACGTATCGATCTCACCTGTGTCCTCATTGATACCCATGTGCCAATAGTGGAAAAAGTACGGTACCGTATTCCAGTTCACGCCGGCACCACCGATTTCATTGTTCCCTTGTCCAGATATGATGCCTGTGACATGGGTGCCGTGTTGTTTCTTTCCGTAGTAATTGGACCCTTCCGATTTTTTCGATTTTGCGTAGAAGAGCTCAAGATCGTCGATCGTTTCCAACGTATGCGTCGGGAAGAGATAGATGTTCGAGCGATCGACATCAAGATCTTCGTGGTCGTATTCCAAACCTCCATCGGCAACGCCGACCGATATCGGCGTCAGGCGGTGAATTCCCTCCCACACAAGTGGTGCCCGGATGACTTCCAAGCCCCAATTGTTGCCGTCGGGGCTGTTGATGTCCCAAGAATCGAACAACTTATCATTCGGATAAAATTGTGTCTCTCCGCGACTATAGACGTAATTGCGCTGTGCGCCGGTGACATCGGGTGACCCGAGAAGTGTGTACAAGATCGAATCAAGTTCTTCTACGTCAGTATTTTTGTACCGGAATTGATAACGGAAGACTGACGGGATTTCACCGACAATTTCGCCGCCTGTTTCTGCGGCAAGTGACTCGGCTACTGAACGATCGCTCCCGTAGCTAAGCGATACGAGTATTTCATTCGTCAGAATGGTCTTTTCAATAGAATCATCGTGATCATCGCGAATACTCTTGATTTTGGAACGATCGGGGAGCGCCGATATGCCTGACGCGTATTGGAGGTTGAACGGCATCGGTTTAGACGTTCCGAAAATCGTTTTCACGACTATGTATAGCGTGTGGTTTCCAATTTTCGCATTGCGATCGGTTCGCATCCACGGACCGCGCTCTTTCGACGATTGATTAATTGTTTTGTCAAGATTGAGCTTGGGAAGACGTCCTGTTTTCTTAAAAAGCCCGCCTTCCAAATCATCGAGTTTCGTGTAGGCGTCAAGATCAGAAGGGTCGCTTGGATTAAGTGCATAGGATACTTCCCGTATTATTTGATTTGTCTTTATAGAAAAGGAGAGATTGCTGATCGTTCCGTCGATCGTTTGACGCGACCCGTCAAATTGTACGACCGGTCTCAGCGGGAGTGAAAAGATAAGCAGACCGGCGATAAGAAGAATAAACACCGCGAGGATCGTCAAGCCGATGATTTTCCCCGTTTTCTTCTTACGTTTGGGAGCAGGCGCTTGAGGAGGCTGTCCACCCGCCCAAGCTGCTTGCTGCGGAGGCATTGCATAAGTTGGAGGTGGAGCATAAGGCGGCGTACCGGGTTGCGGAGGTGCCGGTGCAGGAGGATATCCTGGAGATTGGAGCGGTACGGATGGTCCGCTCGCGTGTGGCTGCTGCATTGGCGCGTATCCCGCCGGTGGAGGTGTATAGCTCGCCTGTGGCGGCGGGGGCGGAGTCGGCGGTGTATAGCTCACCTGTGGTTGCGGTGGCGGTGGAGGCGGAGTCGGTGGTGTGTAGCTTGCCTGCGGTGGCGGCGGGGGTGGAGTCGGCGGTGTGTAGCTTGCCTGTGACGGTGGTGTGGGAGGCGGTTCATCACTCGCGTGTACAGGGGGAGGCGGAGGTGGCGTGTCCGCATTGGCTGTCGGCGGGGAAATGATGGGTTTACCGCACTTGACGCAAAAACGCATCTTGTCCTCGTTCAAAAAGCCACAGTGTTGACAGTGCATCGGTTTTTTCTCCTTTCGCGAACGGTGCTAACTCGTTCCATGTGAGTTGATAATTCTCTTTGCATTATTATACCGTTAATCAATAATCGTGTGGTATTCTTCAGTATAAAGTGCTAAGGGAGGTATCTGAGATGATCGAGACACCCGATTCCATTATGGAGGAGCTTTACGTCGTTGTACAGGAGCGTGCGAGATCTCCTGAACCGGGTTCCTATACGAATTATTTGCTGGATAAAGGATTGGACAAAATTCTGAGCAGTTTCGGTACACAGGCTTTGGAAATTATCATTGCGGCAAAAAGTGGTCGAAAGAGCCGCATCGTGGACGAAAGTGCCGATCTGATCTATCATTTGATCGTACTCTTGGCGGCTTCTGACATACCGCTTTCAGATTTGACTGCCGAGCTTCGCAAGCGCCGTTCTTTTTCAGAGACGTCGTCCGATCAAATCGATAGTGGATTGTAGCCGTCTCTTTTTCGCCGCATGATACAATAAGAATGAAATTGCACATCGGATTGCGTATTCGGTCGATCATTCGGCGCGAAATCATCCGGAGAACGGAGCCCTCATGTCTGAAGAGCAAACACTAAGAGAGAACGTCAAAAGCCGCGAAGTTGTTCCTCGCAACAAACAGCAATCTTCCAATCGTCCGCAACCTGCCGAACAGCGATCCAAAGGTGCATCCGGGGGTCAGAATCGAAAGCGGTCCGGAAAGCAGCAACAGCGTCGGAAACCGCGTTCTTCTGCCGGATCGACCAATGTTCAGGAGCAACGCAGTGAGCGGACGAACCAACAGAAAAAGCGTCGTCCGCAAAAGAAATCAAGGAACACCAAAGCGCCTCAAAGAGATGTGTCGGCTAAAACAAAGGGCGATGATCAGAAGAAAAAAGTACCGAAAGATTTCGATCGTAATGGTTTAGATAAAGCTCAAGAGATGAAGCAATCGAGAGGTGAAGCGCAAAGTACTGAGCGTAGCCGTCGTACTGAGAAATCAGATGGACAGGATAAAAGTCCGCGCGGAGGCGACAGGTCACGTCGTGATCGCAAAAAATGGGTGAAGAATGATCTTGCTTTCCGAGCGGAGGAAACAGTCGAAGATATTAAACGCGACATTGTCCGCATAGAAAAAGACATTCAGATCGATATCGATAGCATTCGAAATCAAAAACTTGACTTGTAAGTTATCAATCCGTGATCAGTATTGATGGAATGAATAACCAGGCGCCATTGTGGAGCGCGCTTTGGCAGCAGGCGGATCGCATTTCTTTTCATATGCCCGCTCACAGGCAGGGTCGCGTTTTTTCACGGGAATGGATTGAGTCGCTGACAAGTTGCGACACGACAGAGCTTGAGCGGACGGGCGATCTCGCTATTCCGTCGGAACACGTTAAGGAAGCATACGATCTCGCGGCTGACTATTTCGGCGCCGGAGAGACGTGGTTCGTCACGACCGGGACAACGATAGCGATACGCGTAATGATTGCGAGCGCGCTGTTTGAGGGAGACGTCATTGTTATGCCGCGCGCCGTGCACATGGCTGCCGTGCACGCTGTCGCGCTCCTCGGTCTGAATCCTCATTTCGTGACGTCTGCCAATGGTCGACGTTTTGAAGATGGACAACCCGATGCGGAATCTTTTATTGCCGCTATGCGAACCCGACCGGATGCGAAGGCGGTATATGTAACATGTCCCGATTATTACGGGCGAACAATCGATTTGCGGATGATTGCTACTGAAGCGCATCGGCTCGGGATGGCATTGTTGGTCGATGAGGCGCATGGCGCTCATTTCGCAGCCGCTCCGGGCATATTGCCTCCGACGGCTCTTTCTCAAGGTGCCGATTATGTCGTGCAGAGCGCGCACAAGACATTGCCCGCTCTGACGCCTGCATCACTCCTTCATCTGTCGAAGGACGGTATCGCATGCGGGCGACTCTGTCCACAGCGCGTTGCCGCCATGGTTCGTGTTTTCCAGACATCGAGTCCGTCTTTCATGATCGCGGCAAGCACGGATCTCGCGCGAGCCGTGATTTCGCGGGAAGGTCATGCACCGTGGCAACGGCTTGCGGAGCTCAACCGGCGAGTGGTTAATTTGCTCCCCGCATATTATCGACGCGTTGCTCCCCCCGGTTCGGACAAGTCAAGATTGGTTCTCGACTATTCTCGGCTTGGTCGCGGCAGAACGGAAATGGTCGCGAAGCTTGACGATGCAGGTATTGATGCGGAACTGATCGATCATCGACGTATCGTCCTCATTCCCGCTATCGATCAACCGGAGAGTGATTACGATATTCTGGCACGTACGCTGGGTTCTATTATTCCTTCCAAAAATGACGTATTCACAGAGCGTCATGTACAGCGTCTTGAAGAACTCGAAAATCTGCGGGACTCGCTGTTTTCCGCTCCCGCATCATGGCAATTTACTCCAAGGCAAGCTCTTTTCGGAAATCCGTCGTACTCCGGGCGATCGGAAACGATGGCGGATGTGGCGGATTCCGCTAAAACTTACTGTGACAGAGCCACAAAATTCGCATCACACGTGATCGCTCCATACCCGCCCGGCATGCCGATCGCTTGGCCGGGAGAAGGTATCGATGATCGGCACGATACGTACATTCAACTGCTTCAAGAAGCGAATATCGCGGTTCGAGATTGAAAATAACAGTGTTCGCATCATCCGTGGACTATCGATTAACATCTTCGTGATGATTTAGTGACCTTTCATTCCAGATCAATTCCGCGTCGTTTGCTCTGTGATCTGACGTCATTTGTCGGGCGAATACGCCAAGCGATGTGTGGTAGAATTGAAAAAAATGAGTACGTTGCTCGGGAACGATTTTGAGGAGTACAGGTAGCTTGCGAGCCGGAAAATTTATTTCATTTGAAGGCATTGACGGATCAGGGAAAACAACCCAGATCAGGTACCTAGCGGATTACTTGGAATCGTTAGGTTATGAAGTTCTGTTGTTGCGTGAGCCGGGAGGTACGAAGATTGGCGAAGAGATTCGCCGTATTCTGCTCGATATGAAAAATGAAGGGATGAAGCCGGAAACGGAACTGTTTCTGTTTGAGGCGGCACGTTCGCAGCTCGTACGCGAAATCATTAAACCTGCATTGGAGCGTGGCGTCTGGGTTATCTCGGATCGTTTTCACGACTCAACAACGGCGTACCAGGGGTATGGTCGCGGACTGCCTCTCGATATGGTTCACGACCTGAATATGCGGGCGATTGGCGATGTGCTCCCCGACATGACGATACTGATCGAGCTCGGAGCGGAAGCACGGAAAAATCGACTCGGCAAACGCCATGAGGATGGACAGAAAGATCGCCTCGATATAGAATCGGAGGCTTTTAAGCGCCGCGTGTGTGACGGATTTCTAGCGATTGCGGAAGAAGAGTCCGATCGTGTTTTCCGCGTTGAATCGCAAGATAAAAAAGAAGAAACCGCAAAGCTTATTCGAGAACAAGTGAGGAGAATATTATTATGAAATTGATCTTCGCAATTGTCAGTGACGAGGACTCGCCGCGTCTGATGGCGGAAGTCAACCGCGCGGGATACCGGGTAACGAAACTACACTCAACGGGTGGCTTTCTAAGATCGGGCAATACAACGCTGATGGCGGTGGTCGAAGATTCCGCGCAAGAAGAGATTCTTGCTATCATTCGCAAAAACTCCAAAAGCCGAAAAGCAGCGATTAATGCTAACATCACGCCTTCAACGATGGGACCCGCATATGTCCCTTACCCCGTTGAGGTTAATATCGGCGGAGCCACCGTGTTTGTAGTTCCCGTGGAGCATTTTGAAAAGACTTGAAATCTTCGAGACCGTTGACCTTGTCGAAGCAGGTGACATCAACTGATATGGGTGGCAATGCTTTGTCATTGCGTTCGATTGTGTGCGCAGAAGAGCTGCTCGACGTCCTTCGGCAATCAGTTGCCGATCCCACTCCCATCCTGCTCATCGGCGAGGAGGGGAGCGGTAAACACTATATCGCCATGCGGTTGGCTGCCGCGCTTCTCTGCGATGAGCCCGATGATAAGGACGGAGCATGCGGATACTGTCCATCGTGCCGTTCGCTTGCGCAAGGCGAACACTTCGACCTTATTGAACTTGAACCGGAAGAAGGAAAGAAAACGATCGCCGTTGCGAATGTGCGCGAGCAAGTCGGCTCAACGCTCCACATATTTCCACAGCTAAGCCGAAGGCGTGTATACATTATTTCCGCTATAAAGGACGACACGCTGAATGAGCAGGGGCAAAACGCGCTTCTCAAACCGCTCGAGGAACATCCCGAATTCGTGAGATTCATCCTTTTGACGGAAGACCCCGAGAGGTTGTTGCCGACCATTCGATCGCGCTCGCGAATGATTCATTTAGGTCGGCGTTCTGACCAAGAAATACGAACCATCCTTGAACATAACAAAGAGACCGACTGTTCATCCGTCGAACTTGCGGTGTTGTACGCCGAGGGGTTGCCGGGACAGGCTCTCGCAATAGCAGGTGACAAAGATTTTCAAGAGCTTCGCGCAGAGGTTTTCGATTTTTTTCTCCGCTTATTTTGTGAGTCGCGTGTTTTTGCTTTAACGGGTTGGCAGAGACTGCTTCAGGATCGTGACGGGAAAGCCAAGGCAGGGACGAAGCTGCAGAAGCATGAGCGAATGCGAATGAATGATGTCTTGCGATTGTTGGAATCGTTTTCACGCGATTTGCTTGTTCTGAAGGAAGAGATCCCCCAAGGGAAACTTGTCAACTCGGATCTTGAGCAGTCTCTCAGAGCGGTATTGGAGAAGCACCCTGCGACCGATCCGCTGCGCGCAGCGCTTCTCATTCAGCAGACCAGTCGTGCACTATCGGCGAATGTTCTTTTTGACCACGCTGTTGCGAGGTTAATGCTTGGTCTTCGACACTATTTGAGCGGGCAAGCCGCCCCCAATCACGTGTATTTGCATGAGACTCTAGGTTAAAGCTTACACCGCGTAATGTATGTGTCGTTATAATAGAATCGAATACGATAAAATCCATGAGTAAGAGAAACTTCATGAGTAAGGGAGTACCCAATTGAGTTACATAGATATAGATGTGGAAGAAAACGGAATTGACAGCGTCGACGATAGAGAGTTTTTTAAGGCTCATGATGACGCTTACCAGATCCAATCGGACGATCAAGATCTTAATGGTAACGATTATGGTGGTGATACCGACGATTTGGTGACGATCATCGGTGTTAAGTTGCGCGGACGCGGTAAGACCTACCACTTTTCTCCTGCCGGTTTACCGATTGAAAATGGCAACTGTGTGATCGTTGAGACGGCTCAGGGGATGGAGCTGGGGGTTGTTTCAGATTCTTTACGTGAAGTTCCGAGATCAACTCTTAAGTTGCCTTTGAAGGACGTTCTGCGGCTCGCTTCAAATGACGATCTCGCCCATTTTGAGGAGAACAAAAATAGAGAATCGGAGGCGCTCGACATTGCGCGTGAGCGGATTGCCCACTACGAACTTGATATGTTTCTTGTCGATGCCGAAATCCGATTCGATAATAAAAAAATTACGTTTTTCTTTACGGCGGATGGGCGCATTGATTTTAGAGAACTTGTCCGCGATTTGGCGTCTATTTTCCGAACACGCATCGAGCTCCGTCAGATTGGGGTCCGCGATGAAGCGAGCATGGTCGGCGGTCTCGCTGTTTGCGGACGTGAACTCTGTTGCAGCACTTTCTTGAAGGATTTTAGCCCCGTCTCGATACGATTGGCAAAGGATCAGAACCTGTCTATGAATCCGGGGAAGATATCGGGTCTCTGCGGACGACTTTTGTGTTGCCTTAATTTTGAACACGAGGCCATATGTCGACGCGAGAAAACGTCTTCCAAAGAAGAACGCACAAGTAATGACGCCGGAAGGACCCGGTGTCGTTGAAAATGTCGACTTATTGAAGGAAGAGGTGAATGTGCGCCTCGACCACGAGACGGACTCTCTCATCGTCACGTATCCCGCCGACGAGTTGGATGCGATACGACCTGAAGGTTCGGAAACACATAGGCGAAAGTGATTCTAAAGCGGTGAACGCATATGGCTCATGAACAATCTTCGAATATAATTTCAAAGAAAAAATTCAACTATAAAAAGTTTCTGATAAGAGCGGCAATCGTATTGGTATTGGTCGCCATCGTAGCGGTGCCGCTTCTAAGCAACAAACGAAACTCTCTTTTAGCGGTAAATACGGCAGTCGCAAAAAAAGGAGACGTCGATGAGTATCTCTCTCTTGAAGCGCGTCTCGTTCCGAAAGAGATCCAGAAGGTAACAGCGAGCGGTCAGACTGTTCTACAAGTTCACGTCGAAGAGGGCGAGGAAGTTAAGTGCGGGCAGCTGCTCTTGACGCTTGATATGAGCGAATTGGAGAGAACGCTTGAAGAGCGAAAGAAGGCGCTCGAAGGGCAAAATAAACTAATGCGCGACATCGAGAATTTAATAGCGACACTCAAGCGTGCAGGGCGTTCACTCGACTTCAGCAAAGTGTCCGAACTGACCGGAAACGCGAATGAATTGTTGACGAAACTCAACGAGCTCGCTGCAGATTGGCAGGATATGACGAATAAGTTGCCTGCGCTGAACACTGAGCTGATTAAAAAAAGTCTTGGACGCATCAACGGTATTCTTTCCAATTCCGATGAACTGATGGAAAAGGCGATAAAATTTGTCGAAGACACGGAAGCTGAAGTTGAGCGATTGAGAGAATCGATTGCCGATAACCGTAATAATGCGACATTGCTCCTTTTGAAGAGCCGACGTGAGCAACTTGTCTTGATGAGGTTGACGCTCGTCAGCATTGAAATGGCGCTCACAGCGGCATACGATTACGTTTTACCGCTTCTTGACAATCTTCTCGCTGAGGAGGATACCGACCTTTCCCTGATTGAATCAGTGACAGAATTGTCCCGGATACTGGCATCGCGGTTATCGGAAACGCGAGAACTGATTGCGCGAGTTGATGTGCTGTTGGAGGAAATTGACTCTTTGATCGAGGATGTTGAAGAAGCCTTGGAACAACAGCCGGCATCGACGACGGCTACCCATAACGTCCCTGCCGCCATGATTTCCACGCCCGCTGATTCTATAAAGTTAACGTCACTATCGACATTGAATGCGGTGTCTTCAGGTTCCAATATTCGAATCGGTCGCGCACGTCTTCAGGCGGGCGGAATTGATTCTGCGCTTCTCTCGCAGACCTCCGGACAGGGGTCGGATATTCTATCCCTTCTAACGTCCGGAATGGGGCAGTACGGGCAGCTCATGGGTCTTTTCGACAATTCGGTGGAAGCCGCTGAGAAAGCGCTAGCCGAGGCAAAGCCTGAAGTTAGAGCAGATTTTGACGGTACGATCGTTCATCTCAATGTCAAGGAGGGTGATCAACCGTCTATCTTCTCGTCAACGCCTCTTTTGGAAGTGTACAGGCACGGAGATTTTGAGGCTGTTTTTCAAGCGAATGAGAACGACGCACATCGCTTGAAAAAGGGCGACAGGGTCGATTACCTTTTCGCGGGGATGGTTTTTCACGGCGAGATTATCTATAAGGCGCCTATTGCGGAATCGGCAAGCGATTTTCTCGGACAATCGAGTTTTGATCTCGGCGGAATTCTCGGTACGGTAGGTGGCATGTCGCCCACGGTAACGGTTCGTATGAGCGTTAAAGGCGAGAATCTCGACAAACTGACTCCAGGCTTCAATATCCGCGCTGACATCGAAATCGGTCACAAAACTGATGTTTTAACCGTGCCGGTTGAGTCGCTCATTCGCGATAAAGGACGCGATTGCGTCCTGCGTCTCGGTGAAAATGACGTTGTGGCTATTGTCCCGGTCAGGCTCGGGTTGCAAGGTGCAACAACGGTTGAGATCATTGAAGGGATCGATATCGGTGATGTTATTGTCGTGAATCCGAATCCCGATATCAAGGACGGAAGTCGCGTAACCGTCAAGAATCACACCCCATGATGAATTACCCGTCCAACACAACAGTCTCACCGCTTGTCCAATTAACCGATTGCGTCAAGGTCTACCGGACGGGTCAAGTCCATCTTAAGGCACTCAAAGGCGTCGACCTGACGGTTCATCGCGGAGAGATGACAGCGATTATGGGACCGTCGGGTTCAGGCAAATCGACACTCATGCATATCGTCGGTTTGCTCGATGAGATGGACGAAGGTCAGTATATCCTCAACGGTCGCGAAGTTCAAAGCTTGACGGACAACGAACAGGCACAGGCACGAAACGCAGAAATCGGTTTCGTATTTCAATCTTTTAATTTGCTTCAAAGCGCAAATCTCAGAGACAATGTCGCGCTTCCTCTCATCTATGCAGGTGTTCCTGTCGCCGAGCGGCGCAAGCGTGCCGAGGCGATGCTCGAACGCGTCGGGCTTCTCCCTTGGGCAGAACACCGTCCGGGAGAGATATCGGGCGGACAAAAACAACGCGTCGCCATCGCGCGGGCGATGATCAACCGTCCAAGTCTTCTTTTAGCGGACGAGCCGACCGGGAATCTTGACAGCAAATCTGGGCGTGAGATTATGGAATTGTTCGTCGAACTCAATAAGATGGGGACGACGGTTATTCTTATTACCCATGATCAGGAAATCGCAACGTATACGAGGCGCATTCTTATGATTGTTGACGGTCTCGTGGTCTCGGATAGCGATGGCGTGAATGCCAACGTCGGTACAGACTTGAGCGCCGAAGGTACATTTTAAAAGAAGGTGCGCTGTGTTTAGAGAGTTTTTGTTGATGGCAAGGGGAGCGCTCAGGGCGAACAAGATGCGTTCCTTTTTGACTATGCTCGGCATTATTGTCGGGGTGTCAGCCGTCGTCACGATTCTCTCAGTCGGGCAGGGAGCGCGAAACCTTATCATGGAACAATTCGATACGGTCGGAACAGCTTCTTCTATGATTTTCAGCAGGACGAACATCTTTAACAGCAGCGATGCATTTACTGAGGAAGATCTCAAAATGCTCCGCAGCCGCGTTCCAAATCTCATAAGAGTCGCACCGATGGCATCGGATACGGCGCAGATGAGAACGACTCGCGGAGAGCACACAGTGTTTCTTTTTGGTATCGATGAGAATTACGATCGCATCACCATGTCGGAAACTGTCTCGGGTCGACTTTTTACTCCGCGTGATTTCGATTCGTCCATGGCACGCATCGTGTTGAGTGCGGACAGCGCCGCCAGGATTTTCAACTCCTATAACGTCGACGGTGAGGTTGTCACGCTCATCCATGGAGGACGCTATTTGAACGCCACGGTTGTCGGTGTTTCTCGTTCAGGTTTTCAGAAAACGATGACGCAAGCCATGCCGGAGGAGATGTTACAGCAAGCCGCGGCGATTGTCTATATCCCACTCAATTCGATGCGTCAACTTCTCGGAAGCGAACCGATTATTATTTCGCTTGCACTGCTCGCCGAGGATGTCTCGGACATTGATTCCGTCAACCGTCGAAGTCTCGAACTGTTGCACGAGCGTCACAAAAATGCAGATCGTGAGCCTTATAGAGCGATGAGTCTGACCGATGTCATGGAACAGGCGAATACGATCATCAACATAGTAACGATTTTCATTGTGGCGGTCGCCGCGATTTCACTTCTTGTCGGTGGTATCGGCGTCATGAACATCATGCTTGTTTCCGTTGTGGAGCGAACACGAGAGATCGGTCTTCGAAAAGCACTTGGAGCGACGCGTCGAGATATTTTGAACCAGTTCATCATTGAGTCCGTTATTTTGACGACGCTGGGAGGTCTGATCGGCGCGATCGTCGGCGTTGTTATAGCCAACGTCATTATGTATTTGACGGGTTTAAAACCCGTCTTTACGCCCGGCTCTTTTCTGCTTGCGGTCGGGTTCTCGGTATCCGTCGGTCTCTTTTTCGGTATCAGACCGGCGATGACCGCCGCCTCTCTTAATCCCATCGATGCTTTACGCAACGAGTAGAGGCATAGGGGTATTGTTTCGCATTCCGTTTTTGCTTTCTCCCAATGGAAACTGCGCAATGGAGAAACAGTGTGAGAGCAGACGCGTCTGTTCTGGAAATGGATTGTCGCGTATGGTATGATTTAATCGTTCAATTGTGAGACTGCGAGAGAAAATCTCAAGCCTCAACTCTAAAGGAGGGTCTGTCTATGCCGCATATCATTAGTGACGAGTGTATCATGTGTGGTTCATGTGAAGCCGAATGCCCCATGGAGGCGATTTCTCAGGGTGATACAAAATTCTGTATTGATCCGGACGTTTGCATCGACTGTGGAGCATGTGCCGCTGTTTGCCCCGTTGACGCGATTTCTGAAGCATAATATTCAGTCAGCGTTTAATGACAAACAGAGAGGCTACCTTAGACAGGTGGCCTTTTTTTGTCAAGGGTGGCTGTTGGTAGTCAAGGTTGATATTTAGAGGGACATAAAGTCATGGAGAAGGAGTTCACGCGTCGCGGAACGGACGATGAACAAAGAAAAGAGATCGGCACATTGTTTCTCGTGGCGACGCCTCTAGGCAATCGCGAGGACATCAGTCCGCGTGCCGTAAAGATTCTTGCGCAAGTTGATTATGTCGCGGCAGAGGATACACGCACTGCGGCAAGACTGTTGTCGGAGCTCGGTATCGGAAATCGCCTCATCAGTTACTATGAACAGAACCAGCATGAGCGCCACGAAATCATTTTGCGCGATTTGCTCGCAGGGCGCTCGATCGCCGTAATTTCCGAGGCGGGTATGCCGTGCATCTCCGATCCGGGAGAAGGGATCGTACGACTGGCGGTCCAACACGGTATCCCGCTTTCCGTTATCCCCGGACCATCGGCTTTCGTTTCTGCCGTCGCGGCGTCCGGGTTCGATACGAGACGATTTGTCTATGAAGGCTTTATTCCCTCCAGAGGGAGCGAGCGAAGAAAACTCATTGAAAAGATCGCGTTGGAGAGCCGTACTGTCGTCTTTTACGAGGCGCCGCATCGTATTGAGAAGTTGTTCCGTGATCTTATGGAGGCGGATCTGCGCGATAGGTACGTGGTCGTTGCCCGTGAATTGACGAAACGGTTCGAGGAGTTTCTGCGGTTCACGGTCGCTGAAGCTGTCACGTACTACGAGACGGTTACACCTCGCGGGGAATTTACGATCGTGCTAGAAGGCAGAGACGAATACGAGGAGCGAACTGGCGACACGGCAGTTCATTCAGGCGATGAGCTCGTCGCTTTGTTGAGATCTTGCCTTGATCAAGGGATGACAACGCGCGAAGCGGCAAGTCATGTTGCAGCGGAGACAGGTCATTCAAAAAACAAACTGTATCGCCTTGCGTTATCCGTGAAAGAGACGCTCTGACAGCTATCCTGTGGTGCATTGCCGCCATTTGTGAGACAATAATTCGAAGTGTGTGAGCGTATCCGCTCACCATTGGAATGAGAAAAGGGAACATCGAGGGGCAATCGTTTGAGTCGTTTGCGACGGAGGACGCGCCGGACGGAGGAATTATGGCTAAAGAAAAATATTACATCACGACACCGATCTATTACCCAAGCGGGCAATTACATATCGGTCACTCTTATTCAACAGTCGCGGTCGACGCCATGGCTCGATACAAACGAATGCGGGGATATGATGTTTTCTTTTTGACCGGCACGGATGAGCACGGGCAAAAAATACAGCAGACAGCCGAGAAAGCTGGAAAAAGTCCGAAAGCGTACCTCGATGAGATGGCCGTTGAGATCAAGAAACTCTGGAATGTTCTCGATATTGAATATGACGGTTTTATCCGGACGACGGACGATTACCACGAAAAAGCGGTACAGGCGATCTACCAACAACTTTACGATCAGGGAGACATCTATAAGGGCAGCTATGAGGGGCTGTACTGTACGCCGTGTGAAGCATTCTGGACGGAAGGTCAGGCAGCCGACGGTCTTTGTCCCGATTGCGGCGCTAAAGTCGAGGTCATGAAAGAAACGAGTTATTTCTTTCGTTTGTCAGCATATGAAGATAGACTGCTAAAAATGTTCGAGGATGATCCCGAGTTCTTGTTGCCGCGCTCAAGAGCGAACGAGATGATCAACAACTTTATTAAACCCGGGCTTGAAGATGTCGCCGTAACGCGCACGTCGTTCGACTGGGGCGTTCGCATTCCGTTTGATTCGGATCACGTCGCGTACGTCTGGATCGATGCGCTCTCAAATTATATTACGGCACTCGGATACCCCGACGACTTGACGCTGTTCAACCGCTATTGGCCAGCCGATGTTCACGTGATTGGGAAGGAGATCGTCCGCTTTCACTCGCTCATTTGGCCGGCTCTCCTGATGGCGCTTAAGCTTCCTCTTCCAAAACAGATTTTCGCTCATGGATGGCTTCTTTTTGGCGGGGATAAAATGTCGAAATCGAAGGGCAATGTCGTCGACCCCATCATTCTCGCGGAGAAATACGGCGTCGATGCCATTCGGTATTTTCTCCTCCGTGACGTCCCGTTCGGTTCGGATGGTAACTTCACAAACCGCGCGCTGATTGAGCGTATCAATAGCGACTTAGCGAACGATCTGGGCAATTTGCTCAGCCGTACTGTCGCCATGATTGTCAAGTCGTTTCCGGAGGGATTGCCGAGCGATTACGACGAGGAGCCGGTCGATGTGGAGCTCGATGATTTCGCGGACGAGACGTTCAAACAAGTCGAAACGACGATGGATCACCTGGAGTTCAATCACGCGCTTGAGGCGATCTGGACTCATGTCGGTCGCTGTAATAAATACATCGATGTGACGATGCCTTGGATCCTCGCAAGAGAAGAGAAGGACCGCGCAAGGCTGGCGTCAGTTCTCTATACGCTCGCTGACAACCTGCGGCGTATCGCCGTAATGATTGCGCCTTTCATGACGAGGACGCCTGCGCTCATACGTGAACAGCTCGGTATCCCAGAGATTGATCCAGAAGAGTCCGGCAGCTTGACTTCGTGGGAATCTGCTAGATGTCGCGATCTCTATCAAGGGAACGCCGATGTTAAGAAAGGGCGCCCCATGTTCCCGCGCATTGATGTCGAAAAAGAACTCGAATCTCTTGAAGAGCTTCTATGATTTGGTTTGACACGCACTCACATATTCAGAGCAGGGAGTTTCGTAATGATTTCCCCGATATGCTTATGCGCGCGCGCGAGGCAGGCGTGACGCGCATTTTGCTACCCGGTTCTAACGAGTCTGACTCACGCCTCGCCTGCCGATTAGCGGTCGACGATCCGATGTTGTATGCGTCTGTCGGCGTTCACCCGCACGATGCGAAGACGTGGGACGAAGGGTCGACCGATCGTTTTGCAAAACTTGTACGCACGACGAACGACAAAGCTCTTAAAGCCGGACGCGATCGTTGCGTCGTCGCCTATGGAGAGATCGGGCTCGATTTTTACCGCGATTTATCGCCGCGCAAAGTTCAGCGGTCCGTATTCAGAAAACAGCTGGAGCTCGCGCATGAGCTCGAACTTCCCGTCATCGTTCACATGCGGGAGGCGACGGAAGCGACGCTGAACATGCTCCGCGAAGCGTATCAGGACGGGCTGTTCTCAAAAGATCACCCTGCCGGTGTCGTGCATTGTTACTCAGGGAGTGCCGAGACCGTTCCGATACTGCTGAAACTCGGGTTCATGATCGGCTTCGACGGTCCGATCACGTACAAGAATGCGCGCAAACCGATGGAAGCGCTCGCCGCCGTCCCGATCGAATCGCTCGTCCTCGAGACGGACGCTCCATATCTAACGCCGCACCCCTACCGCGGGAAGCGCAACGAGCCCTCCTATCTGCCGTTCATCGGCGAAAAAGCGGCAGAGATTCTCAAAATGGATGTCAAAGACGTCGCAACGCAGACGACAGCGAATGCGCTCAGACTATTCAGAATAGAGCACTAGTTCATGAAGGCGAACCACGCCGATATGACGCCTGTCGTCGCCAAATAAATCAGCAAACCTGCGACCACGACGCCGCCCATAACGGCGATGACACTCTTCTTAAAATCCATGTTTAGAATACTCGCTGCGAGCGTGCCGGTCCAAGCCCCCGTCCCCGGCAATGGGACAGCGACAAACAGAAACAGGGCGACGTAAAGTCCGCGCCCCGCTTTGCTCATTAACTTTTCGCCGCCGGCTTCGCCGCGTTTAAGGAAGAAATTGAATATCTTGCCGATGTGTTTTTTGTCCTGTCCCCAAATCAGAATTTTACGAGCGAAATAAAAAATGAGCGGCACCGGCAACATATTCCCCAAAATACCTATGATCATAGAGGTGAAAAGCGGTATTTCGTTCGCGCGGGCGTAGATGACGGCTCCTCTGATTTCAACGAGCGGGAGCATCGATATAAAGAAAATCCAAAAATATTTTTTCAACATGTATTTTATCTAACTGATGACGGTGATTCCGCCGCCGTTAAGCTTTCTTCTCTGTGGGTTATTCGTTCGTGACACCGCTGTGTTCGCAGTCGGAGTCGGTGCAAGAGATGCAGTCATCGCTTGGAACACAGTCCGAATCATTATTTTCGTGATGTTCGTGGTGATGATGGTGATGGTGATCGTGTGAATGATGCCCGTCGCACACGTGCTCATCCTGTCCCTGACCTTGAAGTTCGAGTAGTTTGCCCAAGGCGAATTCTGTCAAAAAGACGATCTTCGTCGGTTGAGACGCGAACGTTTCACCTTTCAAGACGACACCGTTGCTCGATTCAGAATACTCGAGCGGCAGATGCCTCATAAACACTCTTCCCGTTTCATCGTCCGTTACCACGAGTCTGACATTATCTGCCGAAATACGGCTGAGCGGCGGAAGTCCCGCTTCTCTTTCCGCCAACGTCGAAGACAGGACGTCCCACATCGCCGCATGGAGCGGTGTCGCCTCCGTGTCATCGACTGATGTATCCTGCAACCACTCGGTAACAAATGCCTTAAATTGACTAAGCTTTTCATTCATATCGCGCACACCTCTTTTGGCTATTTAGTACGATTTCCATTGTCTCATAAAATACGGAGATACGTTGTGTTGAACTGATACAAGTTTTATGTCCGTTTTACGCATGAGTTAGAGCGAAATCTCGTGCTCATCGAGTTATTTTTATTAAGTAATCGATGACGAGAACGTACTGGTGAAATTGCTTTAGCTGTAATGAATGTTCTGTCTCTTCAATAGAATCATTTTCCTGCGGCATCTTTTGATTTTTTAATGAACGTGAATTTTCTTTAGCAAAATGAATAGCCTGAAGTTGTTGCAATGCAAGGGTTTCAGCAATTATACGTAGCAAGATAAGGACATTTATGGCGACCGGTCTTCTTTTGATGCAAATAAGATATTCTTGACAAAAATGGGGCTAGATTAGATTATTAATTTGTAGATAAAGTAGAGAAAGTCAAAAATATGACAGTCTGTCGACAGGAGGTGTCTTTCACATGAAAATGAAAAAAATGCATCTGATTATCAATGGAGTCCAGCGGGTTCTCGTTGTGGATCCGGAGAAATCTCTTGCAAGCGTACTGCGTGAGCAATTGTTGCTCACCGGCTGTAAGGTAGGATGTGAAGCGGGACAATGCGGAGCGTGTACGATTGTATTGAACGGCAAGGCCGTGCGTTCGTGTATTCTCAAGATGAGCCGCGTTCCCGACTTCTCCGTCATCGAGACGATTGAGGGTATCGGTACTCCCGATGATTTGCATCCGTTGCAAGTCGCTTGGATGGCACACGGTTGTGCGCAGTGCGGTTTCTGTTCGCCCGGCTTCATCATGTCCGCCAAAGTTCTCTTGGAGGAGAACCCCGATCCGACACGCGAGGAAGTTCGCCGCTGGTTCCAAGTCCATCGGAACGTTTGCCGTTGCACCGGCTATAAGCCGCTAGTGGATGCCGTCATGGACGCCGCGAAAGTCATGCGCGGTGAGCTCAAAAAAGAAGATCTGTTGTTTGAGCCGAAGGACAACAAAATCATCGGAACAACGTATGCTCGTCCATCCGCAGTCGCAAAAGTGACCGGAACATGCGATTATGGCGCGGACGTCGCGTTGCAGATGCCGGAAGGCACGGCTCGCCTCGCTCTCGTCCAGGCAAAAGTGCATCACGGTCTCATCAAGGGCATCGACTTCGAAGAGGCGGAAAAGATGCCAGGCGTGTACAAGGTCATTACGCACAAGGATGTCAAAGGAAAGAACAGAATATCCGGCTTGATTACGTTCCCGACCAATAAGGGAGACGGATGGGATCGCCCGATTCTCTGCGATGAGAAAGTATTCCAGTACGGCGATGCGATCGCGATCGTGGCAGCGGATACACTTGAAAACGCAAAAGCGGCGGCGGAGAAAGTCGTCGTCGACATTGAAGAATTGCCGGCTTACCTTGATGCGATGAGCGCCATGGCGGAGGACGCCATTGAGATTCATCCCGGAACGCCTAATGTTTACTTTGAAATCAATACGATCAAGGGCGATGAAGTGGAGCCTATCCTTGAGACGGCACCGTATGTCGCCGAAATTCATTCGTTCTGCTCGAGGCAGCCTCACTTATATCTTGAGCCCGACTGCGGCAATGCCTACATCGATGAAGAGGGCAGATTAACCATTCACTCGAAGAGTATCGGACTTCATCTCCACCACGCGATGATCGTTGCCGGTATCGGCATTGAGCCCGAGAAGTTGCGCCTTATCCAGAACCCCGCCGGCGGAACGTTCGGATACAAATTCTCGCCGACGATGGAAGCGCTGCTCGGCGTCGCCTGCCTCGCGCTCGACGGACGTCCGTGCTCGCTCGTCTATGACATGTACCAGACGATTACATATACGGGTAAGAGATCGCCGGGCTTCATGCACATCAAGATGGCTGCCGACGAAGACGGCAAGCTGCTCGCGATGTGGGGCGATAACATCATGGATCACGGTCCGTACTCCGAGTTCGGAGACTTGTTGGCGATGCGTTTCTCACAGTACACGGGAGCAGGATACGACATCAAGAACATCCGCAACAAAAACCAGGCAGTCGCGACGAACCATGCGTGGGGCTCGGCGTTCCGCGGTTATGGGTCACCGCAATCGTTCATGGGCAGTGAAGTCTGCATGGACGTTCTCGCGGAAAAGATGGGTATCGATCCGTTCGAGCTGCGTTATCGCAATATTTACCGTCCGGGCGCGACAACGCCGACAGGACAAGTTCCCGATGTCTACTGCCTAGAGGATATGTACGACAAAGCGCGTCCGTACTACGAAGAGGCGAAGGCGCGCTGTGCCGAGCTGAACGCGAAATCGGACGGTCGCTACAAGTATGGAGTCGGCATCTCGCAAGGTATTTACGGATGCGGCATTGACGGTCCCGACTCATCGGCAGCCAACGTCCAGCTGAATCCCGACAACACGGTCACTGTATTCGACTCGTGGGAGGATCACGGGCAGGGAGCCGACATCGGTTCGCTGTCGATGGCACACGGCACATTGCGCGAAGCCGGATTCAAGCCTGAAGATATCAAGCTTGTGAAGAACGACATGGCGCTCACGCCCGCATCTGGACCTGCCGGCGGCAGCCGTTCGAATGTCATGGTCGGCAATGCCATCGTCGCCGCCTGCCGTATGCTCGTCAATGCGATGAAACGCGAAGACGGAACATACCGCGATTACGATGCGATGATTGCCGAGAACATTCCCGTTTACTACGAGGGAACGTGGGTTGCATCCGCCAACACGGGTTGCGACCTCGAGACGGCGCAAGGAGCTCCGTTCTGCATCTATATGTACGAACTTTTCATGCCCGAGGTCGAAGTCGACACAGAGACGGGGAAGGTCCGCGTCATCCGATTCACGACGGTACCCGACGTGGGTACGATCATCAACCGCAGTGTTGTCGACGGACAGATTTACGGCGGTCTCGCCCAAGGTATCGGATTGGCTCTTACCGAGGACTTCGAAGACTACAAGAAACATACATCACTCTTGGGTTGCGGTATCCCGTACATCGAAGATATTCCCGACGAGCTCATCGTCGATTACGTCGAGACGCCGAGACCGCTCGGACCGTACGGCGCGGCGGGTTGTGGAGAGGCGCCGCTGACGGCTCCTCACCCCGCGATTCTTGGCGCGATCTTCGACGCCACGGGCGCTCGGATTACGAAAGTTCCGGCAAAACCGGATGTTGTGCTCGAGGCGCTCAAAAAAGTGAAATAAGACACTGACATTCGGAGGAAAGAGTGTTCCCTCCGGATCGTTGAACAGATGTCCTAACTAAGTGTGGCAAGGCGGGGTCTGGCGAACGGATCCCGCCTTGTCGTGTATCAGCTTATTCTTTTAATGACAGCTATGACAATGGATTTTGCACGATCAATATGAAGTGTGAACGTGTGATAATTTGAGATAAAATGAGAACGATAGGAGGACGTTTTATGAAAACATTAGATCAAGACAAACTCCTCGAGCTTGAAGCTCTCTGTGTCCAGGAACAACCTCCCGCAGCGATGGCGGCTTGTCCGCTCCGCGTAGAGTGTCGAACGGTGTGTCAGGCTGTTGCTGATGGACAATATGACATCGCGCGTTCCGCTTACACTAAGACGGTCCCTTTACCGCATATTCTCTCTCACCTCTGTGACATGCCCTGTGCATCGTCTTGCGTCCGCAAAGATTTCGGCGGTTCGATCAATCTTCGCGGGGTTGAATGGGCGGCGATGCAATTCGGCAAACAGCTGCCGAGACGTCGTCTGCCGATGCGAAAAAGCGGGACGGTCGCTGTTGTGGGTGCCGGTCCGTTCGGATTGGCGGCGGCGTTGGAGCTCGCGAGAAAAGGTTTCTCTGTCACCGTATACGATAAAAATGAGCGCGCCGGAGGAAGCCTCCTCAAAGCGAATCTTCCACAAGAAGCGATCGATGAGGACTTGAAACAGTTTCAAGATGAGGATGTGACGTTTCGTTTCAACGAGTACGTCGATGACCTTGATGCGCTGTCGAATTACGACGCCGTCCTGTTGGCGACGGGAAGCTCAAGAGAAGATTCAGATTCTGTGACGATGATTACATCAGTTGACGGTATCTTCTCGGGCGGAGATTTTCCCTCGCTCATAGAAGCGCTCGCGGCGGGGAAGCGCGTGTCGAATACAATTAATCGGTATGTCAAACGCGTGTCAATGACTGCGGCGCGCGGTGATGAGATGAAACGCACGACGAGCCTCTACGTCGAGACGAAAGACCTCTCTTTCTTGCCGCCTGAAACAGACGATGTGACAGATCGAAAAAGCGCTGAAGCGGAGGCATCCCGCTGTATTCAGTGTGAATGCATGGAATGTGTGAAAGCTTGTGCGTTCATGACGCATTACAAGCGTTACCCGAAGCTTTATCTTCGTGAGGTCTACAATAATCTCGCTATCGCCATGGGGGACCGTATCTCAAACACTTTGATCAACTCGTGTTCGCTTTGTGACCAGTGCGCCGCGATATGCCCGCACGGGCTCAATCTCGGCGAATGGATTCAAGCGGCGCGCGACATTATGGTCAGAACGGAGAAGATGCCTCCCCCTGCTTTTGAGTTCGCTGTCAACGATATGCGTCAGGCGAACAGTCCGTCGTCCTTTTTCGCGAGACACCAACCGGGCACGGAAAAGAGCCGCTATCTCTTTTTCCCCGGATGTCAACTCGGAGCATCTGCCCCCGACGTCGTGAAGAAAACATATGACTACCTTTGCTGTTCCCTTGACGGCGGAGTCGCTTTCATGCATGGGTGTTGCGGCATCATGGCGAAATGGGCGGGAGAAACGGATCTCTTCGAAGAGACGAAGGCGATGTTGAAGAATGAGTGGGAGCTTCTCGGTCGTCCGATCGTCATCGTCGCCTGTTCGACATGCCGTAAATCGCTTGCCGATATCGTTGACGATGTGCACGATGTCTGGACGGTGTTGCTTGAGACAGGCATACCCGATACGAAGAGAAATCTTCCGGTGACCATCCATGACGCGTGCGGCGCGCGCGATCAGGAAGAGACGCGTCATGCCGTGAGAGAGCTCCTTGCTCAGCTCGGGTGTCGCGTTCAAGAACCGAAGTTTTCAGGTGAGGAGACGCCCTGCTGTGGTTACGGCGGGCTTGTCCAGTTCTCGCACAATAGTCTGGCGAACAAGATGACGGAGTTTTGTCTCCGCGATGTCGATGAGACGAGATTGACGTACTGCATGGGGTGTCGCGATCGTTTCAGCAAGGCTGGCGCACGCGCAGTCCATCTGCTTGAATTGATTTTCGGCACGAATACGGGCGACGAGCGCGCCCCCGGATATTCCCTGCGCCAAGATAATCGAGCACTGCTCAAACGATCGATGCTGCGCGATTTGTGGCACGAGGTACAGGAGGAGGAAGACAGATTGATTTTGATTTACGATGACGATCTCGGTGAACTGCTCGAGAAGAGACTGATTCTCGAAGAAGATATTCGCGAGGTGATCGAGGAAGCGGAGGCAACAAGCCGTTTCATCGAGGAAGTCAAGTCGGGGCTGCGTATCGCATACAAACAGATAGGTCACGTCACCTATTGGGTGTATTACGCACCTGAGGGAGAGGCGCGGCGTGTCAAACGCGCGTATAGCCATCGGATGGAAATCCGTTAGAGCAGGGAGATGTGACGATGTCTGATGTGAAATATCATGAAGTGTTCGATTTGTCGGAGGGAGAACTCTACTGCGGGCTTTGCCACGTTCCGCTCGAAAACGGTCCGATTACACTCCGCTACATGGGAAATGATTTTCCGATCTTGATGCCGAAATGTCCGCTTTGCGGGCTTGGCTTGATACCGGAGGAACTCGCCACGGGAAAGATTTTTGACGTCGAGCGCGCATTGGAAGACAAGTAGACGGAACGATGAGCGATTTCTATGCAAGTGAAGAATGGCGGGCATTTGACCTCGGGCATCCCGGCGGAGCCGACTCGACAAAAAAGCTTTTATCGATGGGCAACGTTGCGCCTGACGATCGCGTACTCGACCTTTGTTGCGGTGCGGGTGACAGCGTGAGAGTTTGTGCGGAGTTGGGGTTTGATGTCTGTGGTGTCGATCGTGCGTCCGTCATCGAACATACGCGTAAGAACGACCCGGATCACCGCTATCTTATATGGGAGTTCGATGACAAGGAGGCGAAGCTCCCGTTTGAGGACGGTTCGTTCGAGGTCGTACTCTGTGAGTGCAGTCTTTCACTGTTAGAAGATAAGTCAAGTGTCGTAAGAGACGTGCGCCGCATATTGTCACGAGGCGGAAGGTTTTTGGTTTCGGATGTATACGACGGTCTTCCTCCTGATTTTGAAGGATTCAGGCGCATATGGTGGAAAGACGCGACGGACGTGTTACGTTTGTTCATTGCCTCTTGGATATGGGAAACGGGTAAGGCATTTCCGTCTCAGTCATGCCGAGGCGGAAGAAAGTATTTCCTAGGCGTATACGAGGCGATCTAGCCTCGCGTCGTCGCGAAATTGAATCGATAAGCTCTGTAATAACTTAATAATAGCGATTTTCCATAGGAAGATGACATCAGCAAGACCCCAAAGAGCAGGACAGCATGATGTAAGGAGGACAGCATGGATTTTGACAAAATGGTCTTCGAGATGAGGCGCCAGGGTTTTAAGTGCGCGCAGATCATGGTGAAGGTGGCGCTCGAGATCGACGGCAAAGAAAACCCCGATCTTATCCGTGCGATGTCGGGACTCAATACAGGGATGGCTGAGACGGGCGGAGCGTGCGGTGTCCTGACTGGCGGCGCCGCGGCGCTCGGTTATTTTACCGGTCGCGGCGAGCCTGACGAGTTGCCTCACGAGTACGCGATCGAGATCGTCGCCGCCTATGTCAACTGGTTCAGGGAAACGTATGGAACGGATACGTGTTACGGACTGATTGATGGCGATTTTTCCAACTGTCCGACGGTTTGTCCCGGAGTTATCCATGCCGGATACGAGAAGTTGATTGACCTTCTATGGGAATACGAAATTCTCGAGTCTTAGTGGAGCGAATAGAAGGAAAAGGGTAATTTGAGGATGACCTGCTTGAATTTATTCCTTTGTATTGAGTGAAACGCCGTTACGGCGTTAAGAAAATTCCCGCGTACAATGAAGCGAACGTCTCTCGATCAGTGGATCAACGATAAGCACGGTATCGCGACGGACGACCGGCAGGCGATGGAGGCGTATCAGCTTGCCCGAATAAATACGCTGATCGAGTATGCGAAGTTTCATTCTCCATTTTATCGTCGTCTATATGAGGAATGCGGTGCGCCCGAATCGCTCGATGCATTCTCTCTTTTTCCGATGATCGACGCACATGATCTCGTAAGACATGGTTCATCGATGCTCTGCGTCAAGCAAAGTGAGATCTCACGGATTGTAACGTTTGAATTTCCGTCCCAAGGTGATCCGGTAGAGTTGACGACTCTGCAGACTTCCGGAACAGTAGAATCGCCAAAACGCGTCTATTTCACTCGCGAAGATATCGAGCTGACGCTCGATTTTTTCGAGAACGGCATGAAGACATTGTGCAGACCGGAGGATCACGCTCTTATTCTATTCCCGGCTAAGACCCCCGATAGCGTAGGCGCGCTTTTATCTGAAGCGTTGGGACGACTCGGACTCACTGTCCACTGCGAGGATGGCGAGAAAGCTGTCGCATTGCTCCGCGACAGGTCGGTTGATGTCGTCTGTGGTCCTCGATCTTCGCTCTTGGCGGTGTCTAAGCAGACGAAAGGCATTCCGATTCGAGCCGTTTTGAGCAGCAGTGAAAGTCTTTCTGCGGATGACAGAAATATGCTTGAAAGCGCTTGGAACTGTGATGTTTTTGATCATTATGGGATGACGGAGACGGGGCTCGGGGGCGCCGTCGAATGTGAAGCACATCAGGGGATGCACATCCGTGAGAATGATCTCTATTTCGAGGTTGTCGACGCGGATGGACGTAAAGTTCCGGACGGCGTCATCGGTGAACTTGTCGTTACGACGTTGACGCGGCGCGGGATGCCTTTCATCCGCTATCGTACGGGAGATGATGCGATTTTAACGGGCGAACGCTGTCCGTGCGGCAGTTTGTTGCGCCGCATCCTTTACATTAAAAGAAAAGATAGGGGATTATAATGAATTTAAATATATATCCCTCAGTTTACTTATCGTTTTGATATACTGAATCAAGCACTTCCGATGAATTTGTTTGGCTGGATCGGAGGGCTGTCTTGATCGCGTGCCTCTAGGCGTATGGCAAGGAGTTTTCGATGATGAAAAAAACTGAATATTATTCGTCTTCCGATGGCAAGACGGATATCTATGCGGCTATTTGGGAACCTGAAGGTGATCCGGTCGCATTGTTGCAGATCGCGCATGGCATGGTGGAGTTCATCGATCGCTACGATCGGTTCGCCGGCGTACTGGCAGATCACGGTATTCTTGTTGTGGGAAATGATCATTTAGGGCATGGGTATTCCGTGAAGAGCAAGGACGATTGGGGATATTTTGCCGACTATCGCGGCAACAGGTGCGTGCTTGAAGACATGCGTACGTTGTACGGTATGTTGAAGAATCGCTATCCCGATACACCTCAATTCATGATGGGTCACTCGATGGGTTCGTTTCTCGTACGGCAGTATCTCCACGTTTATCCGACTGACAAGCTCGACGGAATTATTTTGACAGGGGTCGGCATGCAGCCGAAGGTCTTGATCTCGGTAGCCTTGTTCATGGCGAAAGTGTTGCGGCGAATCCAAGGTAAGCGTCACCGAAGTCAACTGCTTACCGCGATGACGCTTGGTAACAACAACCGTTTCTTCAAGCCGAATCGAACGCCTTGCGACTGGTTGACGCGCGATGAAGAGATCGTCGACGCTTATGTGTCGGAAGAGCGCAATCAATTCAAGTTCACGAACGGTGCTTTCGTCGATATGTTTACCGGATTCTCTTCGCTTTACAAGCAGAAGAATCTTGCGCTCATGGACAGGGAGACGCCTGTCCTGATTGCCAGCGGCGACCACGACCCCGTTGGCGATATGGGAAAGGCTGCCCCGAAGTTATACGAGCAGTTCAGAGATCTCGGTTTCGATGACGTCGTGATGAAGCAATACGAGAATGCACGCCACGAGATAGTCAATGAGATCAACAAAGATGAGGTCGATCACGACATCATAGACTTCATTCTTTCGCGATCACATTGAAGACCATCTGAGGAAGAGTAGTAAATTAAAAGTAAAAATATTATAGGAGTGTGAAGCGGAGCAGCGGGACGATGAAAGGTCGCCTTTACCGTACGTTGACCGCGGCGAACAAGTCGTAGAGGGGGGAGCTTATGGCTCAATATTTGCCAGAACCTTATAGAATCAAAATGGTGGAACCTTTGCGGGTGACGACAAAAGAGGAGCGGAGCGCGGCGATACGCAACTCACATTACAATTTATTCGGCTTGAAAAGCGATGACGTCTACATCGACATGCTCACGGACAGCGGAACGGGAGCGATGAGCGACCGGCAGTGGGCGTCGATGATGATGGGCGACGAGAGTTACGCAGGTTCGCGGAGCTATTACCGCTTAATGACCACGTGCGAGGAACTATTCGGATGGAAATTCTTTCAGCCCGTTCACCAAGGTCGTGCAGCGGAGCACGTGCTCTTTCCGAGTCTGATCAAAAAGGGTCAGATATCGATCTCCAACATGCACTTCGACACGACAACGGGACACATCGCGCTCATCGGCGGGAAAGCGGTCAACTGCGTCGTGCCGGAGGCGAAGAACATTTCCACTGCCTTTCCGTTCAAGGGAAATATGGATACGGAACGTCTCGTAGAGTTGATTGAAGCATACGGTCGAGACAAGGTCGGCATGATTATTATGACGGTGACGTGCAATTCCGCGGGCGGACAACCTGTCTCCCTTGCCAATATACGTCGGACGGCTGAGATCGCCCGCCATTACGACATCCCATTCGTCATCGATGCGGCACGTTTCGCGGAGAATGCTTTTTTCATCAGAGAGCGCGAAGAAGGGCATGCCGATCGGTCGATTGGCGACATTGTTCGCGATATGTTCAGGGACGCGGACGCTTTTACGATGTCGGCAAAAAAAGACGGACTCGTTAATATGGGCGGTCTCGTTGGAGTCCGAGAAGATGAAGAGCTGATGCGAAAAGTCAGGAGTTTTGTTGTTCCGTATGAGGGATTTGTTTCATACGGCGGGCTTTCCGGTCGCGACTTGGACGCATTGGCCGTGGGGCTTAAAGAGGGGATTGAGGAGGATTTCCTTCGATCGTACATCGGGCAGACCAGATATTTAGCGGAACGGCTGAATGAACTCGGTGTGCCATGTCAGCTTCCAGCCGGAGGACATGCCGTCTTTGTCGATGCGCGCGCCATATTGCCGCATGTCCCGTACGATCGCTTTCCTGCGCATTCGCTCTGTGTCGAGCTGTACCGAGAGGCGGGAATTCGCGGGTGCGATGTCGGCTCTTTCATCCTCGATCCAGATCCTGAGACGGGCGAGCAGTTGGAAGCCGAGATGGAATTCTCGAGATTCTGCATACCGAGACGGACGTACACGCAGGCGCATCTAGACTTCGTCGCGACATCGTTGGAGAAAGTGATGGCTAACGCTGAGAACATAAAAGGCTTCCGCGTCGTCAGGCAAGAGAAAGTCCTGCGCCATTTCACGGCGGAACTTGAACCTTATGAATGATACACGCTATCATGCGGTATAATAGCGAAAAACGACTTCTCAAAGGGGGAACAATATGAAATTTATGACGGACAAAATCAGAAACATCACCGTGATGGGTCACGGCGGCGTCGGCAAAACAGCTTTTGTCGAAGCCGCGCTCTATAATGCAGGTGTTATCGACCGGATGGGTCGCTCGAATGACGGAAATACGGTGACAGACTTCGATGCGGAAGAGATGCGTCGCGGATTGTCGATCAGTACATCCGTAGCTTGGTGCGAATGGAAGAAACACAAACTCAATTTTATCGATACGCCAGGTGATTTTGATTTTCTCGGTGAACAGATATTAGGCATGTTTGCGGGCGATACGGCGTTGATCGTCATGTCGGCGAAAGACGGTTTGTCCGTCGGCGCTGAGAAGGCGGTTCGCAACGCCGGAGGAGAGAACATCCCCGTCGCGTTCTTCGTCAATCGTATGGACGAAGCGAATGCCAACTTTGAGAAGACTTTGGGTGAATTGCGTGAAGCTTACGGACCGAAAGTTTTGCCGCTTTCATTGCCGATCATGCAAAACGAGAAAATGATAGGGATTGTCGATGTGCTCAGTGCGAAAGCTTACTCCTTCACCGGAAAACGCGGCGAAATGAAAGAGACGGAGCTGCCGAGCGAACTTGAGGGTGTCGTCGAAGAGTTTGCGGAAACACTCAAGGAGCAGATGGCGGAAAATGACGAGCACCTTATGGAAAAATACTTCGAGGGTGAAGATTTCACACCGGAAGAGGAAGCGTTCGGCATGCGCAAAGCGATCTCAGCGGGATCGATTATGCCTGTTTTTGTCGGTTCAGCTCAGGAGAATATCGGCGTCTCTTTTGCGCTTGACGCCATGGCGAAGTTTTTCCCGACACCGACAGACGGTCATCCCGTTAAAGCCGTTAACAAGACTGGCGAGGAAATTCTGCTTCACTCCGAAACGGACGGTCCTCTGGCAGCCTTCGTTTTTAAAACGTTCGTCGACCCCTTTGTCGGAAGAATCTCACTGTTCCGCGTCTTTTCAGGTACGTTTAAGGATGAAGGTACCGTCTACAATGTGAATCAGGAGGAGGAAGAACGGCTGATCGGTCTCAATTACCAGAACGGTAGCAAACAGACACCGACGGAAGTCGTCGTCGCCGGAGACATCGGCTCCATCGCTAAGCTGTCGGATACAGTGACCCTTAATACCTTAACTGCCAAGGCGGATCCGGTGAGAATTATCGCGCCGGAAATGCCGGTTCCGTGTTTAACGCTCGCTATCGCGCCTGTCAACAAGGGTGAAGAAGAAAAAATCATGCAAGGTCTCGTCCGCTTGAAGGATGAGGATGTCACGTTCGAAATCGTGAACGATCCTGAGACGAGACAGTTCCGCCTATCCGGACTGGGCGAAGTACAGCTTGAGGTGCTTTGTTCACGATTGAAATCGAAGTTCGGGGTCGAAGCGGAACTGAGCGAGCCGCGTATCGCGTACAGGGAGACGATTCGAAAGCAGGTTAGGGTGCAGGGCAGACATAAGAAGCAGACAGGCGGGCACGGTCAATTCGGTGACGTGTGGATTGTCTTTGAGCCCGGCTCGGGCACATCAGAAGGTTTGGAATTCGCGGAAGAGATCTTCGGCGGTGCCGTTCCGAGGAATTATTTCCCTGCTGTTGAAAAAGGTCTTCAGGAAGCGATCGAGGAGGGTGTTCTCGCCGGCTATCCCGTCGTCAATTTGAAGGCGACGCTCGTTGACGGTTCCTACCACGCTGTCGACTCGAACGAACTATCGTTTAAGCTTGCGGCGCGGTTGGCGTATCGCGCGGGATTGCCGCAAGCCGATCCTGTTCTGCTTGAGCCGATCGACAAGCTGATGGTCCATATCCCCGACGATTTTCTCGGAGATATTATGGGTGACCTCAACAAGCGTCGTGGGCGCATCATGGGTATTCACCCCGATACGATTCAAGGTTTCCAGATCGTGGAGGCAGAAGCGCCGCGGGCGGAAATTGCAAAATATGCGACCGATTTGAAGTCAATGACACAAGGTCGCGGCTGGTTCACGATTGATTTTGTTCGCTACGAACAAGTCCCTCAGAATATTTCTGAACGTATCATCGCCGCGGCACAGAGCGAAGAATAAGAATGAAAAGGATCTCGGTGTGTTCATCAAGGATATGCCGAGATCCCCTATGCGAAAGGTCGGGCGGTCATGACTGACCTTTCTTTCATTCAAACAAGTGATACTGTTTAGCTGTTTGAGAAAACAGCTTGAATAAATGTTCTGTACGAACCGCGAAGAGCGGGCTGAACGACTCGGGGAGTCCAAACATGTGCTTAACCTGTATGACCGTCTCATCACCTGAGCTTGTGATACGACGATCGTGTCTTCTCACCTCATTCTCTTGGGGTGCTGTTGTTGTGATATTTCTCCTTCTAATATTGTCGTGTTTTATTACCGCTTTCATCAAAGCTACACGCATGATTGACATGGATCAAATCAGAGAGCGCGCCAATGCGGGCAGTTCACAGGCAAAATCGTTTTTACGCCGGTTGGAATCGCGCGAAACGCTTTACCGGGAGCTGATGACGGCTTCAATGCTTACGACCGCCGTGTACTTTGTATGGGGCGCCTTGCGTTCCGTTCCGTCCGTTGTATCTTTGTTCCCCTGCTCCGAAACGGCAAGTCGATGGATTTATGTCGGGATGATAGCCGCTCATATTCTCATATTTCTGATTGTCGGTAAAGTCATGCCTGAGCGTGCGGCAGGGGATAAAGGCGGAGTCTTTGCCGTACGGTTCTGGCTGTTGATGTCAATGCTATTAATTGTTGTAAAACCGATCGAGCGGCTCATATATTTCACGTCCACTGCGCTCATGCGTCTGTTTCGCCTCCGCGAAGTGGAAGCGGTCACTCTCGCCCCGACCGAAGAGGAATTCCTTCAGATGCTGGAGGAAGGGCGCGATCTGGGCGCCATTGTTGAAGACAATATCGAATTGTTCGCGAATCTGTTTGATTTCGATGACAAGATCGCTTCGGACATCATGACGCACCGCACTGATATAGAAGCGCTTCCGGTCGATGCAGACTACGAGGAGACCCTTTCATTCGTAAATGAAACAGGTTATACGCGATTTCCGATTTATAGAGGCTCCGTTGACAATATTATCGGTGTCTTACATGTAAAAGATCTCCTCTTCACTGACGGCGATGCTTTTTCGTTAGAGGCGATCATGCGCAAAGCATGGTTTACACCCGAGTCGCGCATCATCAGCGATTTGTTCCACGATATGCAGCAAAACCATATTCAAATGACTATCGTGATCGATGAATATGGCGGGACGGCAGGGCTTCTGACGATTGAGGATCTCGTCGAACAGATTGTCGGTAACATTGAGGACGAATACGATGAAGTGGAGCAGGAGATTGTGGAAATATCCCCCGATACATGGCTTGTGGCGGGGTCGTTTCCACTTGACAAGCTTTCGAAAGTGACAGGTGTCACATTTGAGGATGATGAATACGATTCCGTCGCGGGGTTCCTGATTGAACTGCTTGACCGCATTCCCGAAGAGGATGAACTTCCGTCGGTGCGCTATGAGAATCTTGTTTTCCATATCCTTGCAGTCTCCGATAATCGCATCGTTCGCGTTCGCGTGATTCGTGACTCTGCTTTCAATCAGGGAGCTTCCGAGGGCACGAAATGAGTAACAGTTACGGGTCCACAATCGTCAACGACAGCGACAAAATCGCGGTATCTGCCATTCTTTTTGACCTTGACGGCACATTGCTCAACACGGTTCCGCTAATTATCGCGACTCACCGACATACTTTTAAAAAAATACTTGGATGGATTCCGTCTGATGAAGTTATTCTTGCGACGATCGGTGAGCCGCTTGTCAGGACTTTTGGACACTACGGCGGTGAAAAGGGTCCGGAAATGTTTCAGGAGTATTTCGAGTGGAGCGCACCTCGGACGACGTCACACGTCGGGGTTTTTCTTGATGTCATTCCCATGATCGAGCAACTGCGTCAAGAAGGGTTTAAAACCGGCATTGTCACATCGAGACGCGGGGAGAGCACTGTCTCATTCCTAGAGGCTTTTGAGATGTTGCATTTATTCGATGTCATCGTAAGCGTCGATGATACGGAAGAGCACAAGCCGATGCCTGCACCGTTATTGTGCGCGATGGAGCGGCTTGAGCTCGATACACCCGAGCAGATTCTCTACGTTGGCGACGCGATTCATGACTTGAAATGTGCGCAAAATGCCGGGATGCCTTTTGCCGCGGTCAGCTGGACGGCCATGGATAAAGACGAACTCAGCCAAGCCTTACCTGATTTCTGGATCGATGAAGCATTTGACCTTCTTCGCAAAGTGGAACGTGTCAAGAGCGAGAAATAATCGAAGCAACTTTTTTATCATTGCTTTTCAAACGCTTTCCCTTTTCTTCTGTTCAGATAAACTGCAGAACATTATTACGCGCCGTGTTTACCTCTTTCCATCAATTGTGCTAGACTTTGTTGCGTGCACGACAAGGAGCTGACTCCACTGCAGGTGTTTTCATGCCGTGGAGAAGCGACTCATTGTTGTATCATTTAGGCGAGACAACCGAAGACGAGTGGAAAAGTCTCATTTGTCGCGGAGGGAAAGGATATATGGCAAAGAAAGAATCTACAGAATGGAAACAGGACGTAGCTAGGGCGGAAAGAAAAGACAGGCTTGCCCGCTTGAAGGATAGTGACGGTCAAAAGAAAAAAATCGAGTCGCACAGCATCGGCAAGAAGATCGCGCTCGCATCTGTCGCCGTTGTCGTTGTATTGGCGATTGTCGTTTGGATCATTGCGGGAACCGGACTTTTGACACGAAATGTGAGAGCCATGACCATTAACGGCAAGAAAGTGTCCGCTGCTGAAGTGAATATGTTCTTCGGCAACTACACGGCGTCTGCACAGTATGGGTTGGCTTTTACGGAGGAGTTTCAGGATGTGCTTAAGCAACCGTCGCAGATGAATCCGACGAATACCTTTCGCGACGATTTTATTAACGCAGTGATCCCCGGCGTAGTCTTTGCATCAGCGATGCTTCAAGATATGGAGAAAACCGGCTTCAAGTTGACAGAAGAACAGCAGAAAGAGATTGATGATACGCTCGAGAACTTGGATGCTCAAATTACGCAAATAGCTCTCCAGAGCGGCACGACACTTGCCGGCTTTTTGAAAATGTATTTCGGTCCCGGCGTCAACATGAAAATACTGAAGCAGGACTTTGTCAACTCGATGATGCTCTCGTACTACAATCAACACCTTGCGGAGCAGGCTGATCTTTCAGAAGCAAAAATTTCTCAGTATTACGAAGAGCACAAGGACGATCTCGATCTATTCACGTATAACGTCTACCAGTTCACGCTTAATGTCGAAGAAGACGCGACAGCGGATGAGAAGGAAGAAGCACTAAAAAAACTCAAGGACGACGCTCATGCCGCACTCGAAGCGTTGAAGAAAAATTCTTTTGTCAACGCGGTGAAGAAATATGTGTCAGAAGACGAAGCGAAGAAACTGACGGATAACCCCAAATCTGTTGTCAAAAAAGAAGTGCTCGGCAGCGAAGTGCTTGGTCAAGTCGGAACTTTCCTCAAGGATGCCGCGCGCGAACTCGACGATGCGAAGATTATTGAGGGGGTTGAAACGATGACGCTCGTCCGCTTTATTCGTCGAGAAGCGAATAGCAAGCGTCCGTTCTATTCCGTGCGCCATATTCTTATCGCTGACGACGAAGATCCCGATGCGCCTGAATTGACGGATGAAGAGCTCAAAGCAGAGGCGGAGCGCATACTTAAGGAGTATAAAGCCGGAGCCATGACGGAGGACTCGTTCGCAGAGTTGGCAAAAAAATACAGTAAAGATCCGGGAAGTGCGGCTCAAGGCGGACTTTACGCCGATATGGATGAGGATCTCCAAGCGAGACTTGCAGAGGAATTCCGTGAATGGTTCCAAAAAGCAGGACGTAAACCCGGTGACACGGGCATCGTCAAAACGATGTTCGGTTACCACATCATGTACTTTGTTGAACGCTCCGATGAGAAGGCACAAGACAGGGCGATCAAGGAAATCTTGAAAGATGTTTTTGTCGAGGAATGGGGCGATCGCGTCTATGACGAAGCAAAAGTTGAGTATCATCCATTCGGTATGAAATTCGTCGGTAAACTTCGGTTCTTTGACGCATTATTCGGGAGTGTTCCCGTGCTACCTGATCTGACACCTAAACCGACGCTGCAGTAACGACTGACCTAATTTGATAAAAGTTGGTGCGGTCGGGCAACTGTGCCGGTTGAGAGTATATTAGGGGCTGTCTCAAAAGAGAGAGCCCCTTTTGCGTTTAGCAGGTTGTGATCTTGACTTATATTGAGATGTCGCAAGATAACAAAGACTGTTTCTCAGTCCGCTTAGATGGAGAACGAATCGCGAAAGTCTTTCTTTCGCACTCCGTATGCTCTGATGAGTGCTTCTTCAAAGGGAAGCCGGTCATCGAATCCCACGAGTGAAAAGAGCCACTTTGAAAAGAGCGGGTTGAGTACGAGGAACGGTCCCAAGAGTTCCGTCGCGAAGAAACGATTCTTGTGGATACCTTCAACTTGACTGTCGGGAATTGTGCCGTCCCCGTATTTTAGGTGAATGAAGGGATGCTCTTGCAAAGTACCGCGATGTGTCGTGAATTGTGAACGAAATCCCATCACGTCGATTGACTGAAAACTTCCATAGACTGCTTCGTTTCGACGTTTATAACGCATGCAATATGTGTCGAACGGAAACAAGCCAAGAGCTTCGACCGTTTCGCCTTTCTCGTATTCGATTGTCCGCCCGACGAGATCAAGCGCATTGCCGGTAAAGAAAAAGAGAACATCGCGCTCAATCGCATCTTTGAAGTCGTCATTCAGACCGTGCCAAGCGTTAAGGACAAGACGTTGCGACTGTTCCGTCATCGAACCCATATAAACGAAATCGATATCACCGTCTAAGAACTCCGGTCGCTTCGGGAAGGCGGTACGAACGATATTCGACTCTCCGAATGTATGCGAAAGCAGGTTCTGCGTACCGTGCTCTCCGAGCAGGTTTGCCAGTTCGCCGTACAATATTTCTACTCTCATGACGACTCCTTTGCCAAACGCTCGTAAAGACGCTTGGTGACTGTGCGCGAAATGGGCTCCGAGTAAAGAGAGTAGAGGATGGCGATCGTCTCAGATCCCTCTTCCAAGAGTATGGCGTCGGCGGCATCGCGCCTGTCTCTTAGCGGTACGATTTTTCTTTCATCAACTCCCGCAAATAACAACGCCAAACGGAAATCTTCGCAACGTCTGCCGGCAATCACTACACGTGAGATGTCCGGGTCATTCAGCAATGCGAGGTCGGCATCAAAGATCCATGCGGCATTGTCGTCGGGTGTAACCGTCTCGGTACTCGTATCGATGAGCAGGATGAACTGCTTCTTCCCGGGAATTGAATGGATCGCGTCCAGAACGCGACTGACCGCAATAGGGTTCTTTCCTTTGGCGAGCATTCGGTAGATGCGTTTTTCACCCACCTTGAGCACTTCTTTGCGAGATCGTCCGATCACGATGTTGGAGAGAGACTCTGCAATTTCATCGTGTGTTTTGTCGACCGCTCTGAACAACGTGATGGTGACGAGCTCGTTGTAGAGATCGAGAATGTTCTCGCCCCGGAACGGATATTTTTCTTCTCCGTCTTTTGTGCTGAGCACGAGTGTATCGGCGTCCGGCAACTCGTTAAACGGCAAGCTGTCTCGTGTACCGGCAGCGAGGACGGCTGTAATTTCGTAGTCGGGGTTTAGTGAATGCCATCCGCATGCCTCGCACCGAGAGCGCCCGATATGGTGGTATCGGATGAATAAGTCTGTCAACGGATTATGGCATCGAGGGCAGAGGATGATATCGCGTATCAGGCTTTCTGTGATGGTCTTCTCACCGGGAAGGCGTGCGATGCCGAAAGACGTGTGCGGGCGTCCGACAGCCAGATTCTGTGAGAGGAGATCGTCGGCGTTGACGATGAGATGTGTCTCCGACGGGATGCTCTCATCCAGCAAATTATAGATGAACTCGCCGTGGGCATTCCGTAAATAGGATTCGCGGAAAAGATTCGTGATGATGAGATAATCGGGACGGATCGCCTTGAAAACAATCCGCGTCAGTCTCTCGTCGATTTCAAGAATGGCGAGAGGGAGTTTCTTTTTGCCCGTCAAAGTAGTGGAGTCTAGGAGAGTCGTAATGATGCCTTCCTCGATGTTGCTTCCGTACGCATTATGCGCGAAGGTCATTCCGAAGGATCGCGCCAAATCGGCAACCATATTGGCTACCGTAGTCTTTCCGTTTGTTCCCGTTACGGCGATGATTTTATCGGGTTTATCAATACGCATAAGAAAATCGGGACACAGCTTTTTTGCAAGTTGCCCCGGGAAATGCGTTCCCTTCAAACGCAAGGTCTTCATAAAGGTTCTGGTTGCCCTTACAAACAGGATCGTTGTGAGAAACCGGATTGAACGTCGAGACTTCACAAAAAAACTCTCCAACAAAATAAAAAAAGCTGTTGACTCGCAAGCCAAAGCGTGTTACAATCGTCTGATGTGTCGCAAGGCTTGTTTCATTGTGCCCATTAACCCAAGAATAATGGACTACAAGATCTTTCGACAGGGTAATTATATCACGTAGGACAGCATCGTCAATGCCGGTTTGTCGGTGCATCTGCCAATATTATGCCGGTTCGATTTGTGAGGTGAACGCCAATGGTAAAGCCCGTTCAGTACGGACGTGTGCAGAGAATGTCATATTCAAAGATTGACGAAATCCTCGATATACCTGATCTGTTAGAAATTCAAAAAAGTAGCTATCGCTGGTTCCTTGAAGAGGGGTTGATGGAAGTCCTTGAGGAAGTGTCGCCCATTTCTGATTTTTCAGGTGATATTGAGCTTTCATTTATCGGTTTTGATTTCGACATTGAAAATCCAACGTATTCTATTGAAGAATGTAAAGAGCGAGACGCCAATTATGCGGCAAAGATGAACATGAAGGTTCGTCTACATGATCGCAAGATGCCCGAAATGAAAGAAGAGGATGTCTACGTCGGTGAATTTCCGATTATGACGGATACGGGAAGTTTTATCATCAACGGAGCTGAACGCGTTATCATCAGCCAGCTTGTACGTTCTCCGGGCGCATATTTTGATGTGACGCTCGATAAGAACGACATTGAGCTCTATACCGCTCAAGTGATTCCCAACCGCGGCGCTTGGATTGAATTTGAATCGGATGCGAAACGCTTGCTCTGGGTTCGTGTCGATCGCCAGAGGAAGTTCCATCTGTCGATTTTGCTCCGCGCTCTCGGCATCGGAACGGATGAGGAGATTATCGATGTGCTCGGCGAAGAGGAATCACTTCTTCTGACCATGCAGAAGGACGGTTGCAAAACGAGTGATGAGGGTCTTCAGGAAATGTTCCGAAAACTTCGTTCCGGCGAGGTTTATACGCGTGAGGGAGCGCAGGCGCTCCTACATAATAATTTTTTCAACCCCAACCGCTATGATCTAGCAAAGGTCGGTGTCTACAAGCTGAATAAGAAACTCGCCATCGCTGATCGTCTTGCCGGTCACGTCGCAGCCGTGGATATTATCGCTGACGACGGTGAGGTGCTCGTGCTCGCTGATGAGATTATTACGAGAGAAGCGGCGGATGCCATACAGCAGGCGGGAGTCAACAGCGTCGATGTCTACCCAATTCATCGGAGAGGTGATACAGTGACGCGGTTTGACCACTGTCTTCGTATTGTCGGCAACGAGCGCGTTAACGCGCGCACATTCTTGGAACGCTATATCAATGCTGATGTTCTCGAGCTGATCGATTTTGAAGAACTCGGCATTACGGAGAGTGTTTACACGCCGGTACTCCGCGAGATTGTTGATGAAGTCCGTGAAGCAGCTGAGCAGGAAGATAAACTACGCAAGCTCCTCAAATCGAGAAGAAACGAGTTGATTCCGCGCCATTTGACACTTCACGATATTCTCGCGACGATAAGTTATTACATCGGTCTCGAGTATGGCGTCGGTCGGCGTGATGACATTGACCACCTTGGCAATCGTCGCATTCGTTCCGTTGGTGAGCTTTTGCAGAATCAGATGCGCATCGGTTTTTCACGTATGGAGCGTGTCGTGCGCGAGCGCATGCAGACAATTCCCGATGTCTTGACGACGACACCGAAGAACATCGTCAATACTCGACCGATTTCCGCCGCGATTAAAGAGTTTTTTGGTTCGAGTCAGCTCTCGCAGTTTATGGATCAGCCTAATCCCTTGGCGGAGATGACGCATAAACGCCGTCTTTCAGCGCTTGGACCGGGCGGACTTTCACGCGAGCGCGCCAACTTCGAAGTGCGCGACGTTCACTCGTCGCACTATGGTCGTATGTGTCCGATCGAGACACCTGAAGGACCGAATATCGGTCTGATCAATTCGCTGGCAACTTATGCACGTATCAATCGTTATGGATTTATCGAGACGCCGTATCGTATCTATGACAAGACGAAAGGCGTTGTGACGGGTGAAGTCCGTTATTTCACCGCGGATGAAGAAGATAAGTTCAATATTGCGCAAGCGAACGAACCTCTCGACGAAAAAGGACGTTTCGTCAACAAGAGGATTACTTGTCGTTTCCGCGACGAATTCTTGGAGCTTGAGCCCGAGAAAGTTGACTTGATGGACGTATCGCCGAAACAGCTCGTTTCGGTTGCGACATCGCTTATCCCGTTCCTCGGCAACGACGATGCGAACCGCGCACTGATGGGTTCCAATATGCAGCGTCAGGCAGTCCCTCTTATTGAAACGGAGGCGCCGATTATAGGAACGGGAATGGAACACCGCGCAGCCAAGGATTCAGGTGTCTGTGTCGTCGCCGAGAATGACGGTATCGTTGATCATGTGGCAGGCGACAGAATTGTCGTTCTTGGAGATGATGATGCGGTCGTTTCCTACCCTCTCAAAAAATACACGCGTTCAAACCAAGGAACATGTATCAATCAAAGACCGCTTGTCAAGGTCGGCGACACGGTTAAGAGCGGTGATATTATCGCCGACGGACCTTCAGTCGACAACGGCGAACTCGCATTGGGTCGAAACGTATTGATCGGGTTCATGATGTGGGAAGGTTTCAACTACGAAGATGCGATCTTGCTCAGTGAACGCTTGGTGCGGGACGATGTCTATACGTCGATCCACATTGCCGAGTATGAGTGCGAGGCGCGCGATACGAAGCTCGGTCCGGAAGAGATTACGCGTGAGATTCCCAACGTGGCGGACGATGCGTTGAAAGACCTTGATGAGGAGGGGGTTGTCCGAATCGGTGCGGAAGTGCACGCCGGAGATATCCTCGTCGGCAAGGTAACTCCGAAAGGTGAAACGGAGCTGACTCCAGAGGAGCGTCTCTATCGCGCTATTTTTGGTGAAAAAGTACGTGAGGTGCGCGACACGTCCGTCCGCGTCCCACATGGTGAGTCAGGCGTCGTTGTCGATATCAAGATCTTTACGCGTGATCAGGATGAGCAGCTGAAACATGGTGTGACGAAGCTTGTCCGCGTGTATGTTGCCCAGAAACGCAAAATCTCCGTAGGGGACAAGATGGCGGGGCGTCACGGCAATAAGGGCGTCGTATCTAAAATACTGCCTGAAGAGGACATGCCATTCCTGCCGGATGGCACACCGCTTGATATCGTGCTTAACCCGCTCGGCGTCCCGTCGCGCATGAACGTCGGTCAATTGTTGGAAGTTCATCTCGGGGCAGCCGCCAACAAGCTCGGCTGGAAAGTCGCCACGCCCGTTTTCGACGGTGCTGACGAGCAAGACGTTGTCGATGCCTTCATTGAAGCAGGTATGGAGACAGACGGCAAAACCATTCTGTACGACGGACGAACGGGCGAACCGTTCGAAAATCGCGTAACAGTAGGCATCATGTACTATATGAAACTGCTCCACCTCGTCGATGACAAGATCCACGCGCGATCCATCGGTCCGTACTCGCTTGTCACGCAGCAACCGCTTGGCGGTAAAGCGCAGTTCGGCGGACAGCGTTTCGGTGAGATGGAAGTCTGGGCGCTTGAAGCGTACGGTGCGGCATATACGTTGCAGGAGATTCTGACCGTTAAATCCGATGACATTTGGGGTCGAACGAAGACGTATGAAGCGATTGTAAAGGGTGAGAACATCCCGGAACCCGGAATCCCCGAAGCTTTCAAAGTGCTTATCAAAGAGCTGCAGTCGCTGTGTCTCGATGTCCACATTCTTACGGATTTGAACGAAGAATTGCCGATTCCCGAAGGTGATGAAGACGAGAGAGAAACTGAGACGGTCACGGGTCGCACACTGGAAACTCTCACAGGCGTGGAAACCATGGGTAATCTCTTTAATATGGAAGGATTCACGAAAGGCTACCTCGATCAAGAGGGCGGCGTAACTGAGGATGAAGATACTGAGCAAATCGATGAGTTTGAAGATAATGAGGATGAAGCATAGGAAAAGGAGGCTGCACAATGTCTGAAATGGGAAATTTTGAAGCACTCGGCATCGGCCTCGCTTCTCCGGATAAAATTCTCGCTTGGTCGAAAGGCGAAGTGAAGAAGCCGGAAACGATTAACTATCGAACACTTAAACCGGAAACGGATGGGCTGTTCTGCGAGAAGATTTTTGGACCTTCTCGAGACTGGGAATGTTTCTGCGGAAAATATAAGACAAAGCGTTACCGCGGCATTATCTGTGATAAGTGCGGCGTAGAAGTGACGCTGGCGAAGGTTCGTCGCGAGCGGATGGGGCATATACGCCTTGCCGCGCCCGTGACACATATCTGGTACTACCGCGGCATCCCGAGCCGTATGGGGCTTCTCCTCGATATGTCACCGCGCAATCTTGAGAAGATCATTTATTTCGCGGCATATATCGTGATTGATCCGGGAAAAACGTCGTTCGCCAAAATGCAAATCATCAATGAGCGCGATTACCGCGAAGCCGTTCAGGAATACGGTCGCAATTCTTTCGTCGCTAAGATGGGAGCGGAAGCGATTCGCGATTTGCTCGCGGAAATCAAGGTTGAAAACCTTGCTCAAGAGCTCCGTGATGAGCTCGAGGCCGGTGCGCGCGGTCAGCGCAAGGCACGCATCATTAAGCGCCTCGAAGTCGTTGAGGCATTTAGAAATTCCGGTCACGAACCGAGCTGGATGGTTCTCGATGTTCTGCCTGTCCTGCCGCCTGAACTGCGTCCCATGGTCGAGCTCGACGGAGGACGTTTTGCGACATCGGACTTGAACGATCTCTATCGTCGTGTGATCAACAGGAACAACCGTTTGAATAAACTATTGCAGCTTGGGGCTCCGAATATTATTGTCCGCAACGAAAAGAGGATGTTGCAGGAAGCCGTCGATGCCCTGATCGATAACGGTCGGCGGGGGCGACCTGTTACCGGCGCCGGTAACAGACCGTTGAAGTCGCTCTCCGACTTGTTGAAGGGCAAGCAGGGACGCTTCCGTCAGAATCTCTTGGGCAAGCGCGTCGACTATTCCGGGCGTTCCGTCATCGTTGTCGGTCCCGAGCTGAAATTGCATCAGTGCGGTCTTCCCAAGGAAATGGCGCTTGAACTGTTTAAGCCGTTCGTCATGCGTGAAATTATGCGCCACGGCTATGCGCAGAACATTAAGTCCGCTCGCAGGCAAGTGGAGCGCGGAGGTGACATCGTCTGGGATATGTTGGATGAGGTCATAAAGGATCACCCTGTTCTTCTGAACCGTGCGCCGACGTTGCACAGGCTAGGCATTCAAGCGTTTGAGCCGATTCTTGTCGAAGGTCGTGCTATCCATCTCCACCCGCTCGTCTGTACGGCTTTTAACGCCGACTTTGACGGTGACCAGATGCCGGTACATGTGCCCCTTTCCGCTGAGGCGCAGGCCGAGGCGCGCTATTTGATGCTGTCATCGAATAACCTGTTAAAACCTCAGGACGGAAAACCTGTTACAGTGCCTACTCAGGATATGGTTCTCGGTTGCTATTATTTGACGATCGAGAAACCTAACCCCGATGTTCCGGAAGAGGCGCCACTGCCTGCTTTCTCAAGTGTTGAGGAAGCCGAAATGGCATATGGTGAAGGAATGATCACGCTCGGTCAGAAGATCCGTGTGCTCCGTGAAGTTGAGAATAACGGCAAACTCTATCGCGGCATCGTTCAATCGACGCTCGGACGTTTTCTGTTCAACAGCATTATTCCGCAGAATCTCGGCTTTGTTGAGCGCGGCGATGATGATGCGAGCCAAGTAGCCCTCGAATGTG